>NZ_JAJNOF010000005.1:0-337431 GCF_027854495.1 Stenotrophomonas sp. PI_27
GTTCCCGGTGATCACGTGGCTGCCGGCCAGCGGCCGGCACTACCCATCGCTAGGTTGGCCAATGTCGACGCCTACTGGGCGTACGGCGACCGGTCGGATTGCCGCTCGGTAGAGCCGGCCGCTGGCCGGCTTCCGCAGGGTGTTCCCAGTGATCACGTGGCTGCCGGCCAGCGGCCGGCACTACCCATCGCTAGGTTGGCCAATGTCGACGCCTACCGGGCGTACGGCGACCGGTCGGTTGCCGCTTGGTAGAGCCGGCCGCTGGCCGGCTTTCGCAGGGTGTCCCCGGTGATCGCGTGGTTGCCGGCCAGCGGCCGGCACTACCCATCGTCAGGTTGGCCAATGCCGACGCCTACCGGGTGTACGGCGACCGGTCGGATTGCCGCCTGGTAGAGCCGGCCGCTGGCCGGCTTCGTTGCCGGCCAGCGGCCGGCACTACCCACCGTTGGGTTGGCTGCGTCACGCCACCGGCAACCACAAGGTTGCACGCAATCCCGGCTGTGCATTCTCCAGCGCCAGGCGCCCGCCATAACTGGCGGCGATGTCCCCCACGATCGCCAACCCCAATCCACTGCTGCCCTCGCGCTCATCCAGCCGCACGCCGCGCTGGGTGACCTGTTCCAGGGCGTCTGCAGCCAGGCCGGGACCGTCGTCGCGCACTTCGATGCGTAGCTGCCCTTCGCTGGTTTCCGCTTCGACAGTGACCTGCTGTTGCGCCCAGCGCCCGGCGTTGTCCAACAGGTTGCCCAGCATCTCCTCCAGATCCGCACTGGCACCGGCGAATTGCAACGCCGGGTCGATGCCTTCCGCCGTGAACGCAATGCTGCGCTCGCCATGCACGCGTGCCATCAATTGGCACAGCGCCTGCGCGACAGCGGCCACGTCGGCGCGCTGGCGATGGTCGGCGGCCAGTCCTGCAGCCAGGTAACGGTCGACACTGGCCTGCATGCGTGCGCTCTGCTCGCGCACGGTGGCGCGCCAGTGCGTACCGTCGCCGTCGGCCTCGGTGGCCAATACGCTCAGTGGTGTCTTCAGCGCATGCGCCAGATCCTGTGCACTGGTGCGCGCACGCGCGACCATGCGCTGCTGGTGGTCCAGCAGCGCGTTGAGTTCTTCACCCAGCGGTGCGACCTCCGCGCCCAGTCCCTGCGTATCGATGCGCTGCGCATCGCCGCGCCGTACCTGTTCCAGCTGCGCACCGAGGCGATGCAGCGGGCGCAGGCCGAAGCGCACCTGGCTGCCCAGCACCGCCAGCCACGCCGCGACCAGCAGGCCCAGGGCGATGGCGGTGCGCTTGCGGAACGCGGCGACATCGGCATCCAGCGCGCTGCGATCGGTGGCGACCACGGCTACGAACGGTTCGCTGGCGCGTGGCAGGCGCACCTGCTGCACGCGTGCGCGCAGGGATTGCTGCAACGGTCCGGGCAGGTTGCGCGTGGCCGGACCGGCAGCCGGTGTCGGTAGGCATTCATCCCACAGCGAGCGTGACTGCAGCAGCACGCGGCCATCGGCACCGGCGATCTGCCAGTAGGCACCGGAGAACACGCGCTGGAAGCGTGCGTCATTGGGTTCCTGGCGCAGGCGCAGCTGCCCGTCCGCATCCACTTCGGCCTGTGCCAGCAGGGTCAGCATGTCCTGCTGCAGTTCGTGGTCGAGGCGGTCGCGCGCACTGCGCTTGAACAGCTCGCCCAACAGCGCGCTGGCCAGCAGCGAGACCAGCAGCAGGCCGACGCCGCCGGCCAGCAGCAGGCGCCGTCGCAGCGACGGTTGCCGCTTCATGGCGCGGCCAGCCGCCAGCCCTGGCCGCGCACGGTCTGGATCAGGTCGATGCCGAGCTTGCGGCGAACTCGTCCGAGCAGCACGTCCAAGGCGTTGGAGTCCGGGTCATGGCCGCCGTCGAACACCTGTTCGCCCAAGCGGTCGCGGCCGATCACCTGCCCACTGTGGTGGATGAAATAGCTGAGCAGACGGAACTCCTGCGGGCTGAGGGGCAGCGCCTGCCCATCCAGTTCAAAGCGGCCGGCATTGACGTCCAGCTGCAGCGGGCCGCAGTGCAGGCGCGGGCTGGCGTGGCCATGGCTGCGGCGGATCAGGGCGCGCAGGCGCAGCACCAGTTCGTCGGCCTGGAATGGCTTGGTGAGGTAATCGTCGGCACCGGCGTCGAAGCCGGCCAGTTTGTCGTGCCAGCGCCCGCGCGCGGTCAGTACCAGCACCGGAAAGCTGCGGCCATTGCCGCGCCAGCGCTCGATCACGCTCAGTCCGTCCAGCCCGGGCAGACCGAGGTCGACGATGGCGGCCTGCAGGTCTTCGATCTGGCCGATCTCCTCGGCCTGGCGACCATCGGCAACCACCTCCACCACATAACCAGCCTGCTCCAGCAGCGGCACCAACCGTTGTGCCAGTGCGGCATCGTCTTCGGCCAACAGGATGCGCATCAGTCGTCGAGCTCCGTCTTCAGCAGCTTTCCGCTGCGCGCATCATAGTCCAGCTCCACCACCACGCCGTCGCCGCGCAGGATCTCCACTTCGTAGACGCCGTCGTCCAGCTCCACTTCCAGCAGCTGGCCCGGGTAGCGCTTGAGCGCATCGCGCACCACGCTTTCCAGCGGCACGTAGCGGCCCTGCTGCACGGCGCGGCGCGCGACCTGCTGCGCCGGGTCCTGCACGGGCGCGGCGGCGGTCGGGGCGTTGGCCAGGGCCAGCAGCAGGGGCAGGGTGGCGAGCATGCGGGTACGTAAGGAAAGAGGGGTACAGGCGCGAGTGTGGCGCGGATGACTAACAGCCGGCTAACAGCCACGGCTAAGGCGCTGTTAGCCGTGGCATGCATCGTGGCGTTGCCGGGATGGTCCGGCCACGAATACGAACAGGAGAACCCCCATGTTGAAGTCGCTCACCCTCGCCACCGTTGCCCTGCTGGCCATTGCACCGGCCGCACAGGCCGCACCGCTGGGCATGGCCCAGGTCGAACAGACCCTGCGCAAAGCCGGCTACACCCAGATCCACGAGATCGAACGCGATGACGGCCTGTGGGAGGCCGACGTGAGCCGTGCCGATGGCCGCTTCAGCGAGGTCTACGTGGACCCGAAGACCGGCGAGATCTTCGATGAGCACAGCGGCCGTACGCTGCTGACCACCGAGCAGGTACTGGCACGCGCACAGGCGCATGGCCTGCGCGAGATCCATTCGCTGGAGCGCGACGGGGCGACCTGGTCGCTGGAAGCCCGCAATGCCCGCAACCAGAAGGTGGAAGTGCGCCTGAGCGGCTACGACGGCCGCATCCTGCACAGCGAGCGCGATGGCTGGCTGGATTGATTCGCGCGCGGGAAGGGGCCGGCCGCAGGCCGGCACGGCACATGCAAGGTCGACACCTACCAAGCGTACGCAGCGGTAGCAGCCGACCTTGGTCGGCCCAGGCCTGGCGCGGGGCTTACCAGCCGTACGGCGGCGGGTAATCCCAGCCCGGGCCGCGGCCGTAGTAGCCGCCATACGGGCCGAAGAAGCCCGGGCCCTTGCCCTCACTCACGTGGATGTTGAGGTTGACCCCATGGGTCTTGCCCTCATCGGTGGTGTAGTTCTTGCTCAGGTTCAGCGTGGCCGCGTTGTAGTGGCTGTTGCCACCGTTCTTCGAATAGCCGATGCCGGTGGTGAAGCTGCCGGACACCTTGACCTTGTCGTCGGTCACGTCGGCGATCTTCGCATCGTCGTGTACGCGCGGGCCGCTCTTGTCACCGTAATAGGTGCCGGGCGGGTCCTGCTGCAGGGCCGGGTCGTTGAGGTAGCGCATCGGCGCCTGCGGCAGCGTCAGGTCCAGGCCAGCGGCCTGCGGCGCAGTGGCGCCAGCGGCGGACTGGGCCAGCACGGTTCCCGGCAGGGCCAGGCACAGCAGCAGGGTCAGGGGGCGGATCATGACGGCGCTCCAGCGGACAGGTGGCCACGCAACACGCGGCGGTACAGGCCGACGCTAGCAGGGGTTGCTTGAATGATGCCTGTCGGCGCCGGATTGGGGTAGAGCCGGCCGCGGCCGGCTGCAGGTCACAACCGCCCGAACCCGAACAGCCCTTCCAGCGCATGCCTGCGCCGCTCGATCCGGGCCCGCAGCAGCTGGGCGCCGATCATCGAATAAGTGATGCCGTTGCCGCCGTAGGCCATGGCGAAATGGACCCGCGGCCCCCACTGCGCGTGCGGGCCGAAGAAGGGCAGGCCGTCGGCGGTTTCGGCGAAGGTGCCGGCCCAGGAAAAGGCGGGCACCGGGTCCAGGCGCGGGAACCAGTGCAGGAGCTGATCCATCAGCTTGTCGGCCTTGCGCTGCACGCGCCGGTCGCGCCGCGCCGGGATATCGATGGCGTCGTCCAGGCCACCCACCAGCAGGCGGCGGTCACCGGTGACGCGCAGGTACAGGTACGGGCGTGCGCTCTCCCACACCATCGCGCGCTGCAGCCGGCCCAGTACGTCCGCATCGATCGGATCGGTGATGAAGGCATAGCTGCTGCGGTTGCGCGCGACCCGCTGTTCCAGCCAGCGCTGGTTGGCGTAGCCCATGGCCAGGACCACGTGGCGGGCACGGACCGTGGCGCCGGCCTCGGTCATCGCGGTTACGCCCTGAGCGCCGGGCTTGAGCGTGTGCAGCACGGTGCGGTCGTGCACGTGGCCACCGCGGCGACGCAGCCGCTGGAGCAGGCCGTAGGTGAGGCGGTAGGGGTCGACCCGGGCCGCCTGGCGGGTCAGCAGGGCGCCGCCCGCATCCACGTCGAAGCGTTCGCGCAGCGCCTCCCGGTCCAGCCAGCGGGCGTCCAGTCCGATATCACGGCGCGCAGCACCCTCGGCCATCAGGCGCGGCACGTCGCGCCGCCGGCTGGCCAGGTACAGGCTGTCCATCTGCCGGAAATCCACGTCCTTCAGCCCACGCGCCACTTCACCCAGTGCCGGGATTGCATCGGCACAGGCCAGGTAGGCCAGGGCGGCAGCGTCCTTGCCATAGCGCTGGGCCAGTTCCAGCAGGTGGGTGTCGATCTCGTACTGCAGCAGCGCGGTGCTCGCGGCCGTGCTGCCCCAGCCGATGTCGCGCTGCTCGATCACGGCCACCTCGTGGCCGTGGTGGGACAGCGCGTCGGCGATCAGCGCACCGGTGATGCCGCCACCGACCACCAGCACGTCGCAGCGCAGATCCTGCTCCAGCGGGGGAAAGGCCTGCAGCAGCCCGTTGCGTACCGCCCACCAGGGGTAGCCACTTTTCAGGTCCATGCGACAGGTGCTCAGGCGGTGGGGTGGCCGGTGTGCGGGGTCTGGATCAGTTCGGACAGATCGAAGCCCTGCAGGCGCGCTGCGGCCAGATAATGGTCCTGCACGGTCGCATCCAGGCGCGGCTCGCGCGCCAGCAGCCACAGGTACTTGCGGTCCGGGCTGCCGACCAGCGACACGCTGTAGTCCGGGGCGACCTGGATCACCCAGTAGTCGCCCTTGGCGAACGGCAGCCAGCGCAGGCCCTTGGGCAGGAAGCTGACCTCCAGCCGCGCGCTGTCGTTGTCGACGGCACAGGCCTCGCCGGTAGCTTCTTCGATCTCGCCATCCATGCGGCAGCGGTTGGTGACGCCGACATTGCCGTTGTCGAGCAGGGTGTAGTGCGCCGATACGTCGGTGCAGCCTTCCGGCTCGTGGCGCATCGGCAGGCGTGCGATCTCGTACCAGGTGCCCAGGTAGCGCGGCAGCTTGAGGTCGGCGACGGTCTTCAGCGGCGGGTGGTCGGTCATCGGCAGTCGGGGCGGGGGTGGGCCTCCACGATGCCGATGGCCCTGCCATGGGCGGGTGAAGCCGGGGCGATGGCCACGTCCAGAACGTTGCGTCGCCCCGGCGGCGTGCACGTTGTCACCGGCGCGGCGGTATCCTGCCGCCAGCGCCGTGTTTCCCTGATCCAACCGAGGTGGAGGTGCCGATGTACCAGGTGATCCTGTTGAAGAGTGAATCCGCGTTCGCGCGCGAACAGTGGCCGCAGGTCGATGACCTGGTCGACTACGAGGGCGTCAGCTACAGCCTGCGTGCCGGCCCGCGCCAGCCATTGCCGACCGATCATGACTGGCATCCGGTGGCGGTGTATGCGCCCGATGAGATCACCGAGGAGGAGTTCCAGGACTGGTATGCGCTGCAACAGCCGACGGTGGAAGAGCTGCGCCTGAAGTACTGAGGACTGCCGATGGGGCGGTCGAGCGGCCCGAGGCCGCTGCTGCCGCGCATCCGTCCTTTACCGCCTCTGCCGTATAGTCGCGCGCAGGCGCGGTGGTCCGCGCGAACCGGTGTGTCTGGCGTGTCTTTCTTCCTGCGATCGATCCGTGCACGGGGGCCCTGGTGGGTCCTGCTGCTGTGCACTGCCTTCCTGCTGTCCGCACCCGTACTGGCGCAGGATGAGGACCCTACGCCGAAGCAGCAGCTGGCGGACATCGATGCGAGCCTGAAGGACGTCGAGCGCAAGCGTGGCGATGCGGAAGCCACCGAGACACTGGCGATGCTGTCCGAGAATGCCTCGCAGGCACGGCGCGACGCCGAGGCGCTGGAAAAGGCACTGCAGCCACAGCTGGACCGCCTCAACGAGCAGTTGGTGCAGCTGGGCACGCCGGCCGAGGGGGCCACTGAGCCGCCGGAGCTGGCGGCGCAACGGCGCAGCCTCACCAAGCAACGCGACGGCCTGGCCGCTTCGGTGGTGCAGGCCAAGGCCACTGCCGTGCGCGCGCAGCAGTTGGCCACCGATATCGAGCAGCAGCGCACCGCGCAACGTACTGAAGAGCTGGGCCAGAAGGTCGCCTCGCCGCTGTCGCCGGCGTTGTGGAGCAAGGTGGCCGAGCGCCTGCCGATCGATATCGCCCGCGTTGCGCCGTTGGCCCAGCAGGGACGCGATGCGCTGGCCGCCGGCATCCGCAGCCATGGATGGGGCACGCCGCTGCTGGGCCTGCTGGCTGCGCTGGTGATGATGTTCCCGCTGCGGCTGTGGCTGCGCGCGCTGGGGCGGCGGTTTGCCGCGTCCGAGCGCGCCCCTGACGGCCGCCTGCGCCGCTCCGGCCTGGCCATGTGGCTGTTGCTGGTGGGCACGCTGCTGCCGGGCTATGCCGTGGTGGTGCTGATGGCGGCACTGGATGCCATCGACGGGATCGCGCCACGGTTGCAGGTGGTGGCGGACGGCCTGGAGACCGCCACCTTCCGCGCGGCCTTCATTGCCGCGCTCAGTGCCTGCATGCTGGTGCCCAAGCGCCCGTCATGGCGGCTGTTGAACCTGGATGACACCGCCGCGCTGAAGCTGCGCAAGTACGCCTGGGGCGCGGCGGCGCTGGCCTGGCTGAGTACGGTGCTGGTCGCGCTCGATCAGGCCACGCGCACCAGCGACGTCACCACCGTTGCGCTGGACGGCCTGATTGCCCTGACCTACCTCGGCCTGATCATGGCCATGCTGGTGACCCTGGCGCGCCTGCACCGCCGGCAGACCGCCGAGGCCGAAGCCAAGCTGGAGGCGCAGGCCGACGGCCTCGGGGCAAGCACGCCGGTGCGGCGCAGCAGCTGGCTGGTGCTGGCGCGGGTGGCGGGCAACATCGCGGTGGTGGCGGCCATCGTCGCGACCCTGCTGGGCTACCTGAATCTTGCCAAGTTCGTGAACCAGCAGCTGATCGGCGGCAGCATCGTGGTGCTGGCCGCGACCCTGCTGTTCAAGTTCGTCGATGACCTGAGCACCTGGATGCTCAACGCCGACAGCAAGGTCGGCCAGACCATCCTGCTCAGCACCGGCCTGAGCGTGTCGCGGCTGGAACAGGCCGGCGTGCTGCTGTCGGCCGCGCTGCGCACGATCGTGGTGCTGCTGGCACTGCTGGCGCTGGTGGCGCCGTTCGGCAACATCGGTGCGGTGGTCGAGCGCTTCTTTTCGCTGTTCACCTCGGGATTCGATGTCGGTGGCACCAAACTGGAGCCAGTGCGGATCGTGCTGGCGGTGCTGGTGCTGCTGGCCGGCCTGGCCATCACCCAGCTGGTCCAGCGCTGGCTGACCGACACCTACCTGCCCAAGACCGAGCTGGACCTGGGTGCACGCAATTCGGTGAGTACCGTTGCCCGTTACGTGGGCATCATCATCGCGGTGATCTGGGCGCTGTCGGCCATGGGCCTGCAGCTGAGCAAGCTCGCGTTGCTGGTCAGCGCGCTGTCGGTGGGTATTGGTTTCGGCCTGCAGGTGATCACCCAGAACTTCGTCTCCGGCCTGATCCTGCTGGCCGAGCGGCCGGTGAAGATCGGTGATTGGGTGAAGCTGGGCGACCAGGAGGGCGACATCCGCCGCATCAGCCTGCGTTCGACCGAGATCCAGGTGGGCGACAAGTCGACGTTGATCGTGCCCAACTCCGAGCTGGTCACCAAGACCGTGCGCAACATGACGATGGGCAACAACCAGGGCCGCATCCAGATCCAGTTCGCGGTGCCGCCCAGTACCGATGTCGGCTCCCTGCGCGAGGCGCTGCTGGAGGCCTACGGCGCACATACCAATGTGCTGAAGCAGCCCGCGCCGACGGTGTACATCGACAGCATCGGCGGGGGCCAGATCACCATCAACAGCTTCGCCTACGTGGCCAGCCCGCGACAGGTCTATGCCACCCGCAGCGATCTGTACTTCAGCCTGCTGCAGATCCTGGCCGAGCGGAACATCCCGTTGTCGACGCCGACCGATATCCACATCACCCGCGACCCGCAGTAGTGCCGGCCGCTGGCCGGCAAGCTCAGCAGCAACAGTGTGCTGGGGTCAGATCCGTTTGCCTCCGGAAAACGGATCTGACCCCACGAGCATCCGGCAGATCGCGGAACGCTGTCGAGGGCGGGGTGGGTCCGGAGCGTGCCGGCCAGCGGCCGGCACTACCGCGGGTGCAGGGCGCAGCCCTGCCAGGAACCCTTACCCCCGTGGTCGGCTGCGCGACGGCACCAGGGCGAACGTATCCACTGCCAGCTTCTCGGCATGGTTCAGCCACGCGCGGATTTCCAGATCATCCACTTCGTGGTCCAGCCCGAAGGAGACGTTGATCTTGCCGTTGGCATCAGGCTGCACCCACTGCTGGGCCAGCACCACCTTGCGCTGCGAGGACACCGCTTCGATCCAGAAACCACGATCCGGGCGCGTGCTCGCCACCAGCTGCAGCATGTACTGGCCGGCGCGGGTGCGGCGCCCCTTCTGGGTAATCATGTGCGCCTGGCGCACGCTCGGGCGCGGGCCCTGGAATGCATCAAGCGGTGCATCCACCGCGATGCCACCGCGCAGGTCGTCGTCGCGGTACAGCTTGATGCCGTTGTCGCGGTTGACGAGCAGCGCACACCAGTCGCCGTCGGCCGAGCCGTCCTCGAACGCGGTGCAGCGATCAACATAGGCCAGCGTGTTGTCCGGATCCGCGTCATCGAACTGGCGCGAGGTATTTTCCAGATATACCGACTTCAGCCCCCAGTCCTTGTCGTACTCCAGCAGCACCGGTGGCTGCACGTGCTGCAGGCCAACCACGACCTGGTCATCGCCATCGATCTTCAGTTCGCGGGTCGGTTCGCCCAGCCACAGCGAACGGGCGAACGCCAGGTACTGCGGGTAGTCGCGGCCGCCGTCGCGGCGCGCGGCCACGCTGGCACTCGGCGCGCGCGTTTCATCCAGCAGCGAGCGGCCAAAGCCCATGGTCCGCAGTTTCGGGTCCAGCAGGCTGAGCAGGGTGGCGCCGGAATCCAGTGTCGAACCGTCGTCCACCGCCAGCTGGCGCGGCGCCACGCCCTCGCCGAGGAACAGCAGCAGGTTCTCGCGCTTCTGCTTGGCCAGCACGTGGCTGAGGTCGTTGGGCATCGCCAGGTGGTCGGAGGCGATCACGATCAGCGTGTCCTTGCCATACGGACTGGCCTGGATGCGCTCGACCAGCTGCGAGATCAGCCGGTCGGTGCACTTGAGTGCATTGAGCAGGCCGATGTTGCCGTAGCCGCTCTGGTAGCGCTCGCCCTTGCACGATACCGGCAGGTGTCCCGCCGGATGGTGGGTGTCCATGGTCAGCGTGGTCAGCATGAACGGAGAACCGGCACGCGAGAGCTGCTCGAAGCGCTGGTAGGCGGTATCGAGCAGCACGTCGTCGTGCACGCCCCAGGCCGAGTAGTGGATGCGGCCGATCTTCTTCTGCTGCTTGAACCACGCCAGGTCATGCACTTCGTCGAAGCCATGGCTGGCCAGGAACTGGCCCTTGCCGGCGAACTGGCCGTTGGCGCCGCCCAGATAATGGTTGGTGTAGCCCTGTTGCTTCAGGTAGTCGCCCAGGCACACCGCCTTGGGCAGGAAACTGCCCATGCGGTCCATGCTGTTTTCATCGCCCTGCGAAGTGGTCAGCGGCACGCCGCACATCGATGAGACCAGGCCGGCGATGGTCCAGCCACTGCCTTCGGCCGAGGCCAGGCCCCGCACATCCAGCGACTGGCTGGCGAGGCGGTGGAGGTTGGGCATCAGCCCGGGAAACACGGCTTCGTCCAGGTAGGTGCGTTCCAGGCTTTCACCGTAGATCCAGACGATGTTGCGCGGGTGCTGCAGCGGCTGCGTCGGCACCTGGTACTCGGGGGCGATGCGGGCGAAATCGACCGGGCGCAGCTGCTGGTAGAGGCGCTGGCCATCGCGGGCCAGTGGGCTGATCAGGATCGTTGCGATCCAGACAACGGCGAAGCCGGCAAACCAGCCGCCACCGTGGCCCGGCCGGCGCCAGCGCTTCACCCGCGTGGCAAACAGCGGCAGCAGCGAGACCAGCGCAAGCACCACGAAGCCGGCGATGTAGCCCTTGAAGTCTGCGATACCGGCGCCTTCCATGTCGGCGCCGAGGTGGTACAGGGTGGCGGCGTTGAGCCCGTCACCGGACAGCTTGTCGATCAGCCACCACGCGCTGAGCAGGAGCAGCAGCAGCGAAAACGCACCGGCCTTCCACCACACCCACCGGTCGGAGGCGAGGAACAACCAGCACAGCAGCAACAACGACAGCAGCAGTATCCAGAGCATAGGCAGCTTCGGCAGTGACGGGGTGGTGGTGATGGACGTCGTACCGACGCGTGTCCATCCGACCGGCGCTGCCGCAAGCACATGCAGATGACAGGCCGATGACCCGATAGTGCATGCACGAACCTGACTGAAATGTTTGTTGAAATGACGCGCGCGCAATGGCGCTCACAAGGTAAAACGAGCGTGAAATGCTGCGTTGGATTGCATTAAAAAACGCATGAATACGGCTGTTTCGCCAATACACTAGCGGTGCCCGCGCTCCTCGCGTGCGCGTGCACGACGATCAAACAGCAATGCACTGGTCACGATGCCCAGGCCCAGCACCACGCCGATCATCAGCAGCACCAGCGCGATGAGGGGATAGCCGAACAGGTGCCAGCCCGTGTCGATCTTCATCATCAGCGCGGCGGCCATGATCAGTGCTGCGCTGATGATGCCGGCCGCCACGCGGTTGGCGATCTTCTGCAGGTTTTCCATCAGCCGTGATTCTTCCAGCCCGGTCACCTTCATCTGCAGGCGGTTCTCGGCCAGCAGCGCCATGATGTCCGACAGCTTGCGGGGGCCATCGCGCAGCAGCTGCTGCATTTCCATCGCTTCGCTGGCGATGTTGGCCGCGGACAGCGACTTCTTCAGGCGCGCGCGCATCACGTGCTGCAGCTGGCGCTCGACGATGCGGCGGGTATCCAGCTCCGGTGCCAGCAGCCGGCACACCGTTTCCAGGTTGAGCAGTGCTTTGCCCAGCAGGCTCAATTCCGGCGGGGTGCGCAGGCCGCAGGCCGTGGCGATGCGCACCATGTCCAGCACCACGCGGCCTTCGGAGAAGCTGCCACTGGCCGCATAGCGCGCGATCAGCTGGCCGGTTTCGCGCAGGTAGCGCTCTTCATCGAAGGCCTCCAGCCGCGTGCTGATGCTGATCAGGTCATCGGCCACTTCCTCGCCACGGCCGTCGACCGCCGCGAACAGGATCTTCAGCAGACGCTCGCGCAGGCGCGGTGGCATGTGCGCGACCATGCCCAGGTCGAAGATCGCCAGCCGGCCATCGGGCATCACCCGCAGGTTGCCCGGGTGCGGGTCTGCATGGATCTCGCCATGCACGAAGATCTGGTCCAGGTAGCCGCGGATCAGCGCGGCCGCCAACGGGTCCATGTCCTGCTCGGTGCGGCGTACGCCGGAGATCGCATCCACGCGCACGCCGGTGGCAAGCTCCATCGTCAGCACGCGCTGGCTGCTGTAGTCCCAGATCGGCTGCGGCACCCACAGCCGGCGGAACGGCCGCAGGTGCCGTCCGAAGCGCGCCAGGTTTTCGGCCTCGGCGTGGTAATCCAGCTCCTGCATCAGGGTCTTGGCGAACTCGTTGAGCCAGTCGCGCAACCGCACGCGGCGGCCGACCTGGGTCAAGTGGTCGGCGGCCAGCGCGAAGCTGCGCAGTGCCTCCAGGTCCGAGCGCAGCTGCGCGGCCACTTCGGGCTTCTGCACTTTCACCGCCACCTGGCGGCCATCGTGCAGCACCGCGCGATGCACCTGCGCGATCGACGCACAGCCCAACGGCTCGGGATCGAACGAGGCAAACAGCTTGTTCACCCCTACGCCCAGTTCCTGCTCGATGATCGCGTGGATGCGCTCGACGGGGATTGGCGCCACCTTCTCCTGCATGCGCTCCAGCGCCGTGGCGAACTCCACCGGCACCATGTCCGGCCGCGTGGACAGCATCTGGCCCAGCTTGACGAAGGTCGGCCCCAGGGCTTCCAGGTCGCTGACGAACTGCTCCGGATTGCCGTCGGCGGGCACGTCGGCCTGGCTGCTTGCCGCATCCAGGTTCATGCCCGAGAACACGCCCGAGTGGCGATAGCGCATCAGCAGGCGCAGGATCTGGCTGCGCCGGTTCATGCCCTTGACCAGCGGGGGATTGCCATTGGCGGCGGACGGATTGCTCAAGCGGGACTCCCATGCGACGAAGACAGGTAGCGCCAGCCGTTGGCCGGCAATGTCCGAAACTGTGCGGCAGCCGGCCAGCGGCAGGTACTACCGGGTTTCCCAGTGTCGCCGGGCGGCGGTGGGCATGCGGTGAATCCGGCGTCTTCCGCAGTCCACACCGGATCGGTCAGAATCCGCTCATCCCCTTTCTTGGACGCCCCATGGCCGGTGCCAGCCTGTTCGCCCTGCTCGACGACATCGCCACCCTGCTCGACGATGTCTCGGTCCTGACCAAGGTCGCGGCGAAAAAGACCGCCGGCGTGCTCGGCGACGATCTGGCGCTGAACGCGCAGCAGGTCACCGGGGTCAATGCCAACCGCGAACTGCCGGTGGTGTGGGCGGTGGCCAAGGGCTCGCTGCTCAACAAGGTGATCCTGGTGCCGGCGGCACTGGCGATCAGTGCGCTGGAAGCCTGGCTGCACGGCCGTGGCTGGAACGTGCCGCTGATCGTGCCGCTGATGATGATCGGCGGTGCTTTCCTGTGCTTTGAGGGCGTGGAGAAGCTGGCGCATCGTTTCCTGCATTCCTCCGAGGACGATGCCGAGCGCCTGGCCGAGCGGCGCAAGGCGCTGGCCGACGCGCAGGTGGACATGGTCGCGTGGGAGAAGGACAAGGTGAAGGGCGCGATCCGCACCGACTTCATCCTGTCGGCCGAGATCATCGTGCTGACCCTGGGCGTGGTCGCCACCGCTCCGTTCACCAACCAGGTGATCACCCTGGCCGTGGTGGCGCTGGCGATGACGGTGTTCGTCTACGGACTGGTGGCCGGCATCGTCAAGCTCGACGACGTCGGCCTGTACCTGTCGCGCAAAGGCGGCGCCATCGCCGCCTTCGGTCGTGGTCTGGTGGCCTCGGCACCGTGGCTGATGAAGTTCCTGTCGGTGGCCGGCACCATCGCCATGTTCCTGGTCGGCGGCGGCATCCTGGTCCACAACGTGCCGGCGCTGCACCACGCGGTGCAGGCGCTGGGCGGCCAGGGCCAGTGGGGCTGGCTGGTCAGTGCGGTCGGCAACATGGTGGTGGGCATCATCGCCGGTGCCATCGTGCTGGCGGCAGTGACCGGCTTCCAGAAGCTGCGCGGTAAGTAAGCCCGTGGACCCTCGGGGTCAGATGCCTTTTCCGTTGGGAAAGGGATCTGGCTCCATTCCACGATCACCCTGCCTGCACGCGGTTCTTGCCCTGTCGCTTGGCCGCATACAACGCGTCATCCGCACGCCGCAGCAGGGCCTCGGCATCATCGCCGGGCTGCCATTGCGACAGGCCGGCGCTGAAGTGCACCGGCACGCGGCGGTCCTGCACGGTCAGCACGCGATGGGCCAGCGAGCGCTGCAGGCGCTGCACGGTGGCCATGCTGTCGGCCGCCTGGGTTTCCGGCAGTACCAGCACGAACTCGTCGCCGCCCAGCCGTGCGATGCCATCGGTCGCCCGCAGCAGCAGCTTGCACACGGCCACCAGGTGCTGCAGCAGCGCGTCGCCACCGGCATGGCCGTGTGCATCGTTGGTCTGGTGGAAATCGTCCAGGTCGATCACCGCCACGCCCAGGGGGGCGTTGTTGCGTGCGGCACGGGCCAGCTCGCGCTGCAGCAGTTCATCCAGGCCACGGCGGTTCAGCGCCTGGGTCAGTGGATCGATGCGCGCCAGGTCACCCGCAGCCCGCAGCTCCTGCTCCAGCTCGGCAATGCGCTGCTCTGCACGTTCCACCTCCAGCCGCGCGTTGGCCAGATGATCGCGGGCCTGTGCGGCCTGCTGCTGCACCTTGCCGGTGTCGCGCATCACGTCCTGCAGCAGCTGGTTGAGGTCGGCGATGCTGCGTGCCTCGCGCAGCTGCAGCGCGTAGCTGCCGATGCGGTCATGGTATTCGCCGGTACTGGTGGCCATGCCATCCATGCGCTCGATGAACTCGCCCATCAACCCGCGCATGGCCGCCTTCGAATCGTCGATGCCCTGGCGCAGCAGGCCCTGCTTGTAGATCACTTCGCGCAGTTCGGCGCGGGTGCGCTCGACCGCTTCGGCTTCCAACGGCCCGTCCAGCAGTTGCTGTACTGCGGCGATCTGGCCCTGCAGCCAGCTGCGGTCATCCAGCAGCTCGCTCACGTTCTCCAGCAGCAGCGCGAACAGCTCCAGCAGCAGCGCCTGCTGCTCCTGCCAGCTCTCGGCGCGCACGCCGACCTGGTGGCCAAGCTCGCGCACCCCCTGCTCGATCGGCTCCAGGGCGGTACCCGGTTGCCACTGGCGCAGGCGCACGGCCAGCGCCTGTGCCTGCTCGCGCAGGTCCGGGTCATGCTGCAGCAGCGCCACCACCGCGCCGCCCAACAGCAGCCGCAGCTGCTCGGACAGGCGCAGGCTTTCCGGCTGCCCGTCCGGGGAATGCTGCTCGATGGTGCGGATGTACTTGTCGATCAGCTGCCGCATCGCGCGCCCGTAACGCGGCCAATCGGCACTGGCCTGCGCCGATTGCAGGCGGTCACCCATGTCGCCCAGTTCGCCGGGCAGGGTGGCCATGCCGTTGGCGAACGCGGCCAGCAGGGGCTCCGGCGCGTCGGCCCCGGCGAACAGCTGCTGCAGCGCCACGCCACCGCCGCCCTGCAGCACCACACGATCACCCCGGCCGTCGTCCGCCGCCGCGCGCACGCGTGCCGGCGGCCCAAGGCCGGTGCCGGGTGCAGGGCGGGGATCGGGCTGGTCCGTCATCGAGCGAATCCTGGGGCTGGCAGGGTCTGGTTCCAGCATATCGGCGCGGCCGCCGAGGGCTTGAACGGCTAGGATGGGCGACAGGATGCCGTAGTGGAGGTGGGGATGCGCGTGATGCTGCTGGGGGCGACCGGCCTGGTCGGTGGGCAGGTCCTGCCGATGTTGCTGGATGACCCGCGCTGCCGCGCCGTCGTGGCGCCCACCCGACGGCCGCTGGCGCTGCGTGATCCGAAGCTGCACGCGCCGGTGCTGCAGTTCGATGCGCTGCCCGATGCACCGGCGTGGGCCCGCGTGGACGCGGTGATCTGCGCGCTGGGCAGTACCCTGGCCCAGGCCGGCAGCCGGGAAGCCTTCCGTCGCATCGACCACGGCTACCCGATGGCGTTTGCCCGTCTTGCCCGGGCCGAGGGCGCCCGCGCCTTCGCACTGAATTCCGCCGCCGGTGCCAATCCGCAGTCACTGATCTTCTACAGCCGGGTCAAGGGCGAGCTGGAACGTGATCTGCGTGCGCTGGGTTTTGCCTCTTTGACCCTGGTCCGGCCGGGCTTGATCGGCGGCGAACGCAACGAAGTCCGGCGCGGAGAGCGATGGGCGCTGTCGGTGCTGGGCGCGCTGGGACCAGTGCTGCCGCGGTCATGGCGGATCAATCCGGCGGGTGAGATCGCCCGGGCGCTGGTCGAGGCCGCACTGGCCCCGCATCCGGGCGAACACGTGGTGGCATCCCGCGCGCTGGTCGGCTGATGTCGCGTGCGCTCCGCCTGAACCAGCTGCAGCAGCTGCTGCGCCGCCATCGGCGACCAGTGGCGGGGCAGGCGCTGGCCGATGCGCTGGGTATCAGCCTGCGCACGCTGTACCGCGATATCGAAACCCTGCGCGAGCAGGGCGCCGACCTGCGCGGCGAGGCCGGCGTCGGTTACCTGCTGGCCCCCAGCGATACCCTGCCGCCGATGACCCTGCCACCGGCCGAGATCGACGCGCTGGTGCTGGGACTGCGTTGGGTCGCGGCGCGCACCGAGCCGGCGCTGGCCGAGGCTGCACGTGACGCCCTGGCGCGCATCGCGCACGTATTGCCCGTGGCGCGCCGCGAGGCCCTGCGTGACAGCGGCCTGCGCGTTGGCCCATCGCGTGCTGCGGCCAAGGTGCCGGCTGCACGCCTGCAGGCCGTGCGCGAAGCCGTGGGTGCGCAGCAGCGCCTGCAGTTCGGCTACCAGGACGCGCAGGGCCAGCGCAGCGAACGGATCGTCTGGCCGTTCGCGCTGGGCTACTTCGATGAAGTGCCGATGCTGGCGGCCTGGTGTGAGCGCCGCGAGGATTTCCGCCACTTCCGGCTGGACCGCATCCGCCAGGTGCGGGTGCTGGAGGAGCACTATCGGGTGCCGCGTGCCACCCTGCTGCGGCGCTGGCAGAAGGCACAGGGCATCGCGCCGGACTGGCTGGATCGTTCGTAGCATCGGGCCCGCTCGACTGCTTCTGCGTTCAGCTTCCTGCCTCTGGGGGAGGGCGGCCTTCGCACTTTGCTCCTGGTAGGGGTCGAGCTTGCTCGGCCGCCTTTGATCTTCGCGAGCAGCAGTCGAGCACGCTCGACGCTGCTGACAGAATCTGCCAGCAGGGCCGTACCACCATGATCGCTCCCAACAACGGAGCTTCCCCATGTTCAAGCCCAGCACCCTACTGCAGTACGTGCGCGACGTTACCGCCAGCGCCACTTTCTACAGCGGCATCCTCGGCAAGCCGCCGGTGGAGCAGTCGCCCGGCTTTGCCCTGTTCCTGCTCGGCGATGGCGCCGCACTCGGCCTGTGGCAACGCGATGACGTGCAACCGCCGGTGTCCGCGCAGGCCGGTGCCGCCGAACTGGCGATGGTTGTGCCCAACCCGGAGGTCGTGCAGCAGCTGCACGATGCGTGGCGTGCACTCGGCGTGGAGATCCTGCAGGCGCCGGTGACATTGGAATTCGGCCACACTTTCGTCGGGGCAGACCCGGATGGGCACCGCCTGCGTGTGTACAGCCGCGCCGAGGGCATGGTCGCGCGCGATTGATCGCATGCATTCTGTAGAGCGGGCATAAAAAAACGCCGGGCAATGCCCGGCGTTCGTGTTTCACAGGTGGTGGCCGATCAGCTGGCCAGCGCCAGGTCGTCCATCATCGCGCGCAGGAAGCGGGCGGCTTCACCGCCGGTGGCTGCGCGGTGGTCGAAGGTGACCGACAGCGGGATCACCTTGTGCGCTTCCACGCCGCCCATCACCGGGGTCATCTGGTGGCGGGCACGGCCGGCACCGACGATGGCCACGCACGGCGGCACCACGACCGGGGTCGCGTAGCGGCCGGCGAACATGCCGAAGTTGGACAGCGAGATGGTGTAGCCGCTCAGTTCCGAGGCGGCGATCGAACGCGATTCCACCTGCTCGCGCAGGCGGTTGACGCCTTCGCGGATGCCGCGTGCATCGAGCATGTCGGCATTGCGCAGGGCCGGCACGAACAGGCCGTCGTCGGTGTCCACGGCGATGCCGATGTCCACCTGCGCGTGCAGGGTGCGGGTCAGTGCTTCGCCGTCGAACCAGGCGTTCATCGCCGGCACCTTCTGTGCGGCAACGACGATGGCGCGCACCAGGCGGGCGGTGACGTCGTTGCCGGGCAGCCAGGCGTGGATGTCGGCGTCGTCGTTCAGCGTGGTCGGCACGACCTTGCTGTGCGCATCGGCCATCACGCGGGCCATGTTGCGGCGCACGCCCTTCAGCGGTTCCGGCTGGCCCTTGGCGACCACGCCCGGCGGCTGGGTGCGCATCGGCTTGCCGGCGGCAGACAGCGGGGTACGGGCTTCGCTCTGCACCGGGGCGGACACCTGCGCGGGGACCGGCGCGGCATACGCGGCGGCGGCAACCGGCGCCGGAGCAGCGCCGAGCTTGGCGGTGCCGTTGGCGGCGGCCTGCTTGACGTCGGTCATGGTCACCGCGCCATCGGTGCCGGTGGCGGCCACGCGGCTCAGGTCCACGCCCAGCTTGCGCGCCATCGCACGCACGGCCGGCACGGCCTTGACGCCACCGACGGCCAGCGCCTGTTCGGCATGCACGGCATTGGAGCTCTGCATGGCGCCGACCACGGTGCCGGCGTCATCACGCTCGGCCGCGGCGGGCTTGGCGTCCTCGGCGGCAACCGGAGCGGCCGCAGCCGGCAGCGGCGGCGGGGTCGGTGCGGCCGTCGGCGCGGCCGGTGCTGCGTGGCCATGGCTGTGGCCGGTGTCCTGGCCATCGGCGCGCTGCGGCAGGTTCGGGTCCAGCTCGAAGCTGGCCAGCACCGAGCCGGTCGGGATGATGTCGCCGGCACCGCCGGACAGCTTCAGCACCTTGCCGGAGAACGGCGAGGGCACTTCCACCACGGCCTTGGCGGTCTCCATCGAGACCAGCGGCTCGTCCAGCTTGATCACATCGCCTTCCTTGACGAACCACTCGACGATGGTCGCGTCCGGCAGGCCTTCGCCCAGGTCGGGCAGGTTGAAGTTCTTGATCTGGCTCATTTGCAGTTCTCTTCCAGCAGTTCCAGTTCGCGGGCCGGCAGCCAACCCGTCGCGCCATTGGCGCGCTCGGACCACCACCACCCGCCGTGTTCGTGATGAAGCTTCACCATCTCGCCGCTTTCCACATCCAGCTCGCGGGCGTCGTAGTCGCACAGGGCTTCGGCGCGACCCTCGTCCAGCAGCTGCAACCAGGCGATGGGCGCCCATCCAGCGCGCCCATCGTTGGTGCGTACCCAGGCAAACGCCGGCCATTCCTCGTCACGGACACCTACTTCGACGATCTGGCCGGTGTGGAACCGGAGCGGGTTGGGATACTGGCTGCGGTAAGCCCCCAGAAGGCGGGCCCGCATGTCAGCCGGCCGCCACCGCGCGCTTGGCCGCAGCCACGATCCGCTCGACGCTCGGCAGGTACTTCATTTCCAGGCGGAACAGCGGAATGTGGGTGTCGTAGCCAGTGACGCGCTCGACCGGGGCCAGCAGGTCGTAGATCGATTCCTCGGCCAGGCGCGCGGCGATCTCGGCGCCGAAGCCCGCCGTCTTCGGGGCCTCCTGCACGATCACGCAGCGGCCGGTCTTGGCCACCGACTCGGCAATGGTGGCGAAGTCCAGCGGACGCAGCGTGGCCACGTCGATGACTTCGGCACTGATGCCTTCGCCGGCCAGCTTGTCGGCCGCTTCCAGCGCTTCCTTCACCTGCGCGCCCCAGGTCACCAGGGTCACGTCGGTGCCGTCGCGCAGCACGAAGCAGACGTCCAGCGGCAGGGCTTCACCGTCGTTGACGACCACTTCCTTGTACTGGCGGTAGATGCGCTTGGGCTCCATGTAGATCACCGGATCCGGTTCGCGGATCGCGGCCAGCAGCAGGCCGTAGGCGCGCTGCGGCGACGACGGCAGCACCACGCGCAGGCCCGGCACGTTGGTGAAGATCGCCTCGTTGGCTTCGCTGTGGTGTTCCGGCGCGCGGATGCCGCCGCCCCACGGCACGCGCAGCACCATCGGGCAGTGCAGGCGGCCACGGGTGCGGTAGCGCAGGCGCGCGGCGTGGCAGACGATATGGTCGACCATCGGGTACATGAAGCCGTCGAACTGGGCTTCGGCCACCGGCTTCATTCCCTGTGCGGCCAGGCCGATGGTCAGGCCGGCGATGGTGGTCTCGTCCAGCGGGGTGTCGAGGATGCGGTCCGAGCCGAAGCGCTGCTGCAGACCGGCGGTGGCGCGGAACACGCCGCCGTTGACGCCCACGTCTTCGCCCAGCACCAGCACCGACGGGTCATGTTCCAGCTCCCAGGCCAGCGCTTGGGTGATGGCTTCGATGAGGGTGATCGGGGTGGTGGTCATGCTGTCATCTCCGCGCGCGACAGCAGCGCTGTCGGCGGCGTTGGTGTGCGCGCCGGGCGCGTTGTTCTTGATCTCATCCATGGCGCTTCTCCAGGGCGATCGCCTGGGCACGCTGGGCCAGCAGGTCCGGCGGCGGATCGGCATACAGGAAGTCGAACATCGCCTCGACCGGCTGCACCGGCGTATTGAGGTACAGGTTCACTTCCTCGTCCACGCGCGCGCCGCACTCGGCGGTCCAGGTGGCTTCTTCTTCCTCGCTCCACACGCCGGCGTTGATCAGGTACTTGCGCAGGCGCAGCATCGGCTCGCGCTGCCAGGCATCCTTCACTTCGGCGTCGTCGCGGTAGCGGCGCGCGTCGTCGGCGGTGGTGTGGTCGGACAGGCGGTAGGTCATCAGTTCCAGCACCGTGCCACCGTCGCCGGCCAGCGCACGCTCGCGCGCCTGCTCCATCGCCGCCAGCACGGCGATCAGGTCGTTGCCGTCCACCTGCAGGCAGTGCAGGCCGCCGGCCAGGCCCTTCTGTGCCAGCGTCTCGGCACCGGTCTGGGCCGAACGCGGGACCGAGATGGCCCAGCCGTTGTTGACGATGCACAGGATCAGCGGGAGCTTGTAGGCGCCGGCCGAATTCAGTGCCGCGTAGAAGTCGGTCTTGGAGCTGCCGCCATCGCCACACACGGCCACGGCGATCTGCGGTTCCTTGTTGAGCTTGAACTTCAGCGCGGCACCGGCGGCATGCAGGCACTGGGTGGAAATCGGCACGCAGAACGGGAAGTCCTTGGCCGCGTTGCCGCCGTAATCGTTGCCGCGTTCGTCGCCGCCCCAGTACATCAGCACGTCGTGCGGGCGCACGCCCCGCATGAACATCGCGCCATACTCGCGGTACGAAGGCGCGAACACGTCGTCCTTCTGCATCGCCGCGCCGATGCCCACGTGCGCGGCTTCATGGCCCAGGCAGGCGGCATAGGTGCCCAGCTTGCCGGTGCGCTGCAGCGCGATGGACTTGCTGTCGAACGTGCGTACGAACAGCATCTGCTTGAACAGCGGTACCAGGACCTTGGGGTCGCGCAGCGACGCGGGCAGGTCATCGCGGACGAGCTTGCCGTCCGCGTCCAGATACTGCAGGTATTCGATCTTGAATTCAGCGGCAACCGTCATTGCGTACTGCACCTTCGACAGAGAAGTTACAAATGATATGAATCGCCATGTTAAGGAACGCGTACGGAATAGCCTTCCTGCGCCGCAACACGGCAACGCCCTGTTTTACCCCTGCCGGCGGGTGGGGGGCCAATAACAACAACGTATTCAGTCGTTGCTGCAAAGCATCAGAATACGCCTCTGGCTGACCGCCGGCGCAACGGCCCGATCGGTTCCACGCGCAGGCCCCGCATCGGCCAATGCTCCACGGGGCACCGCACGCCCCGGTATGGACGGCGCGGCTGCCCGCGCGGCTGGCAACGCGCTACCCTTGCCGCCCCCGATCTGGCCGCACCCATGTCCGTCGACAACAACCAACGCGATCTCGAAGCCGGCATCCACACCGACCTGCAGGGCCGCCTGACCTATGGTGGTTACCTGCGGCTGGACCAGCTGCTCAGCGCGCAGCAGCCGTTGTCCAGTCCGCCGCATCACGACGAGATGCTCTTCATCATCCAGCACCAGACCTCGGAGCTGTGGCTGAAGCTGCTGGGCCACGAACTGCGTGCGGCGATCGGCTTCCTGCAGCGCGATGAGGTGTGGCAGTGCCGCAAGGTGCTGGCCCGCAGCAAGCAGGTGCTGCGCCAGCTCACCGAGCAATGGTCGGTGCTGGAAACGCTGACCCCGTCCGAGTACATGGGCTTCCGCGACGTGCTGGGCCCGTCCTCGGGCTTCCAGTCGCTGCAGTACCGCTACATCGAGTTCCTGCTGGGCAACAAGAACGCGCAGATGCTGCAGGTGTTCGAGCACGATCCGGCCGGGCAGGCGCAGCTGCGCACCGTGCTGGAGGCACCGAGCCTGTACGAGGAGTTCCTGAAGTACCTGGCGCGCTTCGGTCATGCCGTCCCGGCGGTGTACGAGGCCCATGACTGGACCCAGCCGCATGTGGCCGACGACGCCCTGCAGCCGGTCTTCGAGCGCATCTACCAGGACACCGACCGCTACTGGCGCGAGTACGCGCTGTGCGAGGACCTGGTGGACCTGGAGACCGCCTTCCAGCTGTGGCGATTCCGGCACATGCGCACGGTGATGCGGGTGATCGGCTTCAAGCGCGGCACCGGCGGCTCGTCCGGCGTAGGCTTCCTGGCCAAGGCGCTGGAGCTGACCTTCTTCCCCGAACTGTTCCAGGTACGCACCAGCCTGCAGGCCGCGCCCCCCTCAGCGCTGGGCTGATCCCCATTCAGCTTGGCGCCGGCCGCTGGCTGGATCGTTTCAGATGCAAGTTCAGCGAGCAGGCCGGCACCTGCCTCAAACGGCGTGTATTTGACGTGAACGCCAGAAGTCGGTGATCCTCGCGCGTTGCTCCAACTGCACAGCGGACGTGCTCGTCATCCACCGAACCAGGAAATCCGCATGAGCCTAAACGCCACTGCGAACACCCCAGAGCCGGCGCTGCCGGACTTCAAGACCACGCTGGGCCACCCGCGCCCGTTGTGGATGCTGTTCATGACCGAGTTCTGGGAGCGCTTTGCGTTCTATGGCATCCGCTGGGCCTTGGTGCTGTACATCGTCGCCCAGTTCTACAACGGCAGCGCTGCCGGTGAAGGCGACGCCAGCCGCATCTATGGCGCCTACCTGGCCCTGGTGTACGCCGCGGCGATCTTCGGTGGCTACGTGGCTGACCGGGTCCTGGGCTACCAGCGCTCGATCCTGACCGGCGCGATCATCATGGCCGCCGGCCTGTTCATGATCTCGCTGCCGCAGGAGCACATCTTCAAGCTAGGCCTGGCCACGATCATCGTCGGCAACGGCCTGTTCAAGCCGAACATCTCGACCATGGTCGGCAAGCTGTACGGCCTGAAGGACGAGCGCCGCGACTCGGGCTTCACCATCTTCTACATGGGCATCAACATCGGCGCGATGATCGCCCCGGTGCTGACCGAGTACCTGGCCCGCAAGGTGTTCGGTACCGATGCGATGCCGTCCTACAAGGTCGTGTTCATCGCTTCGGGCGTGGGCATGCTGATCTCGCTGGTGTGGTTCTACATCGGTCGTGCCGGCCTGAAGGGCATCGGCGCGCCGCCGGCCGGCGCTGAAGGCTTCGGCCGCATCATCATGGTGCTCGCCGGTGCCGTGGTCGCCATCCCGGTGGCGTACTTCCTGCTGGCCACCGGCGCCACCGCGCTGGCCTGGATCCTGGGCGCGATGTTCACCGCCCTGGCCGTGCTGCTGCTGGTCGAGGGCGTCCGCGAGGGCAAGGTGCAGCGCGACCGCGTGATCGCCATGCTGATCATCTTCGCCTTCAACGTGATGTTCTGGATGTTCTTCGAACAGGCCGGCAGCTCGTTCACCTTCCTGGCCGAGAACATCGTCAACCGCCAGTTCGGCAGCTGGACCTTCCCCACTGCATGGTTCCAGTCGGTCAACTCGGTGGCGATCATCACCCTGGCGCCGGTCATCGCCTGGATCTGGGTGGCCATGGGCCGTGCCAATCCGTCCATTCCGCGCAAGTTCGGCCTGGGCCTGCTGTTCAACGGCGCCGCCTTCGCCCTGCTGATGTTCGCCCTGTCGCAGATGGTCGTGGACGGCAAGATTCCGTTCTGGACCCTGTTCATGGTCTACGTCATCCAGTCGGTCGGTGAGCTGTGCCTGTCGCCGATCGGCCTGTCGATGGTGACCAAGCTGGCCCCGGTGCGCCTGGTCGGCTTCGGCATGGGTGGCTGGTTCCTGTCCACCGGCATCGGCAACAACCTGTCGGGCATCTTCGCTGGCGTGGTCAGTGGTGAAGGCGGCATGACGGTCGAGTCGGCCCTGAAGGGGTATACCTTCGGGTTCTGGGCCCTGATCGGCTCCGGCGTGGTGCTGTTCCTGATCGCCCCGCTGATCAACAAGCTGATGCACGGCGTCAAATGATGATGAGAGGGTAGAAGGCATGCGTAGCAAGCTCGGTACTGCGGTAGTGGTGGTCTGTGCGGCGCTGATCGGCGCCTGTTCGCAATCGCAACCGCCTGCCGCCGCCGAGCCCACGCAGCCGCTGGATACCCGCCCCACCGAGCCACCGGTCGCTGACCCCAGCGAACCGGTGGCCTCGGGCAA
This sequence comes from Stenotrophomonas sp. PI_27, assembly GCF_027854495.1. Taxonomy (NCBI): domain Bacteria; kingdom Pseudomonadati; phylum Pseudomonadota; class Gammaproteobacteria; order Lysobacterales; family Lysobacteraceae; genus Stenotrophomonas; species Stenotrophomonas sp. PI_27. The sequence continues at coordinate 24,760 of NZ_JAJNOF010000005.1, forward strand.
TACCCCGGTGGCGGCGGACATCGCCGCCATCGCCGGGCTCGGCGCGCAGTTCGACCCGGCGCGCGACCCCGCCGATGACCTGGCCACCGCCAAGGTGGAAGCCCAGCGCGGCAAGAAGCGCATCCTGCTCGAGGTCGGCAACGCCGCCTGTGAGCGCTGCCGGGCGCTGGACGACGTGGTGGAAGGCAACGGCGACCTGCGTCGCTTCCGCGATGCCCACTACGTGTGGGTGAAGGTCAACGCCAGCGACGAGCAGCCCAACAGCGCCTTCCTTGCCCAGTTTCCGGTGATGGAGCGCGACTACCCGCACCTGCTGGTGCTGGACGCCGATGGCGGCCTGCTGGTGTCGCAGGCCACTGCTGAGCTGCGCAAGGGCGAAGCCTTCCAGCCCGCGCGGGTGGACGCCTTCCTCAAGCAGTGGGCACCGGACAAACCGGAGTAGGGTAGTGCCGGCCGCTGGCCGGCAGCTGCGGTAGGGGTCGACCGTGGGTCGGCACTGAGGCGCATCCACGCCTTGCGCGGATCTACTGCGCGCCCCGTCACACTCTCTGAATCCGTGTCTCAACTTCACCGTGAGCACGCCGTTACCGGCAAGGACCTCAGTCGACGCCCCGTCGACGCAACCTACCGGAACGCCCATGCACAGCGACCACGCCGAACGATTGCCCGACCCTGCCGGTGCGCTGGCCGACGGTGGGGCAGGCGAAGGTGTGACCCTGCCCGCGCAGGAGGCCCTGCTGGATGACGCCGGTACCGGCGAGGACAGCGTCGACCTGGCACCGCCACGCCACCGCCTGCCGCAGATCGCGCTGCCCGGCAACGTGGTGCTGAAGGGCGCGGTGCAGAAACTGGTCGAACAGAAGGCGCGCCTTGATGCGCTGGCCGCCGAAGGCCAGCTGGCGGGGTTGCTGCCGCCCGAATGGCAAGGCCATGGCGCGCGCGCGATCGAGCTGTCCACATTCATCCAGGGCGTGCTGCCCTTCCTGCAGACCGGCGAGCGTGGCGAGACCGCCCCCGCGCGACTGCCGGTGCGCCACGTACTGGGCGATGACAGCCGCTGGGGCCTGGAAGATGTTGCCGAACCCAAGTCGCTGGCCTGGTACCTGGCCAGTGACGAGCGCGCCACGGCCGGCAGCAAGGACGTCGCCGAGGCGTATCTGGTGGGCGCATTGGGCCTGGCGTGGATGCAGGAAGGCCGCAGCCGCCCCGGCTTCCTGCGCGCGATGGGCCAGGAGAGCCTGGCAGCGCGGGTGACCATGCTCGGCTACCCGCCGGCCAACGAACTGGCGCTGTACAGCGTCACCGCGCACGGCCAGCCGCAGATCTGGTGCGTGCACGGACGCCGCCGCATGCGTCCGCTGGTGGCGCCGTGGTTGAGCGTGCCGCTGCTTACCGCCTACGGCGTGCCGGCGCCGGTGGCGTGGCCGTCCAGCTTCCCGCCGGTGGAGGCGGTGGCCGAGCTGCTGGCGACCGCCCGCCTGGGGCGCGCGCTGCCGGAGGTGGACCTGGCCAAGGCGGTGGCGAAGATCGCCGAGGACGCCGCCTCCGACGCCTGGCAGCCGGTCAGCCTGCTGCAGCTCAACACCTGGTCGCCGCGCTGGCACTTCTTCCTGGGTACCTTCGTCGGCCTGCCTTCGTTGCTGTTGGTGGCGGCGGCGCTGGCGCTGCCGGGGGTGGTCGAAGCAGCCACGGTGGCCGCTTCGCTGGGCTTCGCTGGTGGTGCCATCGCGGCGCTCGCGGTGCCGTGGATCCATGCCCGCCGCAAGCACCTGAGCTGAAGCATGAACGCCATCCGCGCGTGGCGTGGATCTACGGGAGGCCGGGCGCCGCGGTCTGCAGCTGTTGCCGCGCCCGCTCCATGGCAGTCTGTAATCTTCGCTTCAGGACCTCACGGGAGGGCAGCGTGGTCAGGTACTCCGCAACATGGATGCCTGAGCGATCCAGCTCCAGCAGTTCAATCTGGCCCGCCTTCTTCCCTGTACAGAGGATGATGCCCAACGGCGCCTGCTCGCCGTCCTCACGTTCGTAGCGGTCCAGCCAGCGCAGATAGAGTTCCATTTGTCCCTTGTAGGCCGGCTTGAACTCGCCGATCTTCAACTCGATGGCAATGAGTCTTCGCAGGCGCCGGTTGTAGAACAGCAGGTCCAGGTGGAAGTCATCGCAGTCGATCTGGATGCGCTTCTGGCGGGCGACGAAACTGAAGCCGGTACCAAGTTCAAGCAGGAAGCCCTGCATCTCGCGAAGGATCGCGGTTTCAAGGTCCTGCTCGTCCCAGCTGTCCTTGAGGCCAAGAAAGTCCAGTACGTAGGGATCACGCAGTACCAGCCCTGGAGACAGCTGCTGGTTGCCGCGCAGTGCCGCCAACTCTTCGGCGATGGTCTGCTCTGGCTGGCTGGAGAGTGCCGTGCGCTCATACAGCATCGAATCGATGCGCTGGCGCAGCGTGCGTACACTCCAGCCCTCGGTGGCGGCCATCTGGGCATAGAAATCGCGCTTGAGTGGATCCGCCAGTGGGATCAGCGCGATGAAATGGGTCCAGCTCAATTGTCGTATCAGCGATACGACAATCTGCTCGTCTGCAAATGCGATGGAGAACTGCACCATCCGGCGCAGGCTCTTCTCACCGAAGGACGTGCCGAACTCGGCAGACAGCGCCTTGGCGATCCGGGTGAAGAGAGCCTCGCCGTAACGCGCACGCTGCCCCGCCATCTGGTCAACATGGATGCGACGACCGATTCGCCAGTACAGCAGCGTCAACTCGGCGTTGATGGACCTGTGCATCCTGCTGCGCGCTGCGCGGATCAGCTCTCTGAGATCGGCCAGCAAATCCTGGCCATGCGGCGACGTTGAACGCGAGTCATCCATGACGGGGCCGTTCGATGTGGATGGCCGGGCTGATGCCCGTTGAACGCGTACCGTCCGGCCGCACGCACCGACAGTCCAATAAGAGAACTCATTGGATCAGCCCGTTTCGATACACCAGCTTCGCGGAAACGGGTCGTATCGGGCCAATGCGGAAATGCCGACGGGCGAGGGCGACACTTCATGACGGATTCCGCGGGAAGTGAATGCGTGCAATGTCATCGCTTGTGGTCGGCCCACAGCCCGTACAAGAGCGGGTCCCGGCGGATCAAAGGGGGGCGGACGACAATCGCCCAGCCACTGTTCCGCTGCCGGCCAGGGTCGGCACCCGCGCCCTGGTGCCCAAAGCGACTTAATCCCCTCCGTCCCCTTTTTTCTTTCAGACCCCTTGGCCCATCCGCTCCAGGCCTTCGCCGGCCAGGCGCAGTATCAGCTTCTCCAGCACCTGCTCTTCCTCCTCGCTCAGCACCGACATCAGCTTGCGGGTGATCTCGATCACCATCGGTGCGATGGTCTCGTAGACCTCGAAGCCGGCCGCCGACAGCGCCAGCACCGAGCGGCGGCGGTCGTCGCCGTGGGTCTCGCGCTTGATGAAGCCGCGCTCCAGCAGGCGGGCCACGGCGCGGCTGACCGCCACCTTGTCCATTGCCGTGCGGTCGGAGACCTCGCTGGCCGAGGAACCCGGGTACAGCGCCAGGATGGTGATGACCCGCCATTCGGGAATCGCCAGACCGTAACGATCACCGTATAGCTTGGCGATGTTGCCGCTGACCCGGTTGGACAGCACGCTCAGCCGGTAGGGCAGGAACTGTTCCAGGTCGAGCAGGACGTGCGAGGCACGCAGGCGGGTCGAGGCGGGATCGGCGGGGCTCATGTTGCGGTGCACCTTGCTGGTGGTTTCAAGTGTAACTATAAGGGGTGGGTCCAGACCCTGCATTCTCGCCGGGTCCCAACCTGCCCGCACCTGGTTTGTACCGATGCGGTACCGATTCGGAGCCACGCCATGAATACCGCAGTCCCGACCGCCTCGCATCCCAACCCCGGCATGCAGGTCACCACCTTCGAGAACCCGATGGGCATCGACGGCTTCGAGTTCGTCGAATTCGCCGCCCCCGCCGGCCGAGGCCAGGAGCTGCACGCGTACTTCCGGAAGATGGGCTTCAGCGCGGTGCTCAAGCACAAGCAGCGTCCGATTACCGTCTATCGCCAGGGCGACGTCAACTTCCTGGTCAATGAAGACCCCGATTCGTTCGCCGCCGACTTCGCCGAAAAGCACGGCCCCTGTGCCTGTGGCTTCGCCATCCGCTTCAAGAAGCCGGGCCAGGAGGTCTACCAGACCGCCCTGGGCAACGGCGCCGAAGCCATCGCCTTCAAGCCGGACAGCAAGGCGGTCAGCGCACCGGTCATCAAGGGCATCGGCGACTGCATGCTGTACCTGGTCGACCGCTATGGCGCGGCCGGCAGCATCTACGACGGCGACTACGAGCCGATCGCCGGTGCCGACCTGCACCCGTTCGGCTTCGGCCTGACCTTCATCGACCACCTGACCCACAACCTGTATTTCGGCAACATGCAGCAGTGGTCGGACTACTACGAACGCCTGTTCAACTTCCGCGAGATCCGCTACTTCGACATCAAGGGCCTGAAGACCGGCCTGGTGTCCAAGGCGATGACCGCGCCGGACGGCATCGTGCGCATCCCGCTGAACGAATCGTCCGACCCGAAGAGCCAGATCAACGAGTACCTGGACGCATACAAGGGCGAGGGCATCCAGCACATCGCCTGCTTCACCGAGAACATCTACGAGACCGTCGAAGCGATGCGCGCGCAGGGCGTGGATTTCCTCGACACGCCGGAAACCTACTTCGATGTGATCGACCAGCGCGTGCCGAACCACGGTGAAGACGTGGCGCGCCTGGCCAAGAACAAGATCCTGATCGATGCCGATCCGGAAACCCACCAGCGCAAGCTGCTGCAGATCTTCACCCAGAACTGCATCGGCCCGATCTTCTTCGAGATCATCCAGCGCAAGGGCAACGAAGGCTTCGGCGAAGGCAACTTCACCGCGCTGTTCGAGAGCATCGAGCGCGACCAGATCCGCCGCGGCGTGCTGTAAGGTCTGCAGGCACTGCCGGCTTCCCGCCGGCAGTGCCTGTCCGAATGCTTGTGCCGGCCGCTGGCCGGCCATTTCTGGAGCCCCCATGTCCCCCGCCATCACCGCCCGTGGCTACCAGTCCGGTTTCGGCAACGAGTTCGCCACCGAGGCCATCGCCGGCGCGCTGCCGGTCGGGCAGAACTCACCGCAGAAGGTGGCCCACGGCCTGTACGCCGAACAGCTGACCGGCACCGCCTTCACCGCGCCGCGCGGAAGCAACCGCCGCAGCTGGCTGTACCGGATCCGTCCGGCGGTAACCCATGGCGAGTTCACCCCGTTCGCGCAGTCGCAACTGCAGTGCGATTTCGGCGCACAGCCGGCTTCGCCGAACCAGCTGCGCTGGAGCCCGCTGCCGCTGCCGGAACTGCCGACCGACTTCGTCGAGGGCCTGTACACCATGGGCGGCAACGGCTCGCCCGACGCGCATGCCGGTGTAGGCATCCATCTCTACGCTGCCAACCGCGACATGGTCGGCCGTTACTTCTACAACGCCGATGGCGAGATGCTGATCGTGCCGCAGCTGGGCGCGCTGCGCCTGCTGACCGAACTGGGCGTGATCGAGATCGAGCCGCAGCAGATCGCGGTGATCCCGCGCGGCGTGCGCTTCCGCGTTGAACTGCCCGACGGGCCGAGCCGCGGCTACCTCTGCGAGAACTACGGTGCGCTGCTGAAGCTGCCCGACCTTGGCCCGATCGGTTCCAATGGCCTGGCCAACCCGCGCGACTTCGAAACCCCGCACGCGGCGTTCGAGGATGTGGATGGCGATTTCGAGCTGATCGCCAAGTTCGAGGGCCGCCTGTGGCGTGCGCCGATCGACCATTCGCCACTGGACGTGGTGGCCTGGCACGGCAATTACGCGCCGTACCGCTACGACCTGCGCCGCTTCAACACCATTGGCTCGATCAGCTACGACCACCCGGATCCGTCGATCTTCCTGGTGCTGCATTCGCCCAGCGACACGCCGGGAACCAGCAACATGGACTTTGCGATCTTCCCGCCGCGCTGGCTGGTGGCACAGAACACGTTCCGCCCGCCGTGGTTCCACCGCAATATCGCCAGCGAATTCATGGGCCTGGTGCACGGTGCCTACGATGCCAAGGCCGAAGGCTTCGTGCCAGGCGGGGCATCGCTGCACAACTGCATGAGCGGCCACGGTCCGGACGCACCGACCTTCGACAAGGCGTCCAATGCGGATCTGTCCAAGGCCGATGTGATCAAGGACACCATGGCCTTCATGTTCGAAACCCGCGCGGTGATCCGCCCGACCGCACAGGCGCTGGCTGCCGGCCACCGCCAGGGCGATTACCAGCAGTGCTGGAACGGCCTGCGCAACAACTTCCGCTGACCCGAAAAAGGGGACGGAGGGGATTAAGCCGCAATCAGCACACGTGTGCCTGAAACGACTTAATCCCCTCCGTCCCCTTTTTCTTCAGACGACCTCGGCGAACGCGTTGCAATGCTCCAGCGGCAGCGCTTCCAGCAGGCGTTGCCGCACGCGCTGGCAATAGCCTTCCGAGGCCAGCCCGGGCAGCGTCCGCATCGCAGACTGCAGTACCTGCAGGACATCGCTCTCGGCCCGGGCCTGTTGCAGTTCGCGGAACAGGGCCGCTGCCTGTGGGTGGCGCTGCATCTCCAGGATCCCCAGCACGTAGATGCGCGCGGCCACCAGCGAGCGGCGGCGTTCGCTGCCGGTTGCGGGTGCAGCCGGTGCCGCAGCCGGCGTGGTGGGCGCCGATGCTGCCGTGGCTGCGGGTGGTGGCGGTGCGGCGGTCCCGGTGCTCAGGTAACCGGCCTGCACCAGCTGGATGACCATGGCCGCCGCGTCCTGGCCGATCAGGCCGGTCAGGTCGGCCAGGGTGCGCTGGCCGTCGCACAGGATCAACAACCGGCGCTGGCGCATGTCCAGCGGCGCGCGATGGGCCTGCAGCGCGGTTCGGGCGAGATCGGTCTTGCGCGGTTGCATGGAAGGGACAGCCAAGTCGGTGCACGCCGAGCCTGAACGAAGGCGATGAAACGGCGATGACAATGCAGCGCCTGCACGCGCGCTGCGCTAGCGTGCAGCTACCTTCGTGCCAGGGAACCGCACCGATGAAGCACCTCCCGATTGCTGGTCTGTTGCTCCTTTCGCTTGCCGCCTGCAGTGGTGGCCCCGACAAGCAAGGCGCCGCCGGCAGCGGCAGCGACACCCCGGCAGAAACCGCCTCGGCGACCGGGCCGGCCCAGTCGACCGATCCCGACCTGGCGGCCCGCCCGGCGAACGATCTCCGCAAGGACAGCCCGGCGCGCCTGGATGGCTTCGGCGGCGCCGCGCTGGGCGCCGGCATCGCCGAGGTCCGCAGCGGCTTCGGCACGCCGCTGCAGGGACTGGGCACCGACGCCAGTGGCAAGCCCTTGCCGGCCGACGACAGCAACGACGGCTGCTACTTCCTGCGTCCGCAGGGCGCCGAAGACCCTCGCCTGATGATCGAGGCACGCAAGCTGGTGCGCTACGACGTGCGCAGCGCGGCGATCATCGCTCCGGGCGGCGGCAAGGTCGGCATGACCCTGGGCGAGCTGCAGGTGCTGTACCCCGAGCGCGCGGACGTCGGTCCTGACAAGTACGACGAGAAAGCGCAGCACCTGCGCGTGCGGCCGGCGCAGGAGGGCGGGGCGGTCATCGACTTCGCACTCGGCGCTGATGGGCGGGTCAGTGCCTGGCGCGTCGGCAAGACCCCGCAGGTCGATTACGCCGAAGGCTGTGGCTGATCCTTGATCCACCGCCCAGCCATGCGCTCGGGCCACGCGTAGAATCGCGCCACCACTGCTGGGGGAGTGCTCGATGATCGCCATTGCCATTGCCTGGTTCCTGCTTGGCCTGCTGCTGCTGGCCCTGGGCGGGGACTCCATCGTCAAGGCCGTGTCCGGCCTGGCCCAGCGTTTCGGGGCCAGCCCGTTCACCGCTGGATTGCTGCTGCTCGGGGTGGCCACCTCGCTGCCGGAACTGGCGGTCAACGCACGCGCGCTGGCGGTGGGCCAGCCAGAGCTGGCGCTGGGCAATGCGGTCGGCAGCAGCATCGTCAACCTGGGCCTGACCCTGGCCGTGGCCGCCATCGCCGCGCCCCTGCTGCTGCGCGCGCGCCTGCAGACCGTGCTGTGGTGGTCGCTGCTGGTGGCCGGCGTGCTGCTGGTCCTGTTCGGGCTGGATGGCCGCCTGGTGCGCTGGGAGGGCGGCATGCTGGTGGCGGGCTTCATCGTCATGCAGGTGCTGCTGCTGCGCCGCGGCCGCAGCGAGAGCGAGGAGGTGCAGGCCGCCATCGCCGAGTCCGCCTTGAGCCGCACCAGCCTGCCGTTGAACGTGCTGCGGGTGCTGATCGCTGCGCTGACCCTGTACTGGGGCGCACGACTGGTGGTGGGGGCGGCCGCCGATTTCGCGGTCGCACTGGGCTGGACGCCGCTGCTGGTCGGCCTGCTGCCGGTGGCGATCGGCACCGCGCTGCCGGAAGTGGCCGCGGCGATCGCCGCCGCCCGTCGCGGGCACGGCGACATGGTGCTCGGCCACGTGCTGGGCTCCAGCGTGGTCAACCTGCTGCTGGTGGTCGGCGCGATGGCGCTGTTGCAGCCGTTGGCGTTGCCGGCCTCGTTCGTGCGCCTGGAACTTCCGGCGCTGCTGGCCTTCGCGCTGGTGCTGTACCCGATGCTGCGCGGCGACCTGAAGATCAGCCGCAGCGAAGGCGGCATCCTGCTGGCCGCATTCGTCGGCTGGTTCGTGCTGGAACTGCTGCTGGTAGGCGCGGCATGAGGTAGTGCCGGCCGCTGGCCGGCGACCTCATCGCCTCTGACGGACCCCTTGCCACTGCCGGCCAGCGGCCGGCACTACCGGTTCTGCGGAGTGTCTTCTTCCCGCGCCGGTTCCGGCGGCGGCAGCTGCTCTTCGGCGGCACGCTCGTTGCCGGGCAGGCTGGGGCGGGTCTCCATCAGCAGCGACAGCGCGGCCTTGGCCATCATGTGCGCGCTGATCGGTGCGGTGATGAACAGGAACACGGTAATCAGCAGTTCGCGCGGTTGCGGGTCCTGGCCGAGGAAGATGTGGTAGCACACCGAGCACACCAGCACGCAGCCCACGCCCAGCGTGCTGGCCTTGGTCGGCGCGTGCAGGCGCTTGAAGAAGGTGGACAGCTTCACCAGGCCCAATGCGCCGACCAGGATGAAGAAGCAGCCGAACAGCAGCAGGATCGACAGGCCGATCTGGATCGCGGTGATCATTCGACGATGTCCCGGCGCAGCACGAACTTGCTCAGCACCACGGTGCTGCCGAAGCCGAGCATGGCGATGATCAGGGCCGCCTCGAAATAGATCGGCGAGTTGAGGTACATGCCGAACAGCATCAGCTCGGCGATCGCGGTCACCGACAAGGTGTCCAGGGCGAGAATGCGGTCGGGCACGGTCGGCCCGCGCAGCAGGCGCCAGGTGGCCAGCAGCATGGCCAGGCCGACCACGTGCATGCACACCACCAGGGTGGTCTGGATGACTTCAAAACCGGTCATGGGAAGATCTCCATCAACGGCGCCTCGTAACGGCGCTTGATCGTATCGATCAGGTCCTGGGGGTCCTCCAGGTGCAGCACGTGCACCAGCAGGAACCTGCGGTCGTCGCTGAGCGCGGCCGAGACCGTGCCCGGGGTCAGGGTGATCATGCTGGTCAGCGCGGCGATGCCATGGATGTTGGCGATGTCCAGCGGCAGCCAGATGAAACCCGGGTGGATGTTCTTTTCCGGGCCCAGCACCTGCAGGGCGACGCGGATGTTGGACATCAGGATGTCCCACAGGGTCACGCACACCAGCTTGGGCAGCGGCCGCAGCGTACCGATGCGCGCGAACTCGCGGTCCAGGCGCGCGGCGAACAGCGGCACCACCACGCCCAGCAGCAGCCCCAGCACGATCTGGCCGAGGGTGAAGCTGTCGGACATCAGCAGCCAGAACGCCACCACCATGATGCTGAGCATCGGCGAGGGGATCAGGCGGCGGAACAGGGAGCGCTGGGCAGTCATGGCTGGCGGATCTCCGGCGTGGTCGCGCGCAGCTGCTGCACGTACTCGCTGGGTTGCAGCAGCTGTGCGGCGGTGGCGTCGGTGTAGCGCATCAACGGTGCAGCGGCCAGCGTCATCCCGATGCCGTAGACCAGCAACAGGCAGGCGGCGTAGAGCTCCACCCGGCGCAGGGGAGCCTTGCGCGGCTTCGGTGCCTCCGGGTCGACCGGCGGCACGCGCCAGAACAGGCGGATGCCGCCGCGGGTCAGGCCCATGATCACCAGCAGGCTGCTGACCAGCACGGCGGTCCAGACCGGCCCGGTGTACTGCGCCGGCATGCCGGCCAGCAGCGCGGCCTTGGCCAGGAAGCCGGACAGCGGCGGCAGGCCGGCCACCGACACTGCCCCGATCAGGAACAGCACCGCTGGGGTTTCCTTGCCCGGCATCGGTGCCACTACTTCCTTGCGGTCGCTGGCACCGCCGCGACGACGGCGGATCAGGTCGGCGATCAGGAACAGCGCGGCGGCGACGAAGCTGCTGTGCGGCAGGTAGTACAGGCCCGCCGAGAGAACCTGCGGCGTGCCCACCGAGAAGGCGATGAACAGCGTGGCCGCCGACACGATCACCAGGTACGAGATCAGGACGCGCAGGCGGGTCGCGGCCAGTGCACCCAGGCCACCGAGCACCAGCGTCGCCACGCCGGCCCACAGCAGCCAGTCGCGGGCATAGCCGGCCATCGCGCCTGCGTCATCGCCGAACCACAGCATCTGGATGCGCAGCACCGAGTACAGGCCGACCTTGGTCATGATCGCAAACAGCGCGGCGACCGCCGCCGGCGCGCGCGAATAGGCTTCCGGCAGCCACAGGTAGAGCGGCATCAGTGCGGCCTTGGCGCAGAACACCAGCAGCAACAGGCCCATCGTCGCCTTCACCAGGGTCAGCTGTGCCGGCGGTACCTGCGCGATGCGCTGCGACAGCTCGGCCATGTTCAGCGAACCCAGGGTGGCGTACAGCAGGCCCAGCGCGATCAGGAACAGGGTCGAGGCGGTGACGTTGAACACCACGTAGTGCAGGCCGATGCGCATGCGCAGGCCACGACCGCCGCTGAGCAGCAGGCCGTAGGAGGCGATCAGCATCACCTCGAAGAACACGAACAGGTTGAAGATGTCGCCGGTCAGGAACGCCCCGTTGAGGCCGACCAGTTGGAACTGGAACAACGCGTGGAAGTGCGGGGCGCGGCGGTCCCAGCCGGAACAGGCATGCAGCAGGCAGGGGATGGCCAGCAGCAGGGTGGTCAGCAGCATCCACGCCGACAGCCGGTCGGCCACCAGTGCGATGCCCAGCCGCGACGGCCAGTCGCCGAGCAGGTAGACGTTGATCTCGCCGCCGGCGGTGGTGGCAAACAGCAGGCCCACCGCCAGCGCCAGCGCCGACAGCGCGGTCCAGGCCACCGCGCGCTGCACCCGGGGGCCATAGCGGCGGTGTTCGACGAACAGCGACAGTGCGGCACCCAGCAGCGGAATCAGGATCGGCAGGATCACCAGATGGTTCATGCGCGGTCCTCGCCCTGGCGCGGCGGCGCGCGTTCATCCTGCAGGTCGTCGTCCGGCTCGTGGGCGTCCACATGGTCGCTGTGGTTGTCGCTGCGGCTGCGCATGGCCAGCACGATGCTCACCGCGGTCATCGCGAAGGCGATCACGATCGCGGTCAGCACCAGCGCCTGCGGCAGCGGGTCGGTGTAGTTGCCGAGGTGGCTGTCCACGCCTTCCTGCAGCACCGGCGCCTTGCCCAGCACCACCCGGCCACCGGCGAAGATCAGCAGGTTGGTCGCATAGGACAGGAAGGTCATGCCGAGGATCACATCGAAGCTGCGCGCACGCAGCAGCAGGTAGATGCCGATGGCGGTCAGCACGCCGATCGCGGTGGCCAGGGCCAGTTCCATCAGTGCATCTCCCCGGTGCGTGCCGAACGGCGTTGCAGGTCGATCTCGCCCTTGCGGGCAGTGCGGGTACGCGACGGCTTGATCGTGCCCATCATCGACAGCATCAGCATGGCGCCGCCGAACACCACCAGGTAGACGCCGATGTCAAAACCAATCGCGCTGGCCAGCGGCACCTCGCCGATCAGCGGCAGGTGCAGGTCGAGATGGCCGCTGGTCAGGAACGGCACGCCGAACAGCATCGAGGCGCTGCCGCTGAGCAGGGCGATCAGCAGGCCCATGCCGATGCAACGGATGTAGTCGAAGCCGAAGCGCGACTCCACCGACGCGGTGCCCTGGATCACATACTGGATCAGCAGCGGCACCGCCAGCACCAGGCCGGCGATGAAGCCACCGCCCGGTGCGTTGTGGCCGCGCAGGAACAGGAAGATCGACACGGTCAGGGTCAGCGGGAACATGATCTGGGCCAGGTCGGCCGGCACCGGCAGCTTGATCGGCGGGCCGGGCATGATCTGCTCCGGTGCCATCCGCGTACGCCGCAGCAGCGCATGCACCACCAGCGCGGCGATGCCGAACACGGTGATCTCGCCGAAGGTATCGAAGCCGCGGAAGTCCACCAGGATCACGTTGACCACGTTCTGGCCGTAGGCCTCGGGCAGCGCCCGGGCGAGCAGCTCGCCGGCCATGGTGTTCGGCGGCAGGGTCATCGCGGAGTAGGCCAGCGCGCCAAGCCCGGCACCGGCGATGATCGCGATCACCGCATCGCGGCGCTTGCGCCAGCGCGGCCGCTCCGGCCCGGACTGCGCCGGCAGGTAGTTCATGCCCAGCAGCATCAGCACCAGCGTCACCATCTCCACCAGCAGCTGGGTCAGGGCCAGGTCGGGCGCGGACAGGAACACGAAGGTCAGCGCCACCATCAGGCCGACGCCGCCGACCAGCAGCACTGCCAGCAGGCGCTGCTTGTAGATGCGCAGGGTAGCCACCGCGCAGGCCATCATCACCAGCCACAGCGCCCAGCCCAGCAGCGGGATCGGCTGTGGCCTGGTCCAGTCCGGCGAGGCGGGGTTGGCCACGAACGGCGCGGCGGCGGCCACGATCGCCACCAGCACCAGGCCCAGCAGCATGCGCTGCAGGCTGCCGTTGGCGATGCCGTTGGTCAGCCGCATGGCCAGTGCGGAGATCGCGTCCAGCTGCGCATGGAACACATTGCGGCCCGTGCTGACGTTGGTCACGGCGTGCAGGTTGATCAGCTTGCGCAGGCCGAAGTACAGGGCCACGCCGCCGACCACGCCGATCGCACTCATCGCCAGCGGCAGGTTGAAGCCGTGCCATACCGCCAGGCTGTACTCGGGCATGGCGTCGCCGAGGATCGAGGCCGCAGCGGCGTGCAGCACCGGCGCTACGGTCAGTGCCGGTGCCACGCCCACCGCGATGCAGATCACCACCAGCAGTTCCACCGGCACCTTCATCCAGCGCGGCGGTTCGTGGGGCACGCGGTCCAGGTCGTGCGGGCCGGGGCCGAAGAAGGTGTCGTGCACGAAGCGCAGGCTGTACGCCACCCCGAATACGCCAGCCAGCAGCGCAGCGATCGACACCGCCGTGCGCATGATTCCCGGGCCCCCGGCCGTGATCGCTTCGGCGAACAGCATTTCCTTTGACAGGAAGCCATTGAGCAGGGGGATGCCAGCCATCGCCAGCGAGGCGATGATCGCCAGCGCGCTGGTGAACGGCATCAGCCTGCGCAGCCCGCCCAGCTTGCGCATGTCGCGGGTACCGGTCTCGTGGTCGATGATGCCGGCGGCCATGAACAGCGAGGCCTTGAAGGTGGCGTGGTTGAGGATATGGAACACACCGGCCACTACCGCCATCGGCGTGGACAGGCCGAACAGCAGGGTGATCAGGCCCAGGTGCGAGATCGTCGAATAGGCCAGCAGGCCCTTCAGGTCGTGCTGGAAGATCGCGTTCCAGGCACCGATCAGCAGCGTGAGCGCACCGATGCCGCTGACCGTGTAGAAGAACAGGTCGCTGCCGGCCAGCACCGGGTGCAGGCGCGCCAGCAGGAAGACGCCGGCCTTCACCATGGTGGCCGAGTGCAGGTAGGCCGAGACCGGGGTCGGCGCGGCCATCGCGTGTGGCAGCCAGAAGTGGAACGGGAACTGCGCGCTCTTGGTGAAGATGCCGGCCAGCACCAGCAACAGTGCGTACGGATAGAGCGCGCTGGCGCGGATCTGCTCGCCAGCGGCCAGCACCACGTCCAGGTCGAAGCTGCCGACGATGCGGCCGATCAGCAGCACGCCACCGAGCAGGGCCAGGCCGCCGCCGCCGGTGATCACCAGCGCCATGCGTGCGCCTTCGCGCGCGTCCTGGCGGTGCGACCAGAAGCCGATCAGCAGGAACGAGCTGATGCTGGTCATTTCCCAGAAGATCATCAGCAGCAGCAGGTTGCCCGACAGCACCATGCCCAGCATGGCACCCATGAACAGCAGCAGGTAGCAGTAGAAGCGGTGCGCGTTGTCCTGCTGGCTCAGGTAGTAGCGCGCATACAGCACCACCAGCGCGCCGATGCCGAGCACCAGACCGGCGAACATCCAGGCCAGCCCGTCCAGTCGCAGGGTGAAGTCCAGGCCGATCTGCGGCAGCCACGGCACCAGCGTGCGGACCACCTGGCCGTCGAGCACCGACGGGGTCAGCCAGCCGAGGATGGCCAGCCCGCCCAACGGCGCCAGTGCCGCCAGCCAGGCAGCAGTGGAGCGCGAACTACGGGGGAAGGCCGCAACGGCCGCTGCCATCAGGAACGGCAGGGCCAGCAGCAGGGGCAGGCTGGGGAGCATGCAGGGAATCCATGATTCACGAGCAGGTCAGGGAGGATAACAGGCTGCGAAATGTCGCCGAAACCCATCGAACGGCGATCAACTGCATGTAACGTCCGCTGATTCATTTTTTTCGCGGCGCAGCATCGCGTTCCTGTTGCTCCTCCCCGCTTGCCCTCGGGGGACACCCTACGCCCACGCAGGGAGACCGCAGGCCCTGTCGCACAGGGGCTGCCGCCAACGGGCGAGAGGTGGGGAGCGAGTCACTGGCGCAGGCTGGCAGGGCCGCCGTGGAGCGTGGGTGACGGAATCCGCCCGTTCAGGAAACGACGGCCACTGTCGGCCACCGCAAGGTCAGTAGCGCCAGTCGAGCTTGCGGTAGAGCTTGGCCATCACCCAGGCCGGGCCGATCAGCAGGTAGGTCAGGTCAGTCAGGAAGCTGGGCTTGCGGCCCTCGAACTTGTGGCCGATGAACTGCGCGATCCAGGCCACCACGAACACCCCTGCCGCCAGCCAGCGCAGCCCCTGCAGGCCGATCTCGGCCTCCAGCAGGCGGCACAGGCAGCCGAACACGAAGAACTGGATGAGCATGCCGATGCCCAGCGGGCGCGACAGCTTGTTGTAGAAGCACCAGGCACTGAACATCGCCAACGCCGACCAGATGCCGTACTGGAACCAGGTGATCAGCGGTGGCAGGCACCACAGCAGGGCCACCACCGACCACAGGATCGCCGGCACCGCCACCACGTGGATGCGCTGGTTGATCACATTGCGGTGGTCGTCGGAGTAGCTGGCGAAATAGCGGTCGATCGGCCGCGCAAGCTGGGTGGATGTCTGCATGCTGCGTCGCTTCCTCGGACAACGGTAGTGCCGGCCGCTGGCCGGCACTCCAGAGCATAGCCGAGTTCGCGAGGTTGCCGGCCAGCGGCCGGCACTACCCCGGGCAACCGGCAGTAGAGCCCGGCCATGCCTGGCTGCAGGTATTCGCTGAGGTTGCCGGCCAGCGGCCGGCACTACCGCGTTCAGAACGCCCCCCGCCTTTCCGGCCGGGGGGCGCAGGGGATCAGTCGACGCTGATCCCGGCCAGGCGCTGCAGCGCTTCGGCGTACTTGGCGCGGGTGCGCTCGATGATCTCGGCCGGGATGGTCGGGCCCGGGGCGGTCTTGCCCCAGTCCAGCGTCTCCAGGTAATCGCGCACGAACTGCTTGTCGTAGCTCGGCGGGCTGGTGCCCACTTCGTACTCGTCGGCCGGCCAGTAACGCGAGGAATCCGGCGTCAGCATCTCGTCCATGATGTACAGGCGGCCATCGGCGTCGGTACCGAACTCGAACTTGGTGTCGGCCAGGAGGATGCCGCGTTCGCGGGCGTAATCGGCGGCGAACTTGTAGATGCGCAGGGTGGCGTCGCGCACGCGCTCGGCCAGTTCCGCACCGACCTGCTTCACCATCGCATCGAAATCGATGTTCTCGTCGTGGTCGCCGACGGCGGCCTTGGTCGACGGGGTGAAGATCGGCTCGGGCAGCTGCTCGGCCTGGCGCAGGCCATCGGGCAGGTCGATGCCGCTGACCTTGCCGGTGCGCTGGTAGTCCTTCCAGCCGCTGCCGATCAGGTAGCCGCGCGCGATCGCTTCCACCGGCACCGGCTTCAGCTTGCGGGTGACCACCGCGCGCCGGGCGTACAGGGCCGGGTCCACGCCCTCGGGCAGCACGCTGGCCACGTCGATGCCGGTCAGGTGGTTGGGCATCAGGTGCGCGGTCTTGGCGAACCAGAAGTTGGAGACCTGGCAGAGCATCTCGCCCTTGCCCGGGATCGGGTCGGGCAGCACGACATCGAACGCAGACAGGCGATCGGTGGCCACCATCAGCAGGTAATCGCCCGGCGGGGTTCCGGCTGGCAGCCGCTCGCGCGGGATATCGAACACATCACGCACCTTGCCGCGATGGCGCAAGGGCAGGCCGGGGAGATCGGATTGCAACAGCGTGGTTGGCACGGGCACTCCTGGGGCGTTGTCGATACGGCTGCTGCCCAACGGACCCGGCGGGCCCGCTGACCAGCGGGCGGCCTAGTGTAAAGCGGTCCGGGCCCGCTGTGACGTAAAATGAGCGTCCATTTCGTCGGTCCACCCCGGAGCGCCATGCGCTGGTACGGAAAACTGCTCGGATTCATCGCCGGCGCCCTGCTGTTCCGGCCCAATCCGCTGTTCGGCGCCGTGGTGGGGCTGCTGATCGGCCACGCCTTCGACTCGGACTGGTTCCGCCTGAACAAGGAGAACCCGTACCGGGAGCTGGGGCTGACCTCCGAGGCCACCGATGCCGAGATCGAGCGCGCCTACCGCAAGCTGATCTCCCAGTACCACCCCGACAAGCTTGGCGGCGCCGCCCCGGAGCTGCAGCAGCAGGCCGAGCAGAAGTCGCGGCGGATCAATGCCGCCTACGACCGCATCAAGACCCTGCGCAAGCGCTGACCCCTTTCCCCTCGTTGCAAGGCCTGGCCATGTCCCACTGCCTCATCGCCCCCTCCATCCTGTCCGCCAACTTCGCCCGCCTCGGCGAGGAAGTCGACAACGTCCTCGCCGCTGGCGCGGACTGGGTCCACTTCGACGTGATGGACAACCACTACGTGCCGAACCTGACCATCGGCCCGATGGTCTGCCAGGCGCTGCGCAAGCACGGCGTGACCGCACCGATCGACGTGCACCTGATGGTCGAGCCGGTGGACCGCATCATTCCGGACTTCGCCGAGGCCGGTGCCACCTACATCAGCTTCCATCCGGAGGCGAGCCGCCACGTGCACCGCACCATCCAGCTGATCCGCTCGCTGGGCTGCAAGCCGGGCATCGTGCTCAATCCGGCCACGCCGGTGGACATCCTCGACTGGGTGCTGGAGGACCTGGACCTGGTGCTGCTGATGTCGGTCAATCCGGGCTTCGGCGGCCAGGCCTTCATCCCCTCGGCGCTGGACAAGCTGAAGGTCGTGCGCAAGATGATCGACGCCAGCGGCAAGGACATCCGCCTGGAGATCGACGGTGGCGTGAAGGCCGACAACATCGGCCAGATCGCTGCCGCTGGCGCCGATACCTTCGTCGCCGGTTCGGCCATCTTCAATGCCAAGACCAGCTACCAGGACGTGATCGCGCAGATGCGCGCCAACGTTGCCGCGGCGCGGGGCTGAACCATGAGCACGGTGGCCGTGTTGAACATCCGCCCGGCCACCGTGGCCGATGCCGGTCTGATCCTGCATTTCATCCGCGAGCTGGCCATTTACGAGAAGGCCGAGCACTCGGTGCAGACCGATGAGATCGGCATCGCCGAGAGCCTGTTCGGACCCGATGCCACGGCGCGCGCCCTGATCTGCGAAGCCGGTGGCGAGGCCATCGGTTACGCCGTGTATTTCTACAACTACTCGACCTGGCTGGGCCGCAAGGGCATCTACCTGGAAGACCTGTATGTCAGCCAGGAAAAGCGTGGCGCGGGCGCTGGCAAGGCGCTGCTGAAGTACATCGCCCGCCAGGCCGTGGCCGAAGGCTGCGGCCGCTTCGAGTGGTCGGTGCTGGACTGGAACACCCCGGCCATCGCGTTCTACACCGCTGCCGGCGCGAAGCCGCAGGACGAGTGGACCGTGTACCGGCTGCAGGGCCAGGCGCTGCACGATTTCGCCAACGGGTGAGATGACGTGCATCCACGCACGGCGTGGATCTACGGCCGGGCAAAAAAAAGCCACGCCCATCACGGGCGTGGCTTCGCTGCATGCGTGGGAGGCTGATCCTGCCTCCATCCGTCGTCCCTGCTATGGACTTCCATTCTCCGGGCCGGCAATGACATCTGCATGACATCGCGGTTGCGGTGCCGCGTCGGCTCCCCTGCACCATCATCCACGCATGGCGTGGATCTACGGCTCCCAAGCGTTGGCGTTCACTGGCAGCGAACGCGCGATTGCTAGCCTGTGCCCCCCCTCTCCTGGAAGCTCTGCATGACCACCCCGCGCTGGCGCCTGATCCTCAATGGAAAATCCGCTGGCAACGAGGAGCTGCGCGATGCCGTCGGCCACTGGCGCGGGCAGGGCGTGCAGCTGGACGTACGGGTGACCTGGGAGGACGGTGACGCCGAGCGCTACGTTGCCGAAGCCATCGACCATGGCGTGGACGTGATCGTGGCCGCCGGTGGCGACGGCACGCTCAGTGCGGTGGCCGAAACCCTGGCCCATCGCGATGAACCGGCGCAGGCGCTGCCTTCGCTGGCGCTGATCCCGATGGGGACCGCCAACGATTTCGCCACGGCTGCCGGCATCCCGACCGGGCCCCAGGAGGCCTTCGCCCTGATCGGCCAGGCACCGCCGCATGCCATCGACCTGTTGCGCGTGGATGCCGATGGCACGCCCTGGTGGTGCGCCAACCTCGCCAGTGGTGGCTTCGGCACGCAGGTGACGGTGGAGACCGATGCCGGCTTGAAGAAGATGCTGGGTGGGCTGGCCTACGTGATCACCGGCATCGCCAAGCTGGGCCGCATCGAGCCGATCACCGCGCGCCTGTCCGGCCCGGATTTCGCTTGGGAAGGCGACTTCATCGCGCTCGGCATCGGCAATGGCCGCCAGGCCGGCGGTGGCCAGCAGCTGTGCCCGCAGGCCCTGATCGACGACGGGCTGCTGGATGTCACCGTGCTGCCAGAGCTGGAAGGGGAGGTCACCGCGACCCTCGGCCAGATGCTGAAGTCGGGCACGCAGGCCGCACTCGAACAATTGGCCACGCGCGCGAGGCTGCCGTGGCTGCAGGTGCAAGCCGAGCGGCCGCTGACGCTCAACCTGGACGGCGAGCCGGTGCAGGCGCGCCAGTTCCGCATCGCGTGCGTGCCGGGCAGGGTGCGGATGCACCTGCCGGTCGGTTGCCCGTTGCTGGCGGGGCAGGGGGGGTAGAGTCGACTGTCAGTCGACTGCTTTTCGTTCCGAGGGCATAAAACCCCGCGCGACGCGCACAAGTCGACCAACAGTCGACTCTACCGGTCCGCGTCGTCGGTTCCCGTGGCCGGCCCCGCCCGTCCCGTGGTTCAGTTTCCCAGGGTTCCCCTGCCGACCAAGCTGCGATACAGTCAAGGGGTGTCCAGCCTGACGACCCCGCATACCCTTTCTTCCGCACGCCGTTGGTGGCGATGGTGGCCCGTTGCCGTCGTCCGCCCCCATAACGCTGTGTCCCGGAAGGAAAGTCGTCTTGAACTCGCACGCTCAGTTTCAGCAGCAGGCCGCTGAAGGCCACACCCATATTCCCGTCGTCCGTGAAGTGCTGTCCGACCTGGACACGCCGCTCTCGGTCTATCTGAAGCTCGCCGACGGCCCCAATACCTACCTGTTTGAATCCGTCGAAGGCGGCGAGCGCTTTGGTCGTTACTCGATCATCGGGCTGCCGGCGCGGCGCGTGTACGCCTTCCATGGCCACACGCTGACCGTGCGCGAAGACGGCCAGGTGGTGGACACCCGCGAGGTGGCCGACCCGTTTGCCGAAGTCGAGGCGCTACGCAGCGCCCACTCGGTGCCGAAGCTGGACGGCCTGCCGGGCTTCACCGGTGGCCTGGTCGGCTGGTTCGGTTTCGAGTGCATTGGCTACATCGAGCCGCGCCTGGCCTCGCCGGCGGGCCGCGATGAACTGGGCACCCCGGACATCCTGCTGCTGGACTCCAACGAGCTGGCGGTGTTCGACAATCTGAAGGGCCGGCTGTACCTGATCGTGCACGCCGACCCGCGCGTCGACGGTGCCTTCGAACAGGCCCAGGCGCGCCTGGATGCCCTGACGGCGAAGCTGCGTGCACCGGGTGCCGGCTATCCGGCGCCGCTCAACAGCGACGTGCTGGACGAATCGGATTTCGTCTCCGGGTTTACCCGCGAAGGGTTCGTCGATGCGGTCCAGCGCAGCAAGGAATACATCCGCGCCGGCGACATCTTCCAGGTGGTGCTGAGCCAGCGCCTGAGCGTGCCGTTCAAGGCGCGCCCGGTGGATGTGTACCGTGCGCTGCGTGCATTGAATCCGTCGCCGTACATGTACTTCCTCGATGTTGGCGACCTGCAGGTGGTTGGTTCCTCGCCGGAAATCCTGGTGCGTCTGCAGGATGGCGAAGTCACCGTGCGGCCGATTGCCGGCACCCGTCCGCGCGGTGCCACCGTCGAGCAGGACCTGGCGCTGGAAGCCGAGCTGCTGGCCGACCCGAAGGAACGCGCCGAGCACCTGATGCTGATCGACCTCGGCCGCAACGATGCCGGGCGCGTGTCCCGGGCCGGTACCGTGGAAGTGGGCGAGCAGTTCGTGATCGAACGCTACAGCCACGTCATGCACATCGTCAGCGAAGTCACCGGGCAGCTGCAGCCGGGGCTGAGCTATGCCGACGTGCTGCGTGCCACCTTCCCGGCCGGCACGGTCAGCGGCGCGCCGAAGATCCGCGCGCTGGAAGTGATCCGCGAGCTGGAACCGATCAAGCGCAATGTCTACGCCGGCAGCATCGGCTACATCGGCTGGCACGGCGATGCCGATACCGCGATCGCGATCCGCACCGCGGTGATCAAGGATGGCCGCCTGTACGTGCAGGCCGGTGCCGGCATCGTCTACGACTCGGACCCGGACAAGGAATGGGACGAGACGATGAACAAGGGCCGCGCGCTGTTCCGTGCCGTCGCCCAGGCTGCCAAGGGCCTGTGAGCCTCCCCGTGCCGTGGCCTGCGCCGCGGCACCTCCTGCTGTTCCCATTCAAGACAAGGAGTACCGCATGAAGCTGCTGAGCGCATTGCTGTGGTCGTCGCTGCTGGCCACGATGGCCCCGTCTGCGTGGGCGCAGGCCAATACCATCCCCTCGCAGCCGCACCTGCTGGTGAAGGGGCAGGGCACCCGCACGGTGATGCCGGACCGGTTCGGCCTGCAGTTGAACATCGAAGAGACCGACATGGATGCCGATGCGGCGCGCCGCCGCGTGCAGGGCAACGTGGCCCGCGTGCTGGCGCTGTTCAAGCAGCACAAGGCGGTGGAGGGCAGCGTGCGTGCGGACAACCTGCGGATCGGCCCGGCGACGCGCTACGAGCAGAACCGGCAGGTCTTCATCGGTACCCGCGTGTCGCGCCAGCTGCGCGCCAGCTTTGCCAGCGTGAAGGCGATGCAGGACGTCCTGGGTGCGTTGAAGGCCAACGAGAACGTGCAGGTCAGCAGCATGGCGCCGACCTACTCGGGCGAAGCGGCGTTGCGGCGCGAACTCAAGGGCGAGGCCGCAGCCCAGACCCGCCAGTCCGCGCAGGGCCTGGCCAAGGCCTACGGCACGCGGCTGCGCGGTCTGTACAGCATCTCCGACGTGGCGCCGAACTTCGCCTACGGCATCCAGGCCGGGCAATGGCCGCAGCCGGGCGAAGACGGCGGGGATCTCGACAGGATCTCGGTGACCGGCAGCTACGCGCCCGCCTCGGCGCCTGCGCCCGCTGAGCCCGAATCCGTTGAAGCCGGCCCCATCACCTACACCGAAAACGTATACGCCATTTTCCTGATAAGCGACGGAACCTGACCATGTTGTGGATGATCGACAACTACGACAGCTTCACCTACAACCTCGTGCAGTACCTGCAGACGCTGGGCGCCGAAGTGAAGGTGGTGCGCAATGATGCGATGAGCGTGGATGAGATCGCCGCGCAGAAACCCGAGCGCATCGTCATCTCGCCTGGCCCGTGCACGCCCAACGAAGCGGGCGTGTCGCTGGAATTGATCCAGCGCCTGGGCCCGACCACGCCGATCCTCGGCGTGTGCCTGGGCCATCAGGGCATCGGCCAGGTCTACGGCGGCACCGTCATCCGTGCCGGCAACATCATGCACGGCAAGACCTCGCCGATCCGCCATGAAGGCAAGGGCGTGTTCGCCGGCCTGCCCGACCGCTACCAGGCCACCCGCTACCACTCGCTGGTGGTGGACAAGAACAGCCTGCCCGATGTGCTGGAAGTGACCGCCTGGACCGAGAACGAGGACGGCTCGATCGAAGAGATCATGGGCCTGCGCCACCGCCAGTTCCCGGTGGAAGGCGTGCAGTTCCATCCCGAATCCATCCTCACCGAACACGGCCACGCGCTGCTGCGCAATTTCCTGCAGCGTCCGGCGGCCTGATCCAAGGAGCATTCCCATGAGCTTCTCCCCCCAGGAAGCCCTGCATCGCACCATCGAGCACCGCGAAATCTTCTTCGACGAAATGGTCGACCTGATGCGGCAGATCATGCGCGGCGACGTGTCGCCGATGATGACCGCGGCGATCCTCACCGGCCTGCGCGTGAAGAAGGAGACTGTGGACGAGATCGCCGCGGCGGCCACCGTGATGCGTGAATTCGCCCGGCCAGTGCCGGTGGCCGATACCTCCAACCTGGTTGATATCGTCGGTACCGGTGGCGATGGCTCGCACACCTTCAACATCTCCACCTGCTCGATGTTCGTGGCCGCTGCCGCCGGTGCGCGCGTGGCCAAGCACGGCAACCGCAGCGTGTCTTCCAAGTCCGGCAGTGCCGACGCGCTGGAAGCGCTGGGCGCGGTGATCGAACTGCAGCCGGACCAGGTGGCCGCCGCCATCGACCGGACCGGCATCGGCTTCATGTTCGCGCCGATCCATCACCCCTCGATGAAGGTGGTCGCGCCGGTACGCCGCGAAATGGGCGTGCGCACCATCTTCAACATCCTTGGCCCGCTGACCAATCCGGCCAGCGCGCCGTCGGTACTGATGGGCGTGTTCCATCCCGATCTGGTGGGCATCCAGGCCCGCGTGCTGCGCGAGCTGGGCACCGAGCGCGCCATGGTGGTCTGGGGCCGCGACAACATGGACGAGATCTCGCTGGGCGCCGGCACCCTGGTCGGCGAGCTGCGCGACGGCAAGGTGCGTGAGTACGAGATCCACCCGGAGGACTTCGGCATCGCCATGTCGGCCAGCCGCAACCTGCGCGTGGACGGCCCGGAGCAGTCCATCCAGATGCTGCGCGCCGTGCTGGACAATGCGTCCGGCCCGGCGCTGGACATCGTTGCGTTGAATGCCGGCGCCGCCCTGTACGTGGCCGGCGTGGCCAGCGACATCGGCGATGGCCTGGCCCGCGCCCGTGCCGCCATTGCCAACGGCAGCGCCCGCCAGCGCCTGCAGCAGTACGTGGAAACCACCCGCGCGCTGGTTGCCTGAGCGCGCGGTTCAGCCTGACCCCGTCGATGGCCGATAATGGCCGTCCTCACCGCCCCCCGCACCGACCCGAAGACGATGAGCGACATCCTGCAGACGATCCTGGCCCGCAAGGCCGAAGAAGTGGCCCAGCGCCGCGCCCAGCGCCCGCTCGAGGCGCTGCAGGCCGCCGTGGCCAGCGCCCCGCCGGTACGTGGCTTCGTGCGCGCGTTGCAGGCGGCGGTGGCCAACGGCGACCCGGCGGTGATCGCCGAGGTGAAGAAGGCCAGCCCGTCCAAGGGCGTCATCCGCCCGGACTTCCGCCCGGCCGACATCGCCGTCAGCTACGAGTTCGGCGGTGCCAGCTGCCTGTCGGTGCTGACCGACGTGGATTTCTTCCAGGGCGCCGACGCCTACCTGCAGCAGGCGCGCGAGGCCTGCACGCTGCCGGTGCTGCGCAAGGACTTCGTGATCGACGCCTACCAGGTGTACGAGGCACGCGTGCTGGGCGCCGACTGCATCCTGCTGATCGTGGCCGCGCTGGACGACACCCAGCTGGCCACGTTGTCCGAACTGGCGTTGTCGCTGGGCATGGACGTGCTGGTGGAAGTGCACGACATCGATGAACTGGAGCGCGCCCTGCAGGTGCCGGCGCCGATGATCGGCATCAACAACCGCAACCTGCGCACGTTCGAGGTGTCGCTGCAGACCACGCTGGACATGCAGCAGGCCGTGCCGCGTGACCGCCTGCTGGTCACCGAGAGCGGCATCCTCGGCCCGCAGGATGTCGCGCTGATGCGCGATGCCGGGATCCATGCCTTCCTGGTCGGCGAGGCCTTCATGCGCGTGGAAGAGCCGGGCGAGGGCCTGCGTCAGCTATTCTTCGCGGCATGACAACGCACTATCCAACGCCGCGCGAGGATGCGCCGCTGGTGGTCTTCGACTTCGACCACACTCTCTACGACGGCGATTCGGGCACCCACCTGTTCGCCTCGCTGATCAAGCGCAACCCGTTGCGCATGCTGGCGGCGCTGCTGGTCACGCCGATCGCCGGGCCGATGGTGGCGATGCTGCCGACCCGCCGTGCGGGCATCTCGGTCTATGTGTGGATCGGCAGCTTCGGCCTGCACCGTGCCCGCGACTTCAACAAGGTGATCGACGCCTACGTGCTGCGCAACCAGGCGCAGATGCGCGCCAAGCTGCTGCCGCAGGCGCTGGAGGTGTTCGCCGCGCACCGTGCCAAGGGCGACCGCGTGGTGGTCGCCACCGGCGCGCCGCCGGAACTGGCACGCGCCATCCTGGCCTTCGTGGCCCATCAGGACGTGCCGGTGATCGGCACCGAGGTCGGCCCGCGGCTGGGCGGCGTCGGCCCGACCCGACACTGCCACAACGAAGAAAAGATGCGCATGCTGCGCGAGCGCGGCTATGGCGACATCGATATCGCCTATTCCGACAGTACCGCCGACCTGCCGCTGCTGCTGGCGGCCAAGGCGCCGGTGGTGGTGAACCCGAAGCCGGGCCGGGTGGCGTTCTTCCGCCGCGTGCTGCCGGCCGGCACCCGCATCCTCAACTGGGGTTGCGTGGACCGGGGCGGCGACAAGGCGTAGCCCGGGGCCAGATCCCGTCGGGGGCCTGACCCCATCGCACGATGACGGATCTGCCGGCCAGCGGCCGGCACTACCCTCCTCCGTCGCGGTTGTGCCGGCCGCTGGCCGGCAAACGCTCAATGCCCCAGGTACCCGTACACCGCGTGCCCGACCTGGAACAGGCTGATCCCCAGCACCAGCACGCCGACGGCCACCAGCACCCAGCGCTCTTGCACCCGCTTGACCAGGATGGCCGCCACCGGCGCGGCCATCATGCCGCCGATCAGCAGGCCGGCGACGATCTGCAGGTGCTGCACCCCCATCGACAGCAGGAAGGTCGCCGACACCGTCAGCGTGACCACGAACTCCGCTGCATTGACCGTACCGATCGTGGTACGCGCCTGGCCACCACGGGCGAGCAGGGTGGACGTGGCGATCGGCCCCCAGCCGCCACCGCCGCTGGCGTCGAGCAGGCCCGCGAAGAAGCCCAGCACCGGTACCCGGCGGATCTCGCCCTTGGGCATCCAGCGTCCGGCCGCGCGGGCCAGGATGATGATCGCCAGCACCAGCAGGTACAGGTAGATCAGTGGCCGGATGATCTCGCCCGGAATCTGCGTGAGCACGTACGCGCCCACGGCACCGCCCACCGCGCCAGGCAGGGCCAGGCGCAGGAACAGGCGTTTATCGACATTTCCGGCTGCGAGGTGCGACACACCCGAGGCACCAGTGGTGAACACTTCGGCGGTGTGGATGCTCGCGCTGACCTGCGCCGGCGGCAGGCCCATGCTCAGCATCACCGACGAGGACACCAGGCCGAAGGCCATGCCCAGCGCACCGTCGACCAGCTGTGCGCCCAGGCCGATGAGGATGAACCACCAGAATTCGCTGCTCAGCTCCATGTCCCGAGCCTAGCGCGCGAAGGAGTGCGGACCAAGGTCCGCACCCACCGGGTGCTCAACGGTCAACGGGTGCCGTACAGCACCACGGTCTTGCCGCGGGCATGCAGCAGGCCGTCGGTCTGCAGCTTCTTCAGCACGCGGCCGGCCATTTCGCGCGAGCAGCCGACCAGGCGCGCCAGTTCCTGGCGCGAGACGCGCAGCTGGCTGCCCTGCGGGTGGCTCATTGCTTCCGGTTCCTGCGCCAGGTCGTGCAGGGTGCGCACGATCCGGTCGGTGACGTCCAGGAATGCCAGTCGGCTGGCCTTGCGGCTGGTGTCGAGCAGGCGCTTGGAGATCTGCTGGCCCAGCGCGTACAGCAGGCGCGGGGCATCGGCCGACAGCGGGCCGAGGAACAGCTGATGCAGGCGCTCGTAGCTGATTTCAGCCAGCTCGCAGGCGGTGCGGGTCCGCAGGATCACCTCGCGGCGGTCCGATTCAACGAACAGGCCCATCTCGCCGACGAACTCGCCGGCACCGAAGTAGCCCAGCACAAGCTCGCGGTCGTCATCTTCCTCGGCCATGATCGAAACCGAGCCGCTGATGACGTAATACAGGGTTCCCGCCGGGTCACCGGGTCGGAAGACGTCGGTACGGGTGGGATATCGCCGCCTGTGGCTGTGCGCCAGGAAACGATCGATTGTGGCGATATCCAGGGCCAGTGGACTGCTAGCTAGGCGCACGGTTGACACGATAGGGGCGCTCCCTCTGCGCATGAACGGATTCACGGGGTCGATAGCGGAGCTTAACCAGCGCAATTGTTAAGGGCAAACAGTGTGCCAGAACTCTTGCGTCTTCACGTTCCCCCCGGGGGCAGTTTGCCCCATAATTCCCCCTTTCCCTTCTTACACAGGAATCGACCGCCGTGGTCAAGCCGTTGCCTCGCCTGAGGCTGCAGGGTTTCAACAACCTCACCAAGGCGCTGAGCTTCAACATCTATGACGTGTGTTACGCGCGCACCGAAGAGGAGCGTCAGCGTTACATTGAATACATCGATGAAGAGTACAACGCCGACAGGCTGACTCAAATCTTGACCGATGTCGCCGAGATCATCGGTGCCAACATCCTGAACGTGGCCCGCCAGGACTACGACCCGCAGGGTGCCTCGGTGACCATCCTGATCTCCGAAGAACCGGTGATCGACAAGAAGCTGGCCGGCAAGGAGCTGATCTCCGACGCGGTGGTCGCGCACATGGACAAGAGCCACATCACTGTCCATACCTACCCGGAAACCCATCCGCAGGAAGGCATCGCGACGTTCCGCGCGGACATCGACGTAGCCACCTGTGGCGTCATTTCCCCGCTGAAGGCCCTGAACTACCTGATCGAGAGCCTTGAGTCGGACATCGTGATCATGGATTACCGCGTCCGTGGCTTCACCCGCGATGTGAAGGGCAAGAAGCACTTCATCGACCACAAGATCAACTCGATCCAGAACTTCCTGGCCAAGAACATCAAGTCGCGTTACGAGATGTTCGACGTCAACGTCTACCAGGAGAACATCTTCCACACGAAGATGCACCTGAAGGACTTCGACCTGGATCAGTACCTGTTCGAGGAGAAGGCCAAGAACCTGTCGTTCAAGGAGCGCATGAAGATCGAAGCGCTGCTCAAGCGCGAGATCGAAGAGCTGTTCCACGGCCGGAACCTGTCCGAGTAAGCCCATGCGCGATGCCTGCAGGCATCGCCGCCCCAGGCGGGACGACCCGCCCCGTGGAACTGGTGTCGCACCTGCGATATTGTTCCACGGTGATGTACCGACCCACGGCCCGGTGTGAAAACACCGGGCCGTTTTGTTTTCCCAAGA
This sequence comes from Stenotrophomonas sp. PI_27, assembly GCF_027854495.1. NCBI lineage: Bacteria > Pseudomonadati > Pseudomonadota > Gammaproteobacteria > Lysobacterales > Lysobacteraceae > Stenotrophomonas > Stenotrophomonas sp. PI_27. The sequence goes on from NZ_JAJNOF010000005.1 coordinate 52,996, forward strand.
AAGGTAAGGAGCCCCCACCCATGCCCTGGATCTACCTGCTGCTGGCCGGCCTGTTCGAGATCGGTTTCGCCCTCGGAATGAAGTACTCGGAAGGTTTCAGCAAACCCCTGCCCACCGTTGCCACGGTGGTGTCGGCCCTGATCAGCCTGTACCTGATGAGCCAGGCGATGAAGAGCATCCCGGTCGGCACCGCCTACGCGATCTGGACCGGCATCGGAGCCATGGGCGTGGCGGTGCTGGGCATCTACCTGTTCAACGACAGTGCGTCGCCGGCCCGCCTGGCCTGCGTGGGACTGATCGTGGCCGGCGTGATCGGCCTGAAGCTGGTCTCGCCGAACTGATCGATCGTGCCGGCCGCTGGCCGGCAGGCACGACCGGTCGGTCACAGCCGACCGCGTGTCGCGGCTACAGCCGGTAGGCAATGGTCTTCATCACCCTGGAGGCCAGGGCCATCGCGCCGGGGATCGGGAACGGCAGGCGGCGTGCGCCGGCCTGCTCGGCATGCTCCGCATGGCGCGCCTCGTCTTCCTTCATCACCTGGATGACCGCGCGGCTGCGCAGGTCGCCGGCCGGCAGGTCGACCAGGTGCTCGTCCAGATGGGCTTCCACCTGGCGCTCGGTCTCGACCACGAAGCCCAGGTTCCAGCCGTCGCCACGCAGCCCGGCCAGGGTGCCGATGGTGTAGCTGCCGGCGTACCACAGGGGGTTGAACAGGCTGGGACGGCTGTCCAGTTCGGCCAGCCGGGTGGCGCACCAGGCCAGGTGGTCGGTTTCTTCCTGGGCCGCTTCCAGCAGGTGGTCACGCGTGGCCGGGTCACGGGCCACGGCGGCCTGGCCGAAATACAGGCCCTGCGCGCAGACCTCGCCCACGTGGTTGATCCGCATCAGGCCAGCCGCGTGGCGGCGCTCGGCGCGATCCATGCCGGGCTCGCCGGTGTCCGTGGCGGGGTAGGGACGGGCCGCCGGCGGGTTGCCGAACACGGTGTCCAGGGCGCGCTGCGCCTCGGTCAGCAGGTGGTCCAGCGGGGTGGTCTGGCGGAGCACGGTCATGGCGGTACGCGGCGGGGCGGAAGACCCGTCGATTCTCGCCCGGCCCCGTCCCCCTGCCAACCCGCGGCGGGGCCGGCTTGCATCGCGGGCGTGATCTGCGTACAATCCCGCCTCTTGCGCTTCACCTTTCACAACGCGTGGCAGAGTTCCGGCGAGTCCTTCGCCGCAATGAGCCCGACCTAACCTAGAGTTCTTCATGAGCACTTTCACTGCCAAGAACGAGACCGTCCAGCGCGACTGGTACCTCGTCGACGCCGAGGGCAAGACCCTGGGCCGTCTCGCCACCGAGCTGGCCCGCCGTCTGCGTGGCAAGCACAAGCCGGTCTACACCCCGCACGTTGATACCGGCGACTACCTGGTCGTCATCAATGCAGAAAAGATTGCCGTCACCGGCAAGAAGCTGCAGGACAAGATGTATCACCGTTTCACCGGTTACATCGGCAACCTGAAGACCGAATCCCTGGCCCAGGCGCTGGAGCGCCACCCGGAGCGCGTGATCGAGATCGCCGTGAAGGGCATGCTGCCGAAGGGCCCGCTGGGTCGCCAGATGTACCGCAAGCTCAAGGTCTACGCCGGCACTGAGCATCCGCACGCCGCACAGCAGCCGCAGGTTCTGGATATCTAATCATGGCTATCACTCAAAACTACGGCACTGGCCGCCGCAAGTCCTCCACCGCTCGCGTGTTCCTGCGCAAGGGTTCGGGCAACATCACCGTCAATGGCCGTCCGCTGGACGAGTTCTTCGGTCGTGAGACCGCGCGCATGATCGTGCGCCAGCCGCTCGAGCTGACCAAGAACACCGAGAGCTTCGACATCCTGGTCACCGCCGCTGGCGGCGGCACCACCGGCCAGGCCGGTGCGATCCGCCTGGGCATCGCCCGTGCGCTGGTCGAGTACGACGAAAGCCTGAAGTCCGAGCTGCGCAAGGCTGGCTTCATGACCCGCGACGCCCGTGAGGTCGAGCGTAAGAAGGTCGGTCTGCACAAGGCCCGCCGCGCCACCCAGTTCTCCAAGCGCTGATCCACCGCGCCTGGTTGGGCCCCTTCGGGGGCCCGCTGGATGGAAAAGCAAAAGCCCGGCTTCGGCCGGGCTTTTGTCGTTTCGGGAGGATGCATTTCCGGGTTGCCGGCCAGCGGCCGGCACTACCCATGGTTGCGCATCTCGGAAGGGGTGGGGTCAGAGCCCTTTCCTTTGGAAAAGGATCCGCCCCGGGCCTCTCTCTGGAGGAGAGCCCCCTTGATGTTCAAGGGGGTGCGCCGACAGGCGCGGGGATAAGGTGGAATGCGCGACCAAGTTAAAAGCAAAAGGCCAGATCTTTCGATCTGGCCTTTTGCTTTTAATTTGGCTGCCCCGGATGGATTCGAACCACCGAATGCCTGAGTCAGAGTCAGGTGCCTTACCGCTTGGCGACGGGGCAAAACGTGCAACTATTTTCTCACTCTTCACGCTGAAAAACAACTTGAATTTCAGTGTGGTGGCTATGGGTGGACTCGAACCACCGACCCCAGCATTATGAGTGCTGTGCTCTAACCGGCTGAGCTACATAGCCTTGGTGAGCCCGCTATTCTGCGGATGTGTATGGCCCCTGTCAACACTTTTGTGCCGTGCTTGTGGGCCGACAGACGGCGTGGGATAGTCCCGACCAGTAGATTTTTTAGGAGTCCGCATCGTGATCGATCCGGACGGCTATCGACCGAACGTCGGCATCGTGCTGATGCGGCAGGACGGCCAGGTGTTCTGGGCACGACGCGTGCGCCGGGATGGTTGGCAGTTCCCGCAGGGCGGCATGAATACCGACGAGACGCCTGTCGAGGCCATGTATCGTGAACTGCAGGAAGAGACCGGCCTGCTGCCTGAGCATGTGGAAGTGCTCGGGGCGACACCCGGCTGGCTGCGCTACAAGCTGCCGGCACGGGCCATCCGCCGCAACGAGCGGCAGGTCTGCATCGGCCAGAAGCAGGTCTGGTTCCTGCTGCGCCTGACCGGCGACGAATCCCACGTGAAGCTGGACCACACCGACTCGCCCGAGTTCGACCACTGGCGCTGGGTCGATTTCTGGTACCCGGTGGAGCACGTGGTGATGTTCAAGCGCGGGGTCTATGCGCGCGCATTGCGACACCTGGCGCCGTTGGCGCGCGGGGTGGCCGGGCCGGGCGTCACCGCCATGCCCAAGAGCGCGGCCGAGGCCTGGATGCCCGGCCACACCGCCGGCCACGACCGGCCGCGCAAGCGCCCCCGAACCCGGGGCTATTGGCCGAAGAAGGCCACCGGCGACGGTCCGGCGAGCTGACAGCCTGAACGGTATCGAGAATGGTTCAGGTCTCTGATTGACAACCATTCTCGTTTCCATTGGAATAGCCAACAGGCCGCTCCTGGCCTGCCAGCCCGGTTCCCGCCTGTGTACGTCTGCATCTGCAACGGAGTCACCGACCACCAGATCCGCGAAGCCGCCAGCCATGGCGTCAGTACGGTGGCCGAACTGACCATGCGTACCGGATGTGGTGCCACCTGCGGTTCCTGCCTGGACATGGCCGGTGATCTGCTGGCCAAGGCGCGCGCGACCCATGACCTGCCGCTGCCGGTCCTCGGCCTGGCACAGGTCGCCTGAGCGGTTCTTTCGCGGCGCAGCGCTTTCGCATCCTTCACGCGCGGCCGCGCAGGCCAATGCGCACGATTCGCGTTCCTTCACCCCGATACGCAAGGCGTTAAAGTGCCTGCGTTTTCAGCGTGCAGGAGCATCCCCATGAAGGGCGACACCAAGGTCATCGAATTCCTCAACAAGGTCCTCTACAACGAGTTGACCGCGATCAACCAGTACTTCCTGCACGCCAAGATGCTGAAGAACTGGGGCATCAAGGAACTGGCCGAACACGAGTACAAGGAATCGATCGACGAGATGAAGCATGCCGACATGCTCGCCGACCGCATCCTGTTCCTCGAAGGCCTGCCGAACTTCCAGGCGCTGGGTAAGCTGCGCATCGGCGAAAACCCGACCGAGATCCTGCAGTGCGACCTGTCACTGGAACGCGATGGCGTGGTCACCCTGCGCGAGGCCGTCGCCCATGCCGATTCGGTCGGCGACTACGTCAGCCGCCAGCTGTTCGTGAAGATTCTCGATTCGGAAGAAGAGCACATCGACTGGCTGGAAACCCAGCTCGACCTGATCGAGCGCATCGGTGAGCCGAAGTACCTGCTGAGCAAGCTGGAAGAGTGAATCAGCCGGACTGGCCGGCGCGATGCTGTGCCAGGTAGCCGGTCAGCGCCACCCGTGCGCGGGCGAATTCGGCCACCAGCAGCGCCACCGCGACCGCGGGGCGCTGCAGGCTGCCACTCCGGGCTTCGTGCTCGATTCGCTGCGCAACCGCCGACAGCGACAGCGCGCCCACGTTCGCGCTCGATGATTTCAGGCTGTGCGCGAGCGCCTGCAGGCGCGGCTCATCACCGGCCTGCGCGGCCTGCTGCAGCTGCTGCACCATGACCGGTGCATCTTCCAGAAAGACCGTAACGATCTGGGTCGCAGCGTCGCCGATCACCGCGCGCAGTTCGTCCAGCACCCCGCGGTCGAGGACCGGTTGCGGCGTCGTGCCGACCGGGCCGTCATCGCCTTGGGGCGCCTGTTCCAGGCCGTCGCCAGCGACGTTGGCAGCCGCGCCTGCCGCTGCCGCCGGCTCTACGGAAGGCAGCGGCAACGAGGCCGCGTTCCGGCGACCCCAGCGCTGCAGCAGCGCGTGCAGCATGGCGCGGTCGATCGGCTTGGACAGGTAATCGTCCATCCCCGCCTGCAGGCAGCGCTCGCGGTCGCCGGCCATGGCGTTGGCGGTCATTGCGATGATCGGCAGTCGCGCACGACCGGTTTCTGCTTCTTCGGCACGCCAGTGGCGCGTGGCGGCGTAGCCGTCCAGCACCGGCATCTGGCAATCCATCAATACGACGTCCACCTCACCCTGGCGCAGGGCAAGCAGTGCCTGCTCGCCATCGGCCGCATTGCGGACCTCGCACTGGAACACGCGCAGCAGCTGCTCGGCCACCATCCGGTTGACCGTGTTGTCCTCCACCAGCAGCACGCGCAGATGCAGCGGCGGCAGCGAGGCCACCGGTTGCGCGTCGTCCGCGTTGGCCAGCAGTGCTGCGGGGCGCGCAGGGGTGACCGGTGCAGCCAGCAGCGCATGCACGGCGGCATCGTCGAAGTGCGTGGGCAGCTGGCGCTGGCGCGGTCGTTGCGCCGGTGCGTCATCCTGCAGCCAGAGCACCTGCAGTGTGTCGTCGTCACCGCGCTCGGCCAGTGCCTGCTGCAGCGTCGCCTCGCCGCTGCGGCGCGCGCGCGCGTCGACCAGCAGCCAGGCCGGTGCCGGTTGTCCGGGCCGTGGCGCCGCGCGCAGGCGTTCGACCACGGCGTCCAGCTGCGACAGCACCTGTACCTGCAGCCCATGGTGGGCCGCGATGCGCCCGATGCGGGCCTGCAGCGGCGCGTCGGCACTGAACAGCAGCAGCGGGGCCGGCGCCCGCGACATCGCGGGCAGGTCGCCCGGCACCTTCAGCAGCGGAATCTCGAACCAGAACGTAGCACCCTGGCCGGGCGTGGACTGCACGCCGATGCGGCCGTGCATCAGGTCGATGATGCGTTTGCAGATGGCCAGGCCCAGGCCGGTGCCGCCATAGATGCGGGTGGTCGAGGCGTCGGCCTGGCTGAAGGACTGGAACAGGCGCGCCTGCAGGGCTTCATCGATGCCGATGCCGGTATCGATGACCTCGAAGCGCAGCTGGTGCTGTGCGGCGCCTTCGCCCAGGCGCAGCACGCGCAGCTGCACGTGGCCGCGCGCGGTGAACTTGATCGCGTTGGCCAGCAGGTTGCTCAGGACCTGGCGCAGGCGTACCGGGTCGCCGCGCACCGGCAGGCGCACCGATGGATCAAGCTGCAGGGCCAGGGCCAGGCCCTTGGCATCGGCCGCGCGCTGCATCAGCTGGACGACGCCATCGAGCAGATCGCGCAGGTTGAAACTGGTGATCTCCAGTTCCAGCGCCTGTGCCTCCAGCCGTGAGTAATCGAGGATGTCGTCGACGATGCGCAGCAGCTGCTGCGAGCTGGCCGAGGCAGTGGCCAGCATCTGTCGCTGGTCTTCGCCCAGCGGCCCGCGCGCGATCAGCTCCAGCATCGGCAGGATGCCATTGAGCGGGGTGCGGATCTCGTGGCTCATCGTGGCCAGGAACTCGCCCTTGGCCAGCGCAGCCGCTTCGGCGGCCTGCTTGGCCTGCAGCAGCTGCTGCTCCAGCTGGCCCTGGCGTTCGGTGGTGCGGCGCAGCTGGTCGCGCTCGGCGGCGAGCGCGTCGTGGGCGCGCCGCAGCTGGGCCAGTGCCTGGGCGCGCGCGCGCAGGCGCAGGCCCACCACCAGCGCCGGGGCGGCTGCAGCGAGGGCAACCAGCAGCACGCCCCACAGCGGCACGTCAGAGCACCGCGTTGTGGAAGTCGAAGTTCAGGTCGCTGCCGGCCGACTGCACCATGTTGCCCTGGATGTAGTCCACGCCGCCGACCCACATCGCCGCGGCCGCCTGCGGATCCTCGATCTGCTGGCCGATGATCTTCAGTCCGGCGGCATGCGCCTGTTCGATCGCCTTGCGCAGTTCCTCGCGCGTGGCGGGGTTGGAATGGCTGCTGGAGAAGCGCGCGGCCATGCGCACGAACGACAGCGGCAGCTGGGTCAGCAGGGCGTCGGCGTCGCCGCCGGGTTCGAACTGGCTCAGGCAGAAGCGCACCCCGGCACTGGCCATGCGCTGGCAGAACTGCTGCAGCGGCACGGTGTGGATCAGCGCATCGGGCAAGCGCACGTCGATCACCAGCGCTGCGCCGGGCAGGTCGCGCTGCTGCAGCGATTCCAGCAGCCAGTCGGCGAAGGCATCGCGCTGCAGGGTGCGCAGCGACTGCGAGACGAACAGGTTCAGCGGCTGCGTCGCGTGTCGGTACAGATCCAGCAGCCCCAGCGCGTGGTCCATGACCTGCTGGTCCAGGTCGGCGATGCGGCCCGCTGCTTCCGCCGCCGGGATCACCTGGCCGGCGGCCAGCACCGTGCCATCGGCCTGGCGCAGGCGCAGCAGCAGCTGGTACTGCGCGGTGTTGCCACCGGCGACGGCGACGATCGGCTGGTAGGCCAGTTCCAGCTGGCCTTCCAGCAGGGCCAGATGCTCCTGTTCGGTGACCGCCTGGCGATGCACATGGCCCGCCACGCCGGCACTGAGCAGGCGGGCCTGCAGGGTGGTGCGCTCGACCGCCTCCAGCGCACTGTTGGCATCCTCGAAGCCCGGTGACAGGGGGGCATAGCCGACCACGCCGCGCAGGTGCACCGATTCGTCGTCGCGGATCACGAAGGCGCGTGCCGACAGCTGCTCGCGCAGGGAAGCGGCGATGCCCTCCAGCGCGTCCTCGTCGGCGTTGCGGGCCAGCAGCAGGAAACTGTTGTCGTTCAGGCGGGCCAGCAGGTGCGGATGCCCGGCCTCGGCCAGGCGCTGCCCGGCCTGCACCATCAGCCGTTCAAACGCGGCATAGCCATAGCGCTCGCGCAGGCCCAGCGCGCTGGCCACTTCGACGAAGAACACGCCGCCGCGGTCGCGGTGGGCAAGTGCGGTGTTGAGCTGCTGCAGCACGTGATGGCGCGTCGGCAGGCCGGTTTCCGGATTGCTGGTGGCCGGTGCGCCGCTGGCACCAGGCAGGGTCGCCGCCTGGGCGCGTGCGCGGCGGATGCGGTTGGCCACCGCGGCGATCAGGTGGCGGGGCCGGATCGGCTTGCTCAGGTAATCGTCGGCGCCGCTGTCGAGTACCTCGAACTGGCGCTCCGGATCCGGATCACCGCTGAGGAACACGATCGGCAGCAGCTGCAGGCCGGGCTGCTGGCGGATCAGTGCGGTCAGCCGCATGCCATCCAGCCCGGGCAGGTGCAGATCCATCAGGATCAGGTCGGGGCGGTGTTCCTTGATCGCCTGCAGCGCGCCATCGGCGTCGCTGTGCACGATCGCCTGCATGCCGGCGCCGTGCAGCACGCTCTGCGCGAACAGGGCCTGCGCACGATCGTCTTCGACGATCAGCACGCGGTAGGGCGAGTCCGATGACGGTGGGGCAAGATCGTTGTTGCCGGCTTCGGCCGCGGTGATCGGACCGGGCAGCGGCGGCGGTGCGCCGTTGGCCGGGGCAGGCACATCGGCCGCCACGGCGGGCGGGGCCGCAGCCATCGGTGCGGCAACCGCAGGCGGCGCCGCCTCCGGCGTCCAGCGTTGCCAATGATCGGCCGGAGGGGTTTCAGCGCGTCCCGGGCGGGCGCCCGCGGGGGATTCGTTTGCGGCCATCGGTGCTCCTGGTGTTCGCGTCCATTATGCGACAAGCCCGGTGCTCAGCCGCTGCCGGTGTGCCCGGGGGCTGATGCGGATGCACCGCGCGCCAGCCAGCGCACGCCCTTCCACAGTGCGCGCCAGACCAGCCACACCAGCAGTGCGCCGGCCAGGCTGCAGGCCAGCACCACCACCAGGGCGATCCACGGATGCGCCAACGCCAGTGCCAGCCCGCCGACCACCACGGTGTCTTCGGCAGCGGAGGCCACCCAGTTGCTGGCCGGTTCCGGTGAGGTGTTGAGCAGGGCGCGGGTGCCGGCCTTCAGGCCGTGGCTGGCCAGGGCGACGCCGGCACCGGCGGCGAGTGCGCCGGCGCCGAGCTGACCGTCGGGCGACAGGGTGGCCGCTGCGAGGAACGCGCCGGCCGGCACGCGTGCGAGCGTCTGCACCAGGTCCCAGACCGAGTCCACGCCGGGAATCTTGTCGGCGAAGAACTCGGCGATGGCCAGTGCTGCCGACGTGCCCAGCACCCACCAGGATTCGGTGGCCTGCAGGGCGGGCGGCAGCTCGACCCAGCCGAGCAGGCCGGCCAGGCCGACGCCGAACACGGTGAGGTAGACGCGGATTCCGGCCAGCCAGGCCAGCAGGATGCCGATCACGAACAGGTGGGCTTCGGTCATGGCGGTGCTCCGGCGACGGAACTGTGCAGGGGGCCACACTATCGACGATGGCGTGCCTGAACGCCACAGACCGTGGCCGGCCAGGGCGCAGGAAACCCCCTCGTCCTGTCATACACTAACCCGTCGTTTGCCACAGGGGCCGTACCGGTGTCGCCCTCGCGATACCCCGGAAACCACCCATGACCAACCGTCCTCCCATGCGCGTGCAGGTCCGCCTGCCCGGCGCGCCGCAACCGCCTGCCGACCGTCGCCGCCTGCTGGTGATCGGCGGCATCTGGCTGCTCAGCCTGGTGCTGGCGGTGCTTGGCGGCTGCTGGATGGCCACCCCGCGCGATGCCCAGGGCCAGCGCCTGCAGGCCGCCGAGAAGCGTGCCGAGACGCTGCAGGCGCAGTTGACCGAGCTGCGCCAGAAGCAGGCCACGCTGGAAGCCTCCGACCGCATCAGCCGCGCCGCCAACACCGAGGTGCAGTCCTCGCTGGCCGAACGCGATGAGGAAATCGCCGGGCTGCGCGCCGATGTCGCCTTCTACGAGCGACTGGTCGGCTCGACCAGCCAGCGCAAGGGCCTGAACACCCATTCGATCGAGTTCAGCCCGGAGGCGGCCGGCACCTGGCAGTACACCGCCGTGCTGACCCAGAACCTCAACCGCGGTGCCATCAGCCAGGGGCAGATGCGCTTCACCGTGGAAGGCGTGAAGAACGGCAAGCTGGCCACGATCAGCTGGGATGATCTGCACCAGCGCAGCAAGGTGCCGGGACAGGATTACTCGTTCCGGTACTTCCAGCAGCTCACCGGCAGCGTGATGCTGCCGGCTGACTTCACCCCGCAACGCGTGCGGGTGACATTGGGGAGTGGTACGGGGGGTACCACCCAGGTATTCGACTGGAAACAGGCCGGTGCGCCGGCCAGCAAAGGGGAGTAGGCAGATGTTCGGAAGCAGCAAATCCAACCGTGACGGCCAGCTGGTGGTGGATGCCCTGATCGGCAACCAGGTGGTGATCCGCGGTGACGTGGAATTCAGTGGGGGGCTGTATGTGGAAGGCCGCATCCACGGCAAGGTGATTGCCAGCGAAGGCGCCAGTGGTGCAACCCTGACGGTTGCCGAGCATGGCGTGATCGAGGGCGAGATCCGCGCGCAGGTGGTGGTCATCAGCGGCCGCCTGGACGGCGACGTGCATGCCACCGAGAAGGTCGAACTGACCCCGAGCGCACGGGTCAATGGCAATGTCCATTACCAGGTGGTGGAAATGAATGCGGGGGCCCAGCTGAACGGCCGCCTGATCCATGCCAGCGCACCGGTCGCGGCGCTGCCGGCACCGGACGGCGACGAGGCCAAGGGCGACAAGGGCGACACCGCCGCGCGGCGCAAGCTGGCCGAGGCGATGGCTTGAAAGCCGTCGCCGGCACCCCCATGCTGGCAGCATGAGTACGCTAGTCTCCCTGCCCGGCGCCACCCCGGTTGCCGCGCCCGATTACCAGTCACTGGAGCGTCCGCTGAACTTCACCGAGTCGGCGGCCGCCAAGGTCAAATCCCTGATCCAGGAAGAGGGCAACCCCGACCTGGCGCTGCGCGTGTACATCGAGGGCGGTGGCTGTTCGGGCTTCCAGTACGGGTTCGAGTTCGATGAGAACCGTGCCGAGGACGACCTGGCGGTGCAGACCAGCGGGGTGACCCTGCTGGTCGACCCGCTGAGCCTGCAGTACCTGATGGGGGCCGAGGTGGATTACACCGAGAGCCTGACCGGTGCGCAGTTCGTGATCCGCAACCCGAACGCGAAGACCACCTGCGGCTGCGGCAGCAGCTTCAGCATGTAGCAGATCCACGCCACGCGTGGATGCGCGGTGCCCGCGACCGCGCCTGTGGACCACACGGGCAAACTGCGCACAGTGCCGACCTTGCCACCCGCCTCGATTGGCGGCACGCTTGGCGGATGCCCAATACTCCTTCGCCGCTTTCCGGTTTTGCCTTCGTTGGCGAACCCCTGGAGCGCGCCGATGCCCTGCGCGAGGATGCCGATGCATTGGCGCGCCTGTGGCCGGGCGCGCGCATCCTCGTCCTCGATCAGGACGGCAGCGCCTTCACCGGCGATGATGACCAGCCGTTGGCGCTGACCGGCGCCGACATCGGTGGTGGCCCCGGTGCTGCGATCTTCCTTGGCCTGCGTGGGGAACAGGCGTGGTTCTCGGTCGAAGCCGCCAATGTCACGGTGAGCGCACCCAGACGCCTTGATCTGCGCCAGGCGGCCTTGCTGTGGTCGACGGCTGACGCGACCGCCTTCAGCTATGCCCGCGGCATGTCCTACTGGCACTCGCGCACCCGCTTCTGCGGTGTGTGCGGCGGTGCCGTGGCATTCGCCCGGGGCGGCTTCGTCGGCCGTTGCGCGCAGTGTTCCACCGAACATTACCCCCGCGTCGATCCGGCCGTGATTGTCGCGGTGGAAAACCAGGGGCGGTTGTTGCTGGGCCGGCAGTCGAACTGGGCCCCCCGTCGTTACTCGGTCCTGGCCGGCTTCGTCGAACCCGGCGAGACCTTCGAGCAGACCGTGGTGCGCGAAGTCCATGAGGAGAGCAAGGTGCGGGTAACCGCCTGTCAGTATCTCGGATCGCAACCATGGCCGTTCCCCGGCGCGCTGATGGTCGGCTTCCGTGCGCAGGCACTGGACGACCTGCCGACCGTGGATGGCGAGCTGGAGGATGCGCGCTGGTTCAGTGCCGACGAGGTTGGCGCTGCGCTGGCCCGTGATGTGGAAGATGACGGCGAGGGGATCCGCCTGTCGCCGCCGATCTCGATTTCGCGTGGGCTCATCGAGCACTGGTACCGCGAGCAGCAGGGCTGAGCCGGCGCTGCCGCCGGGCCGTGGTGGCCGCTGTATTGCCGCCACCTGAACACGGCCCGGGTTACAGTCCGGTTCACCGCTGAGGCGGCCGCTGCGACAGGTAAGGTAGCGGCGCCGAGCGTTCTGTTTCGTAGGGAGACCTGCCATGTTCACCACTCTGGCCGCCGTGCTGGTGGCGCTGGCCCTGGGCCATGTTGCCCCCGCCGCTGCCGCTTCGCTGCGCCGTTTCGACGGCTTCCGGCGCTGGCTGGGCTGGCTGGACGCGCACGGCGGCAAGGCATGGCAGGGACCGGCCGGTGTGGCGCTGGCGCTGCTGCCGCCGCTGTTGCTGATGGCGCTGCTGGCGTGGCTGCTGCGCGGGGTGCTGTTCGGCCTGCCGTCGCTGCTGCTGGGCGTGGCGGTGCTGGCCTGGTGCTGGGGGCCGCGCGACCTGGATCGCGATATCGAAGCCATCATCGATGCCGATGACGCGGCGACGCGGCAGGCGGCCGTGCGCAACCTGCAATCCGCCGGCGGCAGCCTGCGCGAGGACGTGCCATCGCTGGTCGAGGCGACCGTGCTCAATGCGCTGCGGCGGTGGTTCGCGGTGCTGTTCTGGTTCCTGTTGCTGGGCCCGGCCGGTGCGTTGGGCTACCGCTTGCTGGCGCTGATGGCGGAAAGCCCGATGCGTGCACGCGTGCCGGTGGAGCCGCTGGCACTGGCGCAGCGCCTGCTGGGCTGGATCGAGTGGCCGGTAGCGCAGCTGATGGCGTTCTCGATGGCGCTGGTGGGCAACTTCGATACGGCGTGGAAGGCGTGGCGCCAGGCCCATGGCGAGCGCCTGGCGGGCACCGTCGGTTTCCTGGGCGCGGTGGCGCGGGCCAGCGTCAACGCCGAGCTGCGCGAGGATGCGCACGATTACACCGAAGCCGGGCTGTTGCCGGTGTGGCAGCGGCTGCCGGACCTGCGTGATGCGATGAGCCTGGTGTGGCGGATGCTGCTGCTGTGGCTGGCGATTCTCGCCCTGCTGGTGATTGCAGGCTGGGTGACGTAGGTGTTTTGGCAGGGCTTGCAGCCCTGCACCTGCAGAGGCAACAGAGCAACAGCAACGGCAACCGCTGGATTGCTGCGGGTTGGCGGGGTGGGTCGGATGGCGGGGGACGCCGTGAATCCGTCCATGGAGGCTTGGTCGCCGCATCCATGCGGCTCACACCCCCGCCATCCGACCCGCCCCGCCTTCGACAGTTTTCCGCGCACGGACGTTCTCCAGAGCCGAGCCATGCTTGGCTCCGAGCGAGCGTAGCGAAGCGATCCGCTTCCGCTTTTGAACTTCTCTTTCTTTTCCGTGGTGGACGTGCACGGAAACTGTCCGTGGCCGGGCGGGTGGGCTGCGCAGGGGCGTGAGCCGCATGGATGCGGCGACCGAGCTTACATGGACGTACTTGCAGCGACCCCTGCGCAGCCCACCCGCCCGGCCAATCCCATGATCGACAAACGCCGCCCACCACGAGGGGCTACGCCGTTGGCTGGAAGCCTAGACCGGTGCCAGTGCGGTGAACGGTGCCCACGGCAGGTTGCGCAGCAGCGCATACCCGGGCAGCAGCCAGAGCCAGAACGTGGGATTGGCCAGTACCCGCATCAACGGGTCGAGCACGCGCGGGCGGATGCCGGCGGTGTTCAGCAGCATCAGCAACAGGAACGGCAGGCTGATGACCAGCAGCGGGTTCATCGCCATCGCGCCGGGCAGGTCGAAGTGGACCAGTGAATACAGGCAGCGGGTGCTGCCACAGCCCGGGCAGTACAGGCCGGTCAGCGCGTACAGCGGGCAGCTCGGCAACGGATTGCCGGCGACATAGGGATTGACGTTGCGCAGCACCAGCGCGGCACCGGCGGCCAGGCCGGTGGCGGCCAGCAGCGGTGCCCAGCGGGCCAGTCGGGATCGGGAGGGCAGTGCGGACATGCAGCAACGGATCCGGCGCAGGCGCCGGATCCGTCCACGCGGATCAGTAGCCGCTGTTGCTCATCGCACCCATGCCGCCGAGAGCGACGATCAGGATGCCGTACAGCACGCCGACCACGACGGCGGCGATGGCCGACCAGATGGCCCACTTCTTGGCCTTGGCCGAGGATTCCTGGGCACCGGCGATATCGCCAGCGGCCAGCTTGCCGTTGACCTGCGCGGCGTAGACGATCGACACGATGCCGGCCGGCAGGCAGCAGAACAGGGTGCTCAGGATGGCCCAGACCAGGTTGTTCGGGACCTGCGGAGTGGCGGTGTTCATGGGTTCAAGCTCCTTGATGGGTGGTGGTGGTGAATCATTGGTCGGAAAGAGCGCCCAGTACGGCCAAGCCGCCGAACAGCCCGAACCACAACAACAACAGGACCGGCAGGGCCACGGCCGAAGCCACCGCCCACCAGCCCGCCTTGCGCGACGCGCTGTAGGCCCCCGGCAGGTCGCCCGCCGCGCGGCGGCCATCGACCTGGGAGGCGTAGACGATCGACACCACGCCCAACGGCAGGCAGCAGAACAGCGTCGTCAGGATTGCCCAGACCAGATGGTTGGGGATGTAGACCGGACGGCTGAGCGGTGGCGGTTGATTCAAAGCGAGACTCCATTCCTTGGTGGCCGGCCCTGGTGCATTGGCCGAACCTCCCCCCTGTGGGTGCGTAATCTACCTCAACCTGCGCTGCATGTATGCGGTTACAGTCAGATACTGCCGTGTATGGCCCTTGACCGGGCGCGTCTGACGGCCCCTGCAATGAAACAGAGGCCGTCGTGGCAGGGGGAATGGGGCTGTTGCCTGGAAGGGTTACCGGCGGCCGCGCGGCCGATCAGGCGTGATCACCACGCAGGGCCCGCACCTGGGCCTCCAGCACCGGGGCGCTGGTGGTGTGGCCATCGACGGCCGGCGCCGCCACGACCTCGACCGTGGCACGGAAACGACGCGGCACCCGCATGCGGCCCAGCCGGCTGTCGCGCCGGCTCCACATGCTCGACCACATGCCACGCAGGGCCATCGGCACCACCGGCACCGGCCGTCGCTCGAGGATCTTCTCGACGCCGGACTTGAACGGTGCCATCTCTCCGTCGCGGGTCAGCGCACCTTCCGGGAAGATGCATACCAGCTCACCCTCGGCCAGCGCAGCGTCGATCTCGTCGAACGCGCGCTGCATCAGCGCCGGGTCCTCGCGCGCCCCGGCAATCGGGATCGCCTTGGCAGTCCGGAATATCCAGCGCATCACCGGGATGTTGAAGATCTTGTAGTACATGACGAAGCGCACTGGGCGCGGAATCGTCGCCGACAGGATCAGCGCGTCCATGTAGCTGACGTGGTTGCAGACCAGCAGTGCGGCACCTTCGTCCGGCACGTTGGCCTCGATGCCGTGCGGGCGCAGCCGGTACAGGGTGCGCACCATCAGCCAGCTGAGGAAGCGCATCAGGAATTCGGGGACGATGGTGAAGATGTAGATCGCCACCAGCGCGTTGGCGATGGCCAGCGCCAGGAACTGCTGCGGAATGGTCCAGTGCAGCAGCGTGTGCGCGGCCAGCGACAGCAGCGCCGCAGCGACGATGAAGCCCGAGTTCTGGATGTTCAACGCCGCGAACACGCGCGACATCTGCGCCTTCGGGGTGCGGCTCTGGATCAGCGCGAACAGGGGTACCACGAAGATGCCGGTGAACAGGCCGATGCCGATCAGGTCGATGACGATGCGCAGGCTGCCGGGCTGCTGCAGGAATGGCCCGATGGTCAGCCCGTGCACGGTCGCTTCGCCGCTGCGGGCGAAGTACAGGTCGAGCAGGAACGCGGTCATGCCAAACGCGCCCAGCGGCACCAGGCCGATTTCCACGGTACGGGCCGACAGCTTTTCGCACAGCAGCGAGCCGACGCCGGTGCCGACCGAGAACAGGGCCAGCGCGAAGATATACAGGGTCGGCTCGCCGCCCAGGTTGGTGACCGCGTAGGCCGGCAGCTGGGAGGTCAGTACGGTGCCGACGAACCAGAACCAGGACACGCCCAGGATCGAGTTGCGCACGGCCTTCTGCTGGCGCGCCATGCGCAGCACCGCCAGCGATTCCGGCAGCGGGTTCCAGTTGATCTTCAGGGTAGGGTCGCCGGCATCGACCTTCGGGATCAGGCGCGCGGCGATGTTGCCGCAGATCGCCAGTGCGATGATCGCGCACGCGGCCACCACCGTGCCGTGGCTGCCGGCCACGGTGAACACCAGGCCACCGACGATCATGCCGGAGAGGATCGACATCGAGGTGCCCATCTCGACCAGGCCGTTGCCGCCGGTCAGCTCTTCGGGCCTGAGCACCGAGGGCAGGACCGAATACTTCACCGGGCCGAACAGGGTCGACTGCATGCCGGTGCAGAACAGGGCGACCAGCAGCACCGGCAGGCTCTGGGTGAGGAAGCCGGTGGCCGCCAGCGACATGATCACGATCTCCATGGTGGTGGTGATCACGATCAGGCGCGATTTCTCCAGCTTGTCGGCGATCTGCCCGGCCAGTGCCGAGAACAGGAAATACGGCAGGATGAAGATGGCCGGCGCCAGGGTGGCGTACAACCCCAGTTCTTCCTCCGGCACGGCCATGAACAGCAGCATGCTGATGATCGCCTGCCGGTACACGTTGTCATTGAACGCACCGAGCGCCTGCACCACGAAGAACGGCAGGAAGCGGCGCTGGCGCAGCAGGGCGAACTGGTTGTGACCGGACATGGAACCTCCTTGACCGGCGCAGCCTAGCATTCCTGCCCGCGATCAGGTCAGACTGGTTACCGCCTCATTGGCCGCCGCCCGCACCTTCGGCAGCATCCGCAGGACCAGTGCCATCTGCGTACGGATCAGCTGCAGTTTCGGCGGCATCGCGTCCTCGATCTGCTCCAGCTCTGCGGCCACCGCGCGGTCAGCGTCGTTGTCATCCTCGGCGACCGGTTGCCGAGCGGCCAGCGCCGAGGCCAGCTGCTGCAGTGCCTTGCGCACGCGCTCGCCGGCCGCCAATGCCAGCGGATCGCCGGCATAGCTGTCCACCTGGTCGCGATGCGCGCCCAGTGCCGACAGATGACCGAGCAGGGTGTTGGACAGCGCCAGGAAACGGAAGCCGGCGTCCAGGTTGCGGCGGACATGGCCCGGCTCGCGCAGCATGTTCGACAGCGCGGTGGACAGCGCGGCATCGGCGTTGTGCATGTCTCGGCGCGCGATGCGGTAGGCAAGGTCGTCGCGCATGCCGCTGCGGTACTGGCCGAGCACTGAATCCAGGTAGCGGGCGGCGGTGTCCAGCACGCGCGCCAGCACCAGGTGCAGCTGGCGGCCCTGCCAGTCGGGCAGGATCAGGAACGCCGCCGCTGCGGCGATCGCGCAGCCCAGCACCGTATCGACCATGCGCGGCACGATCAGCACGAAGCCATCACCGATCAGGTTGAAACAGGTCAGGGCCATCACCGTGATGGCCGCCGACGCCACCAGGTAGCGGTCGGTGCGGGTGAAGAAGAACAGCAGCGTCGACAGCAGCGCGATCAGCAGCTGCACGTGCAGTTGCGGGAACAGCTGCAGCAGCGCCCAGGTCAGCACCAGGCCGGCCAGCGTGCCGACGATGCGCTGCGCCAGGCGCTGGCGGGTGGCGCCGAAGTTGGGCCGGCACACGAACACGATGGTCAGCAGCACCCACGAGCCGTTCTGCGCATTGAACAGGCGGATCGCGGCAAAGCCGGCGATCAGCGCCAGCGCCATGCGCAGGCCATGGCGGAACAGCACCGAGCCGGGCGTGAGCTGCTGGCGGATGCGCACGCCCATCTCGCGCAACGTGTGCGGGTTGCTGTCGCGCAGACGGGTGTCGACGTTGTCGAGGCTGGCTTCGGAACGCTCGGCATCCAGCAGCCGCCGTTCGATGCTGCGCAGGTTGTGCACCAGCAGGTCCAGTGAACCGAGCAGGCGCTGCCATTGCGGCCGCTGCTGGTCGCGCAGGTAGGCCAGCGCATCGGCCAGGTCACGCCCGGCCTGCTGGTTGCTTTCGCCGTACACGAACGGGCGGCGCAGGCGGATCGCTTCGCCCAGGCGCGCGCAGGCCTGGCCCTGCAGGTCGAGCAGGCGCTGGCAGCGGTACAGCACGTCGCTGTGGAAGAACGCGTCCACCAGCGCGCCATAGGGGTAGTGCGAGGAACTGGCGCGCTCGTGGAAATCCTGCGCCATGTAGTACAGGCGCAGGTACAGGCCGGAATTCACCCCCGGTCGGCCGGAGCGGCCGAAGCGGGCCAGGATCGCGGTCTTGGCCTCGTTCAACGCACCGACCACACGGCGGTTCTGTTCGGCCAGGTCGAGCTGGCGGCGTTGCAGGTCGGCTTCGCGCACCGGTTCGAACAGCGCGGCCTTCAGTTGCAGGTAGCGGCCCAGTTCCTGGTACAGCCGCGCAACGCGCTCACGCACCGGCCGGTTGGCGAACAGCGCGGTCCACAGGATCGACAACAGGCCGTACCAGACCGCACCGGCCAGCAGGTGGCTGACCGCGTCCAGCGCACTGTGCAGGTCGCTGGCACCGTGCTGCTCCAGGCCGATCATGGTGTAGATCGCCAGCGTCACCGTGGCCTGGGCAATGGAAGCGTAGCGCTCGCCGAGCGCGCCAAGCAGGGTCAGGCCGAAGGTGGACAGTGCCAGCGCGCCGATGAAGACCCACGGCCACGGGAACAGCCAGATCACCGAGGCCGCAGCGAGGCAGAAGCACAGCAGCGACAGCATCACGGCCTTGGTCCGGCCCCACCAGTTGTCGTCGGTTTCCGCGATGGCACTGGCGATGATGCCGAGGAACACGCCCGGCAGGGCAGTCAGCGCATCGAACTGCCAGCACACAGCAACCGCGGTGGCCAGCGCGATGAACACGCGCAGGCCATAGCTGGCCTTTTCGTGGGCCCAGAGGCGGCTGAGGCGGGATTGTGGGGCAGGCATGCAGGCTCAGTGGACGGATCTGCCGCCATTATTGCGGCCTGCGCGTGAAATATGGAGTGCGGCTCAGCGGTCTGCACCCACGGTAGTGCCGGCCGCTGGCCGGCAGCTTGGCGGCACGGTGCATCGGCAAAGCCGGCCAGCGGCCGGCTCTACCAAAGCGATGTGCGTTGCGCGCGCCTGCGCACGCAACGTGCGGGCCAACGGTCCGCACCCAGTCCGTTCCCACGGTAGTGCCGGCCGCTGGCCGGCAGCTTGGCTGCACGGCGCATCGGCAAAGCCGGCCAGCGGCCGGCTCTACCAGAGCTATGCGCGTTGCGCGCGGTTGCGCACGCGACGTGCGGGCCAACGGTCCGCACCCACGGTAGTGCCGGCCGCTGGCCGGCAGCTTGGCTGCACGGTGCATCGGCAAAGCCGGCCAGCGGCCGGCGCTACCAGAGCTATGCGCGTTGCGCGCGCTTGAGCAGCTTCGCTTCGCGCTTGCGTGCGCGACGGGCGCGCAAGCGCTCGACCAGGCACGAGAAGATCACGTACAGCGCCGGCGTACTGAGCAGGGTCAGGCTCTGCGAGAACAGCAGGCCGCCGATCATCGCGATGCCCAGCGGGCGGCGCAGTTCTGATCCTTCGCCCAGGCCGATCGCCAGCGGCACGGCGGCCAGGATCGCGACCATCGTGGTCATCATGATCGGGCGGAAGCGGACGATGCTGGCTTCGCGTGCAGCGTCGCGCGGCGCCAGCCCATGCTCGCGCTGCGCCACCAGGGCGAAGTCGATCATCATGATCGCGTTCTTCTTGACGATGCCGATCAGCAGCACCAGCGCGATCATCGAGATCACCGACAGCTCGGTGTTGGTGCCGAACAGCGCCAGCAGCGCGCCGACGCCGGCCGCAGGCAACGTGGACAGGATGGTGACCGGGTGGATCAGGCTCTCGTAGAGCATGCCCAGCACCAGGTACACGGTCAGGATCGCGGCCAGCACCAGAATCAGCATGTCGCTGGGATCGGAGTTGAAACCGAAGCCGGCGTCGTCGGCCAGGCGGATGTCACCGGGCATGCGCATGCCGGCCACGGTGGCATCGATGATCGCCTTGGCCTCACCCATGCTCACGTTGGGAGCCAGGTTGTAGCTCAGGTCCATCGTCGTGTACTGGTTCTCGTGGGTGATCTGCGACGGTGCCAGCCCGGGCATCTGGGTGGCCACCGCGGTGATCGGCACCATGTCGCCGTTGCGCGCGCGCACGTACACCTCATCCAGCGCCGCCGGTGTGGCGGTCTGCGAGGGCAGCGCATTGACCACCACGCTGTACTGGTTGATGTCCGAATAGATGGTCGAGATCTGGCGCTGGCCGAACGCGCCGTACAGCGCACCGTCGATGGCACCCACGGTGATGCCCAGGCGTGCGGCCTTGGCGCGATCGATCTGGATGTTCTGGCGCAGGCCGGCATTGTCCACGTCGGTGCCGACGTCGCGCAGCTTCGGGTTCTTCTTCAGTTCCGCCTGCAGTTTGGGCAGCCATTCCTGCAGTGCGGCCAGGTCGTTGCCCTGCAGGGAAATGCGGTACTGCGCACCCTGGCTGGCGCCGCCGCCGTCGTTGCTGGGCAGGTCCTGGATCGCGCGCAGGCGCAGCTGCAGGTCGGGGTAGCGGTCGGCCTTCGCACTCAGCCGTGCCAGGGCATGCGCGGTGGTTTCACGGCGGCCTTCCTTGCGCGATTTCAGCTCGATGTTGAACTGCGCGCTGGAGCCCTGGCGGCCACTGCCCAGGCGCACGCCCACCGTTTTCACCGCCGGGTCGGCCATCAGCATGTCGGTGATGCGGCGCTGGCGGGCAACCATGTCCTCGAAGGACACCGTGGCACTGGAGTTGGCACGGCCCCAGATGAGGCCGGTGTCCTGCGGCGGGAACGCGCCCTTCTTCACTGCGCCGAACAGGAACACGGTGACGCCGATCAGGATCAGCGGGGTCAGCGACAACAGCAGCGCGTGGCGCAGCGAGAAGTCGAGGAACACGGTGTAGATGCGCAGCATGCGCTCGTGGCCGGCGTCCAGCCAGCGGCCGAAACGCGACGGCGGCGCGCTGTGGTCGTGCGCACTGAGGAAGCGGCTGCACAGTGCCGGGGTCAACGTCAGCGAGACGATCATCGAGACCACGATGGCCGCCACCAGGGTGACGGTGAACTCGCGGAAGAACGCACCCATCATGCCGCTGGCGAACAGCAGCGGAATGAACACCGCCACCAGCGAGGCGGTGATCGAGACGATGGTGAAGCCGATCTCGCGCGCACCGGTCAACGCCGCCTGCATGCGCGGCATGCCCTCGTCGAGATGGCGCATGATGTTCTCGATCACCACGATCGCATCGTCGACCACGAAGCCGATCGCGATCACCAGCGCCAGCAGGCTCAGGTTGTTCAGGGTGAAGCCCATCACGTACATCACCAGCGCGGCACCGGCCAGCGACAGCGGCACGGTCACCGCGGCGATCAGCGTCGGTGCCAGCCGGCGCAGGAACAGCGCCATCGTCAGCACCACCATCGCCAGGCTGATCAGCAGGGTGATCTGCACTTCATGCAGCGACGAACGGATGGTCGGCGTACGGTCGAAGTACGGCGTCATCGTGGTGCCTGGCTGCAGGTAGTCGCGCAGGGTCGGGATCTGCGCCTTGACCCGGTCCACGGTCTCCACGATGTTGGCGCCGGCACGGGTGAACACGTACATCACCACCGCCGGTTTGTGGTCGAACCACGCGGCCTGGTAGGCATCCTGCTGGCCGTCGTAGACGTTGGCGACGTCCTTGAGGCGGATCACCCGGCCATCGCCCTGGGTCTTGACCACCAGGTCGGCGAAGTCGGCCGCACGCGCCACCGAATCGTTGGCGATGATCGCGGTGGTGGTGTTGCCGTCGCTGAGGAAGCCGGTGGGCGAGGTCACGTTGGCCGCACGCACCGCATTGCGCAGGTCATCGGCGGTCAGGCCCAGCGCGTTCATCAGGCGCAGGTTGACGTCCACGCGCACCGCTGGCGTCGAGGCACCGGCGATGTCGACCGAGGCGACGCCACTGATCTGGCGGATGCGCTGCGCCAGCAGCGAATCGGCGACGTTGTACAGCTCATCGGCCGACTGCGTCTGCGAGGTCAACGCGATGGCGATCACCGGGTCGTCGTTCGGGTTCGCCTTCTGGTACATCGGCGACCCCATGCCCGAGGGCAGGTCGGCCTGGGCCGAGTTGATCGCCGTCTGCACGTCCAGGGCGGCCGAGTCGATGTTGTGGCCGCTCTGGAAGATCATGAACACCAGCGAGCTGCCTTCCGAGCTCGACGAGCGCATGCGGTCGATGCCCGGCAGCTGGCCGAGGTGGCGTTCCAGCGGCGCGGTGACCGTGGACGCCATGGTCGCCGCATCGGCGCCGGACTGGCTGGCATGCACGAAGATCACCGGGATCTCGATGTTCGGCAATGCCGACACGCCCAGCCGCAGGTAGCAGATCAGGCCGACCATGAACAGGCCGATGGCCAGCAGCGCGGTGCCGATCGGGCGGCGGATGAAGGGGCCGGACAGGTTCATCGCGCGGCCCCCCGCAGCAGCGGGGCGTGGATCATGCCTGCGGCTCCTGCAGCGACCCGTCGCGCAGGGCGCGCTGTTCGCGGCGGCGCGCCAGCCACTCGGAGAAACGCTCCATGTACAGGTAGATCACCGGGGTGGTGTACAGGGTCACCAGCTGCGACAGCAGCAGGCCACCGACGATGGCGATGCCCAGCGGGCGGCGCAGCTCCGAGCCGATGCCGGTGCCCAGTGCCAGCGGCAGCGCGCCGAGCATGGCCGCGGCGGTGGTCATCATGATCGGGCGGAAGCGCAGCAGGCAGGCACGGCGGATCGCTTCGTGTGCGTTGGCGCCGGCGCGACGCGCCTCGATCGCGAAGTCCACCATCATGATGCCGTTCTTCTTGACGATGCCGATCAGCAGCACGATGCCGACGATGCCATCCACCGACAAGCTCAGGCCGCACACCATCAGCGCCAGCAGCGCGCCGACACCGGCCGGCGGCAGCGTGGAGATGATCGTGATCGGGTGGATGTAGCTCTCGTACAGCACGCCCAGCACGATGTAGATCACCACCAGCGAGGCCAGCAGCAGCCACACCACGTCGGTCTGGCTGCCGGTGAACTCGGCGGCCTTGCCGATGAACTCGGCATGCAGGTGGGTGGGCATGTCCAGGCTGTCCTTGGTTTCCTGGATCGCCCGCACTGCTTCGGACAGCGAATAGCCCGGTGCCACGTTGAACGACACGGTCACCGCCGGCAGCTGCTGCTGGTGGCTGACCACCAGCGGCGCACTGCTGACCTTGCCTTCGGCCAGCGCAGACAACGGGATGATGTTGCCGGCGCCGACGGTGATGCCGGTGTTCTGCGCGCCGATGCCGGTGGCGGTCGACGAGTTGGACGAGGTGACCTGTCCGAAGCTGGTGGCGTTGGTGCCGGTCAGCGCGCCGGCGCCGTTGGAGGCCACCGCCAGCTGCTCCATCAACGCGGTGCTGGTGCGGAACTCCGGCGCCACTTCCAGCACCACGCGATATTGGTTGAGCTCGGTGAAGATGGTGGAAATCTGGCGCTGGCCGAACGCATCGTAGAGCGTGTCGTCGATGGTCTGCATCGGCACGCCCAGCACGCTGGCCTTGTCGCGGTCGATGTTCAGCTCCAGGGCGCGGCCCTGGTTGGACAGGTTGTTGTCGACGTCAGCCAGTTCCGGGCGCTTGCGCAGCGCTTCGGTCAGGCGCGTGGCCTGGGTGGCCACCGTTGCCGAATCCACGTCCGACAGCGAGTACTGGTACTCGGTGGCGGCCACGCGGGTATCCAGGGTCACGTCCTGCACCGGCTTCAGGTACAGCGCCACGCCCGGGATCCCGGCCACCGCCTTCTGCAGGCGCGGCAGGATCTGCTCCAGGCCGTCGCGCTGGCTGCGCTCCTTCAGCACGATCGACAGCTGGCCCTGGTTGAGCGTGGGGTTCATGCTGCCGGCACCGATGAACGCCGACACGCCGGTCACGTCCGGATCCTGGCGCAGCGCTTCGGCGACCTGCCGGGTGCGCTGTTCCATCTGCGGGAAGGCGATGTTCTGGTCGGCCTGCACCACGCCGGTGATCAGGCCGGTGTCCTGTTCGGGCAGCAGGCCCTTGGGAATCAGCACATACAGCAGCACGGTCAGCACCAGCGCGCCGCCGGCCACGGCCAGGGTCAGGCGCTGGTGGCCCAGCACCCAGTCCAGGCTGTGCTCGTACAGGCCGACGGTGCGCGTCCACAGGTTCTGCTTGCCGGCCGCCGCTGCACGCTCATGCGCGTCCTCGCCTTCGGGCAGGGCGTCGGGCTTGAGCAGGTAGGCGCACATCATCGGGGTGAGCGTCAGCGAGATCAGCATCGACAGCACCACCGCGATGCTCAGCACCCAGGCGAACTCATGGAACAGGCGGCCGGTGACGCCGGGCATCAGCAGCAGCGGCAGGAACACGGCGACCAGCGAGACGGTCAGCGACAGCACGGTGAAGCCGATCTGGCGCGCACCGATCTCGGCCGCTTCCTTGCCGCTCTTGCCCTGCTCGATGTAGCGCACGATGTTCTCGATCATCACGATCGCATCGTCGACCACGAAGCCGGTGGCCACCACCAGCGCCATCAGCGAGAGGTTGTCCAGCGACATGCCGGCGAACGCCATCACCGCAAAGGTGCCGGCCAGCGACAACGGCACCGCCACCGAGGGGATGATGGTGGCCCACAGCCGGCGCAGGAACACGAAGATCACCGCTACCACCAGGCCGATGGTGAGGATCAGGGTGAACTGCACTTCATGCACCGAGGCGCGGATGGTCTCGGTACGGTCGTTGAAGATCTCCAGATGCACATCGGCCGGCAGCACGCCCTGCAATTGCGGCAGGATCGCGCGGATGCGCTCGACGGTCTGCACGATGTTGGCACCGGGCTGGCGCCTGACTTCCAGCAGCACCGCCGGCTTGCCATCGGCCCAGGCGGCGAGCTGGTCGTTCTCCACGCCATCCACCACCTCGGCCACGTCCGACAGCCGTACCGGGCGGCCGTTCTTGTAGCTGATGATGGTGTCGCGGTATTCGGCGGCGCTGGCCAGCTGGTCGTTGGTGCCGATGCTGTAGGACTGGGTCTTGCCGTTCAACGAACCCTTCGGCGCATTGACGTTGGCCTGGGTCAGCGCACTGCGCAGCTGCTCCAGGGTCAGGCCCATGTTCGATAGCTGCGCCGGGTTGACCTGGATGCGCACGGCCGGGCGGACGTTGCCGGCAATCGACACCAGGCCCACGCCCTGCACCTGCGACAGGCGCTGGGCCAGGATGGAGTCGGCGTAATTGTTGACGTCGCGCAGCGGGCGCGTGTCAGAGGTCAGTTTCAGGGTGACGATGGCCGCGTCGGCCGGGTTCACCCGGTTGTAGACCGGCTGGTAGGGCAGCGACGAGGGCAGGGTGGCCTGGCGGATCGCCGCCTGCACGTCCTGCGCGGCGATGTCGATGTCGCGGTCCATCGAGAACTGCAGGATGATCGTGGACAAGCCGGCCGACGAGTCGGAGGTCATCAGCTCCAGCCCGGAGATCTGCCCAAACTGGCGCTCCAGCGGGGTGGTGACCAGCGAAGCCATGGTGGTGGCATTGGCACCGGGGTACTGGGTGGTGACCACCAGGCTGGGTGCATCGATTTCCGGCAGCGCCGACACCGGCAGCTTGCGGTAACCCAGGATGCCCAGCAGCAACAGGCCCGCCATCAACAGCGAGGTGGCGATCGGGCGGCGGATGAAGATCGTCGAAAAGCCCACGGACTGATCCTTGCTGGCACTTCAATGTCGGCGCCGGCGGGTCTGCCGGCGCGAGGGAGATCAGTGGCCTGCGCTCAGCGCGGGCCACCACCGCGACGGCCACCGCCGCCCGCGTTCTTCTGTTCGGCCGCCTTCAGTTCGGCCTCGGTCGGTGCGGCCGGGGTCTCGCCCGGCTTCAGCGCGGTGACCTTGCTGCCCGGCTTCAGGCGGAACTGGCCCTCACTGACTACGCGCTCGCCGCCCTTCAGGCCTTCGGCGATCTGCACCTGGCTGTCGCCCACTTCCACGCCGCTGCGCACGGTCTGCATCTTCACCGTGTTGTCGCCCTGCACGACATAGACGTACTCGCCGTCCGGACCCCGCAGTACCGCCTGGGTAGGAATGACCACGCCGCTGGCGATCGTGCGCAGCTGCATGCGCACGTTGACGAACTGCCCCGGCCACAGGCCGTTGTCGGCATTGTCGAACACGGCACGCGCCTTGAACGTGCCGCTGTCCGCGCTGATCAGGTTGTCGACCACATCGAGCTTGCCGTCGCCGGACAGCACGTGCGAATCGGCGCGGTCCAGTGCGGCCACTGGCACGGTGCCGGCGGCCTGTGCCTGGCGCACGTCGCCGAGTTGGCGTTCGGGCAGGTTGAACAGCACGTGGATCGGGTGGATCTGGGTCAGCGTGACCAGTGCGGTGCCGGCGTTGACCACGTTGCCGGCATCGACCGCGCGGATGCCGGCGATGCCGGAGATCGGTGCGGTGACCTT
The DNA here is from genome assembly GCF_027854495.1 of Stenotrophomonas sp. PI_27. Classification (NCBI taxonomy): domain Bacteria; kingdom Pseudomonadati; phylum Pseudomonadota; class Gammaproteobacteria; order Lysobacterales; family Lysobacteraceae; genus Stenotrophomonas; species Stenotrophomonas sp. PI_27. Next base: position 79,383 of record NZ_JAJNOF010000005.1, read on the forward strand.
GGTGTACTGCAGCTGCACCTGCGCCGAGCGCATGCTGGCCTCGTTGGCCGCCACCGCGCTTTCGTACTGTGCCACTTGGTTTCGTTGTGTATCCAGATCGGTCTTGGCGACGTACTGGCGATATTCCGGTGCGTTCGAGCGCTGGTAGTTGGAGCGCGCGGTGGCCAGCAGCGCCTCGTTCTGGCGCTTGGCCGCAGCGGCCTGGTCGTAGCTGGCCTGGGCGGTGCGCGGGTCGATCACCGCCAGCACGTCGCCCTGCTTCACTTCCTGGCCTTCGCGGAAATTCAGGCTCATCAGCTGGCCGCCGACCTGCGGGCTGACGGTCACGGTGTTCATCGCAGTCACCGTGCCCAGCGCGCTGGCGTACACCGGCACGTCCTGGCGCGTGGCATCGACCACGGTGACCGGCACCGGGCCGGCATCCGGGTCTTCGCCGCCCTGGCGCGCGCCCGCAGCGGGTTTTCCAGCCTTGTCCTTGCCGCCGCCGATGACGCGCAGGCCGACCACGGCCAGCACCAGCACTGCCACGACCAGCAGCACGATCTTCCAAACACGTGACATTACGAGGACTCCAAGAGGGCTGGACCGGGCGGAGCCCGGCGGGCAATGCGCAAAGCATACCTGTGCCACATCACGTTTCCTGCATGACGGATGGGACGGGCGCTAAGACCGGATCCGGCCGCGGAGGTTCCCGTGGCGGCGGTGTTGCCCTACATTCAGCTGGAACCCCCTGCCGTGGAGATTGTGATGCGCCGTTCGCTGCTGCTGTCCGCCCTGCTGCTGGCCCTGCCGGCCCTTGCCCACGCCCAGGACGGGCAGCGCCCGGAAGTGACCGCCGCCGCGCAGCGGCTGCAGGCCAAGGTGGTCGAATGGCGCCGCGATTTCCACCAGCATCCGGAGTTGTCCAACCGCGAGGCGCGCACCTCGGCCGAGGTGGCCAAGCGCCTGCGTGCGATGGGCCTGAAGCCGAAGACCGGCATTGCCCACCACGGCGTGGTGGCGATCATCGAAGGCGGCAAGCCCGGCCCGAAGATCGCGTTGCGCGCGGACATGGACGCCTTGCCGGTGACCGAGCAGACCGGCCTGCCGTTCGCCTCCAGGGCGACCGACCAGTACCGCGGGCAGACCGTGGGCGTGATGCATGCCTGCGGCCATGATGCGCATACCGCCACCCTGCTCGGCGTGGCCGAAGCGCTGGTGTCGATGAAAAAGGACCTGCCGGGCCAGGTGATGCTGATCTTCCAGCCGGCCGAAGAGGGGGCCCCGCCGCCGGAAGAGGGTGGCGCCGCACTCATGCTGAAGGAAGGCCTGTTTGCCGATTTCAGGCCGGAGGCGGTGTTCGGCCTGCACGTGTTCTCCAGCGTGCAGGCGGGGCAGATCGCCGTGCGCGGCGGCCCGTTGATGGCGGCCTCAGACCGTTTCGGCATCAAGGTGATCGGCCGCCAGACGCACGGCTCGGCGCCGTGGAACGGTGTTGATCCGATCGTCGCCACCGCCGACCTGGTGGGGACCGCGCAGACCATCGTCAGCCGCCGCGCCAACCTGTCCAAGCAGCCGGCCGTGCTGACCTTCGGCGCGATCAACGGCGGCATCCGCTACAACATCATTCCCGATGAAGTGGAGATGGTCGGCACCATCCGCACCTTCGACGAAGGCATGCGCCAGCAGATCTTCGCCGACCTGCGCAACGTGGCCGAACACACGGCGGCCGCGCATGGCGCCAAGGCGGTGACCGACATCTACGAATCGGAGGGCAACCCGGCCACGGTGAACGACCCGGCGCTGACCGCGAAGATGCTGCCGAGCCTGCAGGCGGTGGTGGGCAAGGACAATGTGTACGAGCCGCCGCTGCAGATGGGCGCGGAGGATTTCTCGCTGTACGCGAAGGAAGTGCCGGGGATGTTCTTCTTCGTCGGGTCCACCAGCGTGGGTATCGATCCGGCGACGGCGCCGGCCAACCATTCGCCGAAATTCCTGCTGGATGAGAAGGCGCTGGACGTCGGGTTGAGGGCGCTGCTGCAGGTAAGCCTGGATTACCTGCACGGTGCAGGCACCCCGGCGGGGTGAGGGTTTCCGGCAGGGCTGCGCCCTGGGTACGCGACATCGCATGCGCGCTGTCGCTCCCACGGTTCGCTGCGCGAACCGTGGGCCCCCCTTACCAGCTTCCAGACCCCTGCCGCTTCGCGGCCGCCCCCTGACTCAGGGGGCTTTCCTCCAGACCCGATCCCGTGGCTTGCCGGTAGATCCACGCCATGCGTGGATGGCAGACATCGCAAATGTCCGAAGGATCGGATTTTGATTCTCTGATCTTTCCCGTGGTGGTGGCCGCGCGCAGGGAACTGTCAGGGGGCGGGTGGGTAGGCGGGGCGGGGGTGTCCGCGGCATGGATGTCGCGGCCAAGCCCCCAGGGATGGATTTACGGCGTCCCCCGGCCCGCCTGCCCACCCGGCCAAGCCGATAGACCGCCTTTCGCGACCATCCAACACAACCACCACGGAGGGGCTCCGCCGTTGGCTGGCCCGGCCGAAGGCCCGCCCTCGCGCGATACAATGGCCCCCATGAACACCCCCCAGGATTCCAGCCTCGGTCGCGAGGTCAGTTACCCGTCGCAGTACGACCCCGGCCTGCTGTTTCCCATCCCGCGCAGCGGCGCCCGTGCCGAGATCGGCCTCGATGATGCCGCGCTGCCGTTCGTCGGCCACGACCGCTGGCATGCGTTCGAACTGAGCTGGCTCGACCCGCGCGGCAAGCCGCAGGTGGCCGTGGCCACCGTCCAGGTGCCCTGCACCTCGCCGCGGTTGATCGAGTCGAAGTCGTTCAAGCTGTACCTGAACTCCCTCAACAGCACCCGCATCGACAGCGCCGAGGCGCTGCGCTCGCGCATCGTGGCGGATCTGTCGGCCTGTGCCGGTGCGCCGGTCCAGGTCGAGTTCGGCCTGCCGGGCCTGCGTGAGACGCCGCTCGGTGAATCCATCGACGGGCTGGACGTGGAGATCGACTGCTACGGCCCGCCGCAGGCCGACTTCCTTGCCGCCGATGCGGGCGAGGTGGTGGAGGAGACCCTGGTTTCGGCGCTGCTGAAGTCCAACTGCCCGGTCACCGGCCAGCCGGACTGGGCCACGGTCAGCCTGCGTTACCGTGGGCCGAAGATCGACCGCGCCGGCCTGCTGCGCTATCTGGTCAGCTATCGCGAGCACGCCGAGTTCCACGAGCAGTGCGTCGAGCGGATCTTCAGCGAGGTGTCCGCGCGCTGCCAGCCGCACTGGCTGGAAGTGGAGGCCCGCTACACCCGCCGCGGTGGCCTGGACATCAATCCCTGGCGTGCCAGCCCGGGCATCACCGCCCCGGCCGCGACCTACCGCGAGCTGCGGCAGTAACCGCCGCAGGCGGCTGCTCGTTGCGCCGGGCCAGGCCCGGCGAGCACCGGCCAGCGGCCGGCACTACCATCGTTCGCAGGCGGTTACGGGTGGTGCCGGCCGCGGGCCGGCAATCGGCCCGGGCCCGATTCCCCTGGCACAGCCGGCCAGCGGCCGGCACTACCGGGCGTCCATTCCCCCGATTGTTCAGCCGCCCCCGGGGGCGGCTTCACATCTGCACCATCCCCATTTAACAACCGCCATGGCACCGTGCGAGCCACGTAGTCATGCAGACGGGAGTTGTGGATGAGTACCGAGAAGAAAGCCGATTTCTCCGGCGTCAGCAGCAGCGTCGACAGTACCGCCGAACAGGCACCGAAGGCGGACTTTTCCGGCGTCAGCGCCTCGGTGGACAGTACCGCCGACGTTGTCAGTGGCGGCACCTACACCGTGCAGAAGGGGGACTCGCTGTCGAAGATCGCCAAGCAGCATCTGGGCGACGCCAATGCCTGGAAGAAGATCTTCGAAGCCAACCGCGATGTGCTTGATGACCCGGACAAGATCTTCCCGGGCCAGACCCTGAAACTGCCGCCGAAGTAAGCCGGCGATCGACCGCCGTCCGACAATCCCTGGGAGGAACCCCGAATGATCAAGACCACCCCGCTCCAGACCGCCCTGATCGCCGCACTGCTGGGCAGCGTTGCCCTGGTCGGCTGCAAGAAGAAGGAAGAGTCGACCGACAGCACCGCCGCCCCGGCGGCCACTGCTCCGGCCGAGCCGGCAGCGCCGGCCCCGATGACCGGCGCGCCGCCGCCGATGGCCGAAGCCGCTGCGGTCAGCGTATCGGCCGTCACCGTTGGCAAGACTGCAGCCGCAGACAAGTCGGTTGCACCGGCGGCACTGTTCTCGCCGAAGGACGACATCATCGTCTCGGTCAAGACTGATGGCGCCGCCAACAACGTCAACGTCGGTGCCAAGCTGACGTTCCAGGATGGTCAGGTGGCCGGCGAGCAGAACGCGGCGCTGAACACCAGCGGCGCTGAAACCACCAACGTCACGTTCAAGAATGCAAAGGGCTGGCCGGTCGGCAAGTACCGCGCCGAGGTCATGGTCGATGGCAAGGCGGCCGGAACGCCGCAGGAGTTCGAGGTCAAGTAAGTCCTGCCGACTCTCTCCCGGCAGGGCTCACGATGGACGCAGCCGCGAGGCTGCGTCCTTTTTTATTGCGCCGAGCCCAGGCCTCACCCGCGCATGGCGTGGATCTACCGGGAATGTCATGCGGCGGCGCAAGCCCGAGCCGATGAATCACTGCGTTGCAGTACCGCCGCGTATGGCGCGGCTTTGCCCCGCGCGGCTGAAAACGCGACAATGCAGGGGTTTCCCCGCCGCGCGCCCATCCTGACGGCGACGGGGGAAGCGTGGGGCCCGGCCCCGCGCGCGACACGGTTGCACGTGGCCCGGCGCTGGCGCCGGCCTTCCCCTGAGCACTGCTACAGAGTCCAAGTCCCCCATGTCCAAGATTCTCTACACGCTGACCGACGAAGCCCCGTTCCTGGCCACCCAGTCGCTGCTGCCGATCGTTGACGCCTATACCGCCACTGCCGGCATCGTGGTGGAAACCCGTGACATCTCGCTGTCCGGCCGCATCCTGTCGCAGTTCCCGGAACTGCTGGCCGACGCGCAGAAGGTCAGTGACGACCTGGCCGAGCTGGGCCAGCTGGCGACCACCCCGGACGCCAACATCATCAAGCTGCCGAACATCTCCGCCTCGGTGCCGCAGCTGAAGGCGGCCATCAAGGAACTGCAGGACCAGGGCTATCCGCTGCCGGACTACCCGGAAACCCCGGCCGACGACCAGCAGCGCGACTACAAGGCGCGCTACGACAAGGTCAAGGGCAGCGCGGTGAATCCGGTGCTGCGCGAAGGCAACTCCGACCGCCGCGCACCGCTGTCGGTGAAGAACTACGCGCGCAAGCACCCGCACCGCATGGGCGCCTGGTCGGCCGATTCGAAGTCGCACGTCGCGCACATGGCCGCCGGTGATTTCTACGGCAGCGAGAAGTCGGCCACCCTGGCCAACGCCGGTTCGCTGAAGATCACCTTCCACGGCAACGACGGCAGCACCGTCGTGCTGAAGGAAAAGACGGCGGTCAAGGCCGGCGAGATCGTCGACGCCGCTGTGATGAGCCGCAAGGCACTGGCCGCGTTCATCGGCGAGCAGATTGCCGATGCCAAGGCCCAGGGCGTGCTGTTCTCGCTGCACCTGAAGGCGACCATGATGAAGGTCTCCGACCCGATCATGTTCGGCGTGGTCGTCGAAGAGTTCTACAAGGATGTGCTGGCCAAGCACGCCGACGCCATCAAGCAGGCCGGCTTCGATGCCAACAACGGCATCGGTGACCTGGTCGCACGCCTGCCTTCGCTGCCGGAGGCTACCCGCGCCGCCATCGAAGCCGATCTGAAGGCCGAGTACGCGCAGCGCCCGGCGCTGGCCATGGTCAACTCGGACAAGGGCATCACCAACCTGCACGTGCCGAGCGACGTCATCGTCGACGCCTCGATGCCGGCGATGATCCGCGACTCCGGCAAGATGTGGAATGCCGAAGGCAAGCTGCAGGACACCAAGGCCGTCATTCCGGACCGCTGCTACGCCGGCGTGTACCAGGCCGTCATCGACGACTGCAAGGCGCACGGTGCCTTCGATCCGGCCACCATGGGTTCGGTGCCGAATGTCGGCCTGATGGCGCAGAAGGCCGAAGAGTACGGCTCGCACGACAAGACCTTCCAGATCACCGCCGACGGCGTGGTCAAGGTCACCGACGATGCTGGCACCGTGGTGTTCGAGCATGCCGTCGAAGCCGGTGACATCTGGCGCATGTGCCAGACCAAGGACGCGCCGATCCAGGACTGGGTGAAGCTGGCCGTCGAGCGCGCCCGCCTGAGCAGCACCCCGGCCGTGTTCTGGCTGGATGCCGCCCGTGCCCACGACGCGCAGGTCATCGCCAAGGTCGAGCAGTACCTCAAGGACCACGACACTGCTGGTCTGGACATCCGCATCCTGCCGCCGGTGGAAGCCACCGCGTTCTCGCTGGACCGCATCCGCAAGGGCGAGGACACCATCTCGGTGACCGGCAACGTGCTGCGTGACTACCTGACCGACCTGTTCCCGATCATGGAGCTGGGCACCAGCGCCAAGATGCTGTCGATCGTGCCGCTGATGGCCGGTGGCGGCCTGTTCGAGACCGGCGCCGGTGGTTCGGCCCCGAAGCACGTGCAGCAGTTCGTCGAGGAAGACTACCTGCGCTGGGATTCGCTGGGTGAATTCCTGGCCCTGGCCGCGTCGCTGGAGCACCTGGGCAACCGCTACGACAACGCCGCCGCCCGTGTGCTGGCCAAGGCGCTGGACGAAGCCAACGGCCAGTTCCTGGACAACGACAAGTCGCCGTCGCGCAAGCTCGGCGGCATCGACAACCGTGGCAGCCACTTCTACATCGCGCTGTACTGGGCCCAGGCCCTGGCCGCGCAGGACGAAGACGCCGCCCTGAAGGCGCGCTTCGCCCCGTTGGCCAAGGCGCTGACCGACAACGAGCAGAAGATCGTCGAAGAGCTGATCGCGGTGCAGGGCAAAGCCGTGGACATCGGCGGCTACTACCGTCCGGACGTGGCCAAGGCCAGCAAGGCGATGCGCCCGAGCGCGACCTTCAATGCCGCGCTGGAGCAGTTGCGCGGCTGATCCATCGTCGTTCGGTGGTGACACTGGAACCCCGCGCTTCGGCGCGGGTTTCTTTTTTGGGCTTTGGGGGTCAGATCCCTTTGCCCTGCAAAGGGATCTGACCCCAGGCGATAAAACCGTGACATCCGTTGGTCGTCGGAAGGCCGTCAAAGGGGCATGAAACTTGCCCGCGATGGCCGTCGCAGAACCGATCAGCACGCCGCTGCAACCCCACTCAATCTGAGCAGTCGATCACGACGGCCTTCGTCGGCAATGGCCTAGCCTTGGCGACGCGAGACCACCGGGGAGGTGGTCACTCGGGGAACACGGATGGCACGCGTGCTGGTAGTGGGAACCGACATCCAGGGCGAGCAGGCGCTGCTGCAACGGCTGCGCGTGGCCTCGGCACTGCCGGATGGCCAGATCCGCCGCAGCCAGGACCTGGACGACTGCGACCTGCTGGTCATCCGCGATACCCCGGCGTTGCGCAACGCGGCGCAGCGCATGCGCCAGCAGCGTCCGCGCCTGCAGTGCTGGATCGAGGATATCGGCGGCCAGCTGCGTGACGGTGACGGACACCAGGACGTACTCGACGACGGTGCCATCGGCCGCGCGCTGCGCCGCATGCAATTGGCAGCGGAGCCCCAGGCCATGCACGCACCTGCACCGATCCGTCTGGCCGATGGTGCGCACGCCATCACCCGCCTGCTGCGCGAGCGGCTGCCTTTGAGGCAAGGGCAGGCATTGTTGAGCGATGCAGGCGAGCCTTTGCTGCTGATGGATCTGGAGCACGACCAGGCGGCGCTGTTGCAGGAACCGGCGAGTGCGCTGGTGGAGCGCCTGGCCGATGCGTTCGAGCGCCTGCAGATGGATGCGCTGACCCCTGCGCGCCTGCAGGCGCTGGCCGGTGACCGGCCCCGCCAGCCGCTGCGGCCGCTGTTGTGGCAATGGGCGCAGCGCAGCCGCCATTGGCAGGCACTGGATGAACGCCTGCGCGGTGCCTCGGTGAAGCTGCTGCGCTGGCCGGATTTCCGCGTGCTGGGACACGACCACGATGGTTTCCGCCTGTGCTCGCTGCTGCTCAAGCGTGCGTGCACGGTTGAAGAGTGCGCGATGCTGCTGGAACTGCCGGCGGCGGCGGTGCGCGACTTCATCCATGCCGCCTATCTGTGCGGTTACGCGCAGCTGCAGGCCGCCCCGGCGACGCCGACGATGGCCACCGACGGCAGCCGCGCCGACAGTGGATTGCTTGCCCGGCTGTGGCGGCACCTGCGCGGGAGCGAGCGCAATGCGTGAGCACAAGGTGGTCGTGCTGGGCGGCATGGGCAGCGGCAAGTCGACCCTGGTGCGCAGCATCGCTGCGGGCGCAGTGATCGATACCGACGTGGCCAACAGTGACCGCCTCGGTGCCGACAAGGCCTCCACCACCGTCGCGCTGGACTACGCAGACATCGACCTTCCCAACGGCGAGCGCCTGCGGCTGTACGGAACGCCCGGCCAGCAGCGCTTCGACTTCCTGTGGCCGATCCTGCTGCAGGGCGCGCGCGGCGCGGTGCTGCTGCTGGACGCGCGCCGCGCAGGCCTGGCCAGAGAGCTGGAGGACTACCTGCAGGTGCTGCAGCCGTTTGCATCGTCACTGGCACTGGTGGTGGCGGTCACCCACCTGGACCAGGCGCCGCAGGCGGCACTGGATGACTGGGCCAGCCGAGCCTGCCTGGACGACCAGCCACTGCCGCTGCTGGCCATCGATGCCCGTGACCGGGAACAGGGACTGCTGCTGATGGACGTACTGATGAGCGAAATGGAAGCGCACGCACTGGTGGCTGCGCATGGCTGACGGGCAGATGGCGGTATTGCCCGACGCCGGCCAGCGTGAGCGCCTGCAACCCCTGCTGCAGGACCTGCAGCAGCGGGTCGAAGGGGTACGGACCGTGGTCCTGGCCAGCGTTGATGGCTTCGCCCTGGTCAGCGCCGGAGCCGACGGGCGCGGTGAACGGCTGGCCGCGATGACCAGCGCGATGCTGGCGCTGGCCGCGGCGGTCGGGCGCGAACTGGTGCTGGGTGATCTGCAGACGCTGATGCTGGAAGCCTTGGGCGGCAAGGTGCTGATGCTGGCGATCCAGGCTGATGGGCGCGCGCCGTTGCTGCTGATGGCGGCCTGCGACCAGCGCAGCGTGATCGGGCAGGTGCTGTGGCAGAGCAGGGAATGTGGCCAGGCGATCCTGGCCGAACTCGGCGGATCGTGAGCCCGGCCGCAGGGGAACGAGGGGCTCGAACCAACTTCGACAAGGGGTGCGACGTGGCTGGATTGAATGAATCGTTGAACGCACTGATGGGTATCGACGGCGCGCAGGCCGTGGCGCTGGTCGACTACGAAAGCGGCATGCTGCTGGGCGAGGCCGGTGCCGGCATGGATATGGAAGTGGCTGCCGCCGGCAACACCGAAGTGATCCGGGCCAAGATGAAGACCGCCGCGTCGCTGAACCTCAACGACAGCATCGAAGACATCCTGATCTCGCTGGGCAAGGCGTACCACATCATGCGCCCGGTGGCGAAGAAGAAGGGCCTGTTCTTCTACATCGTGCTGGACCGTACCAAGTCCAACCTGGCATTGGCCCGGCGCAAGGTGCAGGACGTGGAGGCCGAACTGGCGATCTGAGCCGGTAGTGCCGGCCGCTGGCCGGCGTCTGCATCGATCCATCGACGGTCCAGGTGCTGCCGGCCAGCGGCCGGCACTACCTTCGCACTCGACGCCATTGCACACGCCCGCGTATGGTGAAGCCGGTCCTTCCGGGTGAGCCCTGCATGTCCGAGCCTGACATCGCTGCCGAGCTGGCGCCGCGCATCGCCGGCGCCATCCGCGATGGTTTCGAGCAGTACCATGCCCGCTTCGCGGCGATCACCGCCCGTGCACGGCAGCGCTTCGAGCAGCGTGACTGGGCGGGCGCGCGCCAGGATGCGGTCGAGCGCATCGCGTTGTATGACCTGTGCATCGCCGAGCAGATGGATGCACTGCGCCGCCTCGCCGGCGACGTGATCGGCGAGCGCGCGCTGTGGCTGCAGGTGCATGCGCAGTACAGCGCACTGCTGCGGGGACTGATCGACGCCGAACTGTACAAGACCTTCTACAACACGTTGTCGCGGCGCCTGTTTTCCATCCGTGGCGTGGATCCGGCGCTGGAGTTCATCGCCTTCGATGTCGAGCCATCCGACGCGATCACCCATCCGGTCGCCCGGCATACCTATGCCGTCTCGCCGACGCGGCCGGTGGAGGCCCTGCAGCGCGTGCTGGCCGACTACCGTTTCGACATTCCGTATGCGCACCAGCTGCGCTGCGCGGCGGCCATCGCCGTGCGCCTGCAGGACGATCTGGCGCACTGGGGCGATACGCCGGTGCGCAGCATCGAGCTGCTCGACACCGTGTTCTACCGGGAGCGCCGCGCCTACCTGGTCGGCCGGGTGTTCGGCGAACATCGCTTCTCGCCGTGCGTGATCGCACTGGTCAACGATGAGCGTGGCCTGCGTGCCGATGCAGTGCTGACCCGGCGTCGCGACGTTGCCCACCTGTTCGGCGTCTCGCGCAGCTACTTCCAGGCCAACCTCGCAACGGTGGGCGATGCGGTGGTATTCCTGCGCAGCCTGCTGCCGGGCAAGCCGATCGATGAACTCTACACGGTGCTGGGCCGTGCCAAGCAGGGCAAGACCGAGCGTTACCGCACCTTCTTCCGCCACTTCAACGAGCACCCGCAGGAGCGGCTGGTGCATGCCGAGGGCACGCCGGGCATGGTCATGGCGGTGTTCACCCTGCCCAGCTATCCGCTGGTGTTCAAGCTGATCCGCGACCGCTTCGCCTGGCCCAAGGCGATGTCGCGGCAGCAGGTGGAAGAGAAGTACGCGCTGGTGTTCAACCTCGACCGCGTCGGCCGCCTGCTCGATGCGCAGCCGTATCGCCACCTGCGCTTCCCGCGTGACCGTTTCGCACCGGCCTTGCTGGAAGAGCTGCTGCAGCAGTGCGCGCAGAGCGTGCGCGTGGATGGCGACGAGGTGGAAGTGGCACTGTGCTACGTACAGCGCCGCTTCCGGCCATTGAACCTGTACCTGCGCGAGCAGGGCGGCGAGGCCGTGCGCGCGGCGGTACTCGACTATGCGCAGGCGATCACCGACATGGCGCGCAACAACATCTTCCCCGGCGACATGCTGCCGAAGAACTTCGGCGTATCCCGGCATGGCCGGGCCGTGTTCTACGACTATGACGAGTTGTGCCTGGTCAGCGACTGCGTGTTCCGCGCCTGGCCGCAGCCACGTACGCCGGAGGACGCCATGGCCGACGAGCCCTGGTTCCATGTCGGTCCACGCGATGTGTTCCCGGAGCGCTTCGGCCCGTTCATGGGCCTGCCTGCCGGCGAACTGGCGGCCGTGCGGGAGCACTACCGGCACCTGTTCGACCCCGCTTGGTGGCAGGGCCTGCAGGCGCGCTTCGCCGACGGTGACTATCCGGATACGCCGCCCTACGCGGCGGCCCATCGCCTGGCCTGAACGGCGTGGCGTGGACCGCCAGCGGTGGACCGCCTGCCGGTCCCGCTCGGACTGCGGTACGCTCAGGGTTCACTTCATCACCATGGATCCGGCAATGATGCGCTCCCCCTTGTTCCTTGCCCTGGCCCTGGCGTTCGCCGCCGGTGCTCCCCTGCTGCCGGCCGACGCCGTGGCCCAGAACGCGCGCGCGGTGCGCGCCACTGCCGAGATGAGCATGGTGCTGTCGGGCAGCATCGAGGTGGCGGCCGATGGTTCGGTCCGCACGCTGGTCCTGGACCAGCGGGCCATGCTGGCACCAGGCATCGTGTCGTTCGTGGAAGGTGCCATCCGCGGCTGGCAGTTCGAGCCGACGCTGCAGGACGGCAAGCCGGTGGCCGCCCACGCCCCGTTGCGGGTGCGCCTGCGGGGCAAGGAGCAGGAGGACGGCAATTACCAGATCAGCATGACCAGTGTCGACTTCAGTGAATATGATCCGAAGGCTACCGATTCGGTGACCCGGAAGAGCCTGCCGCCACCGCGCTACCCCGAGGATGTCTACCGCATTGGCGGTCAGGGTGACGTGCTGCTGCTGGTCAAGGTGGCCCGCGACGGGACCGTGGCCGACGTCATTGCCGAACAGGTGAACATGACCATGGTCGCGCCGGAGCGGATCATGGCCAAGATGCGCGACCAGCTCGCCAAGGCCAGCATCAGCAGCGCACGCAAGTGGACCTTCGTCCCGCCGACCACCGGCGAGGACAGTACGCGGGACTTCTGGACCGTGCGCGTGCCGGTGAACTTCGCCCTGAACGGCAACACCGGCAGCAACGGCAACGCCCAGCCGGAACGCTACGGCCGCTGGCGTGTCTTCATTCCCGGCCCGCGCCAGGACGCACCGTGGCGCAAGCCGGATGCCGCCGAGCAGGCGGGCAGTGATCTGTTGCCGGCCGGCGGCGTGTACATGGTCGATGGCACCCAGCGCGGCCTGCGCCTGCTGACGCCGCTGGCCCAGCGCTGAGCCCGGCGTGCGTGAAGCGGTCGGCCTGGCCGGCCGCTTCTCAGTCCGCGTACGGGTAGACCACTACCCGGTTGCGGCCCTGTTCCTTGGCCATGTAAAGCGCCTTGTCAGCCAGCCGCAGCGCTTGTTCGGCATCGACATGGAAGCTGGGGAAGTGGGCCACGCCCAGTGACACGGTGATGGTCCCGACCGGTTCGAACGGATGATCGGCGATGTGCTGGCGCAGGCGCTCGCCGGCCTGGCGCGCCGAGTCGGTACTGATGCCCGGCAACAGCAGCAGGAATTCCTCGCCACCGGCGCGGCAGAGGAAGTCGCTGTCGCGCGAGTAGCGGCGCATCTGGTCGGCAATATGGACGATGGCCGCGTCGCCGACGTCGTGGCCATGGCTGTCGTTGATCGATTTGAAGCGATCGATGTCCAGCGCCAGGATCGCGAACGGAATGCCCTGCACCTGCAATGCCTCCAGTGCCTGCTGCAGGCCGCGGCGATTGAGCAGGCCGGTCAGCGGATCGGTGCGGCTGGCGCGGTTGAGCGTGCCGATGCGGTCCTGCAGCGCATTGAAACTGTGCAGTACCGCCTGCTTGAGCTGGGCGACCTCGAAGTACCACGCACGGATGCCGCTGACATGGTTGATCGCATTGCCGGTGTCCTCGCCGCCCTGCACGTTGCGCGCCAGCTGCCACAGCGGCATCGAAATGCGGCGCGCGAACCACCAGGTCACCAGCAGCGACAGCAGGCCGAGCGGAATCGCGTTCCAGATCACCGCGGTCATCAACCGCGACAACGGCTGCAACGTGGCCTCGGTCGGGCGCTGGGCGATGATGCCCCAGCCGGTGGCCGGCACCGGCGCATAGCCGGCCAGCATCGACACGCCCAGGTTGTTGCGCACCTGCTGGGCGCCGCGTTCACCGCGCACCACCGCCTTCACCGCCGGGTTGCCGACCACGTAGTCGCCGACCCGCTTGCCGTCGGCGTGATACAGCAGGCGGCCATGGCGATCGACCACGTACAGGTAGGAGCCATCGCGGTAATAGTGCTTGCCCAGCAGCGTATGCAGCGCGCTGCGCTGGCGCAGGTACAGGGTGCCGCTGACGTAGCCGCGGTAGCGACCCTGGCGGTCGAAGATCGGGTGCGACAGTGACACCAGCAGCTTGCCGGTGGTCGACTGGTACGGGTCGCTGATCATCGGCTGGCGTGCCGCCAGCGCGGCGTTGTTGCCGACACTGTGCAGCACCTCGCCCTGCAGCTGCAGGGTCTGCGGCGAGGTGGCGATCACCAGCCCATCCGCATCCACGACCAGCGAGGAATTGAAGCTGTTGGTCTGCAGCTGCAGTCGGCTGGCTTCATCCTGCGCCTGTGCCGGGTCCAGATCGCCCTGGCCCAGCCGGGTAGCGGCGTAGGCCAGCTCCTGCTGCGCGGCCAACAGGAAGTTCTGGGTGGTCTCGGCCAGCTTGGTGGCATAGACACGGTTGGCTTCCAGGGTATTGCCGACCAGCTGGTCGCGCTGCACCCGGTAGCTGGCCAGCAGGGTGTTGGCCAGCGCGATGATGGCGCTGAGCAGGGCCAGGGCGAGGATCAGCTTGCCCAGGTTGAGGCGGGGGGACAGCGTGCGCATGCGTCGGCGGATCCGGCAGGAGGCTGGACCCGACCGGTTCTCCGGAAGGGGCGACAGCGGGAATCGGTGGCCCTGCCCGCGGGGCCGGGCAGGGTAGTGGTCGAATTATCGCCAAAAGTCGGCGCCGGCAAAGTGAAGTGGGTCGCCCTGCAGACAAAAAAAAACCTGCCGCAGCGAGCGGCAGGTTTCTTCCGACGCAGTGCCGGGACTCAGCGCTTCATCGAACCGAAGAACTCGTCGTTGGACTTGGTGTTCTTCATCTTGTCGAGCAGGAACTCCATCGCGGCCATTTCATCCATCGGATGCAGCAGCTTGCGCAGGATCCAGATCTTCTGCAGCAGTTCTGGTTCGATCAGCAGGTCTTCGCGGCGGGTGCCGGAACGGTTGATGTCGATGGCCGGGAACACGCGCTTTTCAGCGATGCGGCGGCTCAGGTGCACTTCGCTGTTGCCGGTGCCCTTGAACTCTTCGTAGATCACCTCGTCCATCTTCGAGCCGGTATCGACCAGCGCGGTGGCGATGATGGTCAGGCTGCCGCCTTCCTCTACGTTGCGCGCGGCACCGAAGAAGCGCTTCGGGCGATGCAGGGCGTTGGCGTCCACGCCACCGGTCAGCACCTTGCCCGAGCTCGGCACCACGTTGTTGTAGGCGCGGGCCAGGCGGGTGATCGAGTCGAGCAGGATCACCACGTCCTTCTTGTGCTCGACCAGGCGCTTGGCGCGCTCGATGACCATTTCGGCCACCTGCACGTGGCGCGCGGCCGGCTCGTCGAAGGTCGAGCTGATGACCTCGCCGCGCACGGTGCGCTGCATTTCGGTCACTTCTTCCGGGCGCTCGTCGATCAGCAGCACGATCAGGTGCACGTCCGGATGGTTGGTGGTGATGGCGGTGGCGACCTGCTGCATCATCATGGTCTTGCCGGCCTTCGGCTGCGACACGATCAGCGAGCGCTGGCCCTTGCCCTGCGGTGCCATCAGATCGAGGATGCGGCCGGTGATGTCTTCCGACGAACCGTTGCCACGCTCCAGGGTGAAGCGGCGGCGCGGGAACAGCGCGGTCAGGTTCTCGAACAGCACCTTGTTCTTCGACGCTTCGATCGGCTCGCCGTTGATGGTGTCGACGATGTTCAGCGCGAAGTAGCGCTCGCCGTCCTTCGGGAAGCGGATGCGGCCGGAGATGTGGTCGCCGGTGCGCAGGTTGAAGCGGCGGATCTGGCTGGGCGAGATATAGGTGTCGTCCGGGCCGGCCAGGTAGCTGGCCTCGGCCGCGCGCAGGAAGCCGAAGCCGTCCGGCAGGATTTCCAGCACGCCGTCGGCGGCGACGCCGTCGCCGTGGCGGGTCAGCACCTTCAGCAGCGCGAAGATCACGTCCTGCTTGCGGGCACGGGCCACGCCTTCGGAGATCTGCAGCTGCTCGGCGATTTCCAGCAGCTTCTGCGCCGGCATGCGCTTGAGGTCGCTCAGCGAGTAGACCGGGAAGCCCTCGGGCACGTTGGCATGCGGGCGCGGCACGAACGGCTGCTGCTCGCCGCCATCGTTGGGCAGGCCATCGTCGCGGAAGCGGTTGTTGCGGTCACGGTCGCGGCGGTTGCGGAAGCGGTCGCGGCGGTTGCCCTGCCCCTGGCCCTGCTGACCCTGCTGACCGTTCTGGTTGTACGGGTTCTGGCCCTGGTTCTGGCCGCCCCCCTGGTGGTTCTGCTGGCGCGGCTGGCCGGATTCGCGACCCTCGCTGCCTTCGCCACCGCCACTGCTGGCAGGGGCCTCGGCGGCGGGCGCGCTCGGCGCGGGAGCTGCAGCCGGGGCCGGCGCTTCGGGCGCGGCGGCCAGCGGCAGGGTCGGCTGCGCCGGAGCGGCGCTGGTTTCGGCGGCTGCCGGGGCGGCGGCCTTGCTCACGCGGGGCTTGCGCACGCGCTTTTCGGCGGGCGCATCGGCGCTGCCGGTTTCGGAAGTGTTATCGGACAAGAGCGTTATTCCTCGCTTGAAGGTGCGAGCGCCCGGCTGGGGCGGCGAACGTTGGGAATGGGTCTGGAAGGAACTGCGTCCAGAGGGTGCGGCACGCGAACGCGGCCGGATATGCCGACACTATCATCGGCCCGCGGCGCCATGCAAGGGTCGCCGGGAACAGCATTCATCATGGGCGCGGGGCGCCCGCCGGCAGCCGCGCTCGGCGGCTGCCGGGAACCGGCAGGATCAGGCCAGGGCCTTGTCCAGCAGGCCGGCCAGCTGGGCCTTGCCCACCGCACCGATCTGCTCGCCGACCTTCTCGCCGTCCTTGAACACGACCAGGTACGGAATCGAACGCACGTGGTACTTGGCGGCCAGCGCGCGGTTGTGGTCGACATTGACCTTGGCGATCTTGGCGCGGCCCTGGTAGGCATCGGCCAGTTCGTCCAGCGCCGGGGCGATCATCTTGCACGGGCCACACCATTCGGCCCAGAAATCGACCAGCACCGGTTCCTTGGAATTCAGCACTGCGCTATCAAAGTCGGCATCGCCGACGTGTACAACCTTGTCGCTCATCTTGGTTTCTCGTCTTGGATTGCACCCGGCGATGCCGGAGGTGGGTGAACTGGGCCATGCCCGGTGGCGCGACCCTCGTCGTTGCCTCGCGGCGGACCGCCGCGGTGCGTTCGGCGGGATGCCTGGACGCTCACGGCCGGCAGTGTACCCCTATCGCAGGGCAGGGACAGGCGCCAGCTGGAACCCAGCGTATCGTGATCGCTTCGATGCCCGGTATGTGTCGGATTTCACTGTCCTCCTGTAGATGGGGCTGGCAGTGAACGACACCAGCGGCCCGGGCCGGGCCGTTCAAGTCCGGTGTGGCTGGGTGAAGGCCGTGCGTCTCCTGGTGTCGTGAGACCGTCCATTCCGGTTTGCCCGCCCGAGTGCGTTAAACTGGGGCATTGTGCGGCGCGCGGACCGGTGGTCCCAGCCTGCCAACCCGCCGCAGGGGCCGCAGTTTGCGACGGTGCCCCTAGACGATGAAGTGCCAGCCGCCCCACGGGCCGGCGGCCATACCAAGACGGACTCATGAGCGACAAACCGCTGACCGATTTGACCTTCTCCTCCTTCGAGCTGCATCCGGCCCTGCAGGCCGGCCTTGAAGGAGCCGGATTCACCCGCTGCACCCCGATCCAGGCGCTGACATTGCCGGTCGCGCTGCCCGGTGGTGATGTCGCCGGCCAGGCGCAGACCGGCACCGGCAAGACCCTGGCCTTCCTGGTCGCTGTCGTGAACCGCCTGCTGACCCGCCCGGCGCTGGCCGATCGCAAGCCGGAAGACCCGCGCGCGCTGATCCTCGCCCCGACCCGCGAACTGGCCATCCAGATCCACAAGGATGCGGTGAAGTTCGGTTCCGACCTGGGCCTGCGTTTCGCGCTGGTCTACGGCGGCGTGGATTACGACAAGCAGCGCGAGCTGCTGCAGCAGGGCGTGGACGTGATCATCGCCACCCCGGGCCGCCTGATCGACTACGTCAAGCAGCACAAGGTGGTGTCGCTGCACGCTTGCGAGATCTGCGTGCTGGACGAAGCCGACCGCATGTTCGATCTGGGCTTCATCAAGGACATCCGCTTCCTGCTGCGCCGCATGCCGGAACGCACCATCCGCCAGACCCTGCTGTTCAGCGCCACCCTCAGCCATCGCGTGCTGGAGCTGGCCTACGAGCACATGAACGAGCCGCAGAAGCTGGTGGTCGAAGCCGAGACCATCACCGCTGCCCGCGTCCGCCAGCGCATCTACTTCCCGGCCGACGACGAGAAGATCCCGCTGCTGCTGGGCCTGCTGTCGCGCAGCGAAGGCGCGCGCACCATGGTGTTCGTCAATACCAAGGTGTTCGTCGAGCGCGTCGCCCGTTCGCTGGAAAAGGCCGGCTACCGTGTCGGCGTGCTGTCCGGCGACGTGCCGCAGAAGAAGCGTGAGAGCCTGCTCAACCGCTTCCAGAAGGGCCAGCTGGAAATCCTGGTGGCTACCGACGTGGCTGCGCGCGGCCTGCACATCGACGGCATCAAGTACGTCTACAACTACGACCTGCCGTTCGACGCCGAAGACTACGTGCACCGCATCGGCCGCACCGCGCGCCTGGGCGAAGAGGGTGATGCGATCAGCTTCGCCTGCGAACGCTACGCCATGGGCCTGCCGGACATCGAGGCCTACATCGAGCAGAAGATTCCGTCCGAACCGGTCACCAAGGAACTGATGACGCCGCTGCCGCGCCCGGAACGTCCGGCCCCGGCGGCGGGCGAGGAAGGCGACGACAACGAAAGCGTCGGCCAGATCTTCCGCGAAGCGCGCGAAGCCCGCGCCGCCGAGGAAGAGCGTCGTGGCGGTGGCCGCAACGGCGGCCGTTCCGGCAGTGGCGGGGGGCGCGGTGGTCGCGACGGTGAGCGCAGCGGCGAACGCCGTTCGCGCGGCCCGCGCAAGCCGCGCGTGGAAGGCGAGCAGGGCGCTGCCGCCCCGGTCGCCGGTGCTGAAGGCGCCGCCGCTCCGGCCCCGCGTCCGCCGCGCCCGCCGCGCCCGCCGCGCGCCGAAGGCGCACCGGAAGGCGCCGTGGATGGCGAACACAAGCCGCGCAAGCGCCGTCGCCGTCGCCACGGCCGTCCGGTCGAGGGTGCCGAGGGTGTACAGGCCAACGCCGGCAACGGCGCCAGCCCGGTGACCCCGGTGCAGGTGGTGGCCAAGCCGGTGCGCACGGCCGCCGACACCGGTGACTCGTTCCTGACCCGCATCGGCCGCAAGATCCGCCGGATGCTGTCGGGCAGCTGATCGGCGCTGCCGATCAGCGGGTAGCACCCGACCGCTGGTCGGGTGGCTTTGAACGGTAGTGCCGGCCGCTGGCCGGCAGCCATGTGGGTTGCCGGCCAGCGGCCGGCACTACCGATCGTGTGACCGTCTCCACGACGTCGCGCCGCTCCTGCATAATCGGGGCATGAGTGTCCTGCGCTTCGACAATGTCAGCAAACAGTACGCCGGTGGCCACGAGGCGCTGACCGATGTCAGCTTCGAGGTTGCGCCAGGCGAGATGCTGTTCGTCACCGGCCATTCCGGTGCGGGCAAGAGCACCCTGCTCAAGTTGATCCATCTCGACGAGCGGCCGAGCCGCGGCGCGGTGGTGTTCGACGAGCGCAACCTGCTGAAGGTCCGCGGTGGCGACGTGCCCCGCCACCGACGCGCGGTCGGGGCGGTCTACCAGGACCACCGGCTGCTGATGGACCGCTCGATCGCCGAGAACGTCGCGCTGCCGCTGATCCTGCGCGGCACCCGCCGTGGTGACATCAGCAAGCGCGTGCGCTCGGTACTCGAACGGATGGGCCTGGGCCATCGCGAGAAGGCGTTGCCGTCCCAGCTGTCGGCCGGCGAACAGCAGCGCGTCGGCATCGCCCGCGCGATCGTCGGCGAGCCCAAGCTGCTGGTGGCCGATGAGCCGACCGGCAACCTCGACCCGACCCTGGCGGCGGAGATCATGGCCCTGTTCGCCGAGCTGCCCTCGCGGGGCACCAGCGTGCTGGTGGTCAGCCACGACCTGCCGCTGCTGCGCCGCATGCGCAAGCGCGTGCTGATCCTCGACCACGGCCGGCTGGTGGATGACATCTCGCCGCAGGACCTGGCGGAGTAACCATGGCGAAGAACGAAAACAGCGAAGCCACCGCCCCCTCGCGCGTGGGCGTCTGGTTCCAGCACCACGTGCACAGCGTGGTGTTCAGCCTGGGCCGCGCCTGCCGCAAGCCGTGGGCGACCCTGCTCACGGTGATGGTCATGGCGCTGGCGCTGGCCCTGCCGCTGGGCCTGTCGATCGCGCTGGACAACCTCAAGCAGTTCGCCGGCAGCGTGCAGCAGTCGCGCGACATCAATGTATTCCTGAAGGGCGACGTCGATGGACCCGGCGCGCTGCGCTTGGCCGGCCAGCTGCGCGACCGCGACGACGTGGCCGAAGTGAACGTGCGCACGCCCGAGCAGGGCCTGCAGGAACTGCGCGATGCCGGCCTCGGTGAGGCGATCGACGCGCTCAACGACAATCCGCTGCCCTCGCTGCTGGTGATCACCCCGGGCCAGGGCAAGGACGACGCACGTCTGGCGCGCGCGCTGGAAAGCCTGCCCGAGGCCGACCTGGTGCAGCACGATGCGCTGTGGCGCCAGCGCCTGGATGCCTGGCTGGCGTTCGGCGCGCGGCTGGTGCAGGTGCTGTCGGTGCTGCTCGGCGTGGGTGCCGCGCTGGTGGTCGGCAACACGGTGCGCCTGGACATCCAGGCCCGTCGCGAGGAGATCGGCGTGCTGCAGCTGCTGGGCGCCAGCGATGGCTTCATCCGTCGTCCCTTCCTGTACCTGGGCGCGTGGTACGGGCTGGGCGCCGGCGCGGTGGCGCTGGGCCTGATCGGGGCGGCCGGTGCCGCGCTGCGCGTGCCGCTGGCCGAACTCTCGCGCAGCTATGGCAGCCCGTTCGTGCTGCACGGCCTGGACCTGCTGCACGGTGGCCTGGTCCTGCTCGGCACGCTGCTGCTGGGCTGGCTGGGCGCCTGGCTGGTCACCGGCCACTTCCTCCGCCAGACCCGCCCGACCGACACCTGAGACCGGCATGCAACCGCAAGCGCTGAAGCACCTTGAAGGGCCCGCGACGCGGGTGATGGTGGTCGATGGTTCGAAGCTGGTCCGCAAGCTGATCGCCGACGTCCTGCAGCGCGACCTGCCGGGCGTGGAGGTGATCGGCTGCGACAGCATCGAAGACGCGCAGCAGGCGCTGGCGCAGGGCCCGGTGGACCTGGTGACGACCTCGCTGACCCTGCGCGATGGCGACGGCCTGGCGCTGGCGCGGATGGTGCGCGAAGCGGCCGGCCAGGCCTACGTGCCGGTGATCGTGGTCTCCGGCGACGCCCAGCAGCACCTGGAGCAGCGCCGTTTCACCGAGTACGTCACCGACTATTTCGACAAAGCGCTCGGCCATGAAGCGCTGGCGACCTTCATCCGGGGCTATGTACAGCCGCAGACCATTCCCGGCGCGACCATCCTCTACATCGAGGACAGCCGCGTGGTGGCCGAGGCGACCAAGCGCATGCTGGAACGCCAGCAGTTGAACGTGCTGCACGTGGTCAGCGCCGAGGAGGCATTCACCCTGCTCACTGCCGAGTCGCTGGGCCGCAGCCGCCACCGCATCGACCTGGTGCTGACCGACGTCACCCTGAAGGGCGAGCTGAGCGGCCGCGACGTGGTGCAGCGCGTGCGGGTGGACTTCGGCTACGGCAAGCGCCGCCTGCCCGTGCTGGTGATGACCGGCGACGGCAACCCCCACAACCAGACCGGGCTGCTGCAGTCCGGTGCCAACGACCTGGTGCTGAAGCCGATCGAAGAGCGGCTGCTGGTCACCAAGGTGCTGTTCCAGCTGCGCCTGGCCCGATTGAATGATGGACCCTTGTTGCGATGATCGATGAAGTAACCGACACCCCGACGATCCAGCTGGAACCGAGCTGGAAGCAGCACGTCGGCGAGTACCTGTTGCAGCCGCAGATGCGCGAGCTGTCGGCCTTCCTGCGCCAGCGCAAGGCCAGCGGTGCGGCGGTGTTCCCGCCCGGGCCGCAGATCTTCGCAGCGTTCGACGCCACACCGTTCGAGCAGGTGAAGGTGGTGATCCTCGGCCAGGACCCGTACCACGGGCGCGGCCAGGCCCATGGCCTGAGTTTCTCGGTACCGCCCGGCGTGCCGGTGCCGCCGTCGCTGCTGAACATCTACAAGGAGATCGAGACCGATCTCGGTATCCCGCGCCCGGACCACGGCTGCCTGATCCCGTGGGCGCAGCGCGGCGTGCTGCTGCTCAATGCCGTGCTGACGGTGGAAGAGGGCAAGGCCGGCGCGCACCAGGGCCGCGGCTGGGAAGGCTTCACCGATCACGTGGTGGATGTGCTCAACCGCGAGCGCGAAGGACTGGTGTTCATGCTCTGGGGTGCCTATGCGCAGCAGAAGGGCAAGGTGATCGACACCCGCCGCCATCGCGTGCTGAAGTCGCCGCATCCGTCGCCGCTGTCGGCCCATCGGGGCTTCCTCGGCTGTCGTCATTTCTCGATGGCCAACGAGTACCTGCAGCGCCACGGCCAGGCCCCGATCGACTGGACGCTGCCGCCGCGCTCGGCACTCTGAGTGTTGGCGGGCCGCTGGGCCTGAACACCGGGCAACGTCCCCGGGCCTGAATGGGCCTTCAGAACGGCCCGTTCAGCTCCGCTTGACTGGAATCGGCCGCTTTATGGCAGGTAATTGCTTGAATTCCAAGGGATTGTGAATCCCGAAAAGCGTGCTCGCCACTGTCATCAAATCGCGCTACGGTAGGGCTCTGTTTGGGACCAGTGTTGCATCAATAGGATGCTGGAACTTTTTCCTCCTTTAGCAGTCCAAATCCCGGACTGCTAAGATGGGTGCCTATGAGCCAGAACACCTCTACTGCCCTTGTGGCAAACAATCTCCCGATTCCCAGTGCGCTCGGTTCGCTGGACGCCTACATCGGTGCCGTGCACCAGATCCCGGTGCTGTCGGTCGATGACGAACAGGACCTGGCCCGTCGCTTCCGCGATGGCAACGATCTGGACGCCGCCCGCGAGCTGGTGCATTCGCACCTGCGCTTCGTGGTGCACGTGGCCCGCGGCTACAACGGCTACGGCCTCGCCCTGGGCGACCTGATCCAGGAAGGCAACATCGGCCTGATGAAGGCGGTCAAGCGCTTCGACCCGGACATGGGCGTGCGCCTGGTTTCCTTCGCGGTGCACTGGATCCGTGCCGAGATGCACGAGTTCATCCTGAAGAACTGGCGCATCGTGAAGGTCGCCACCACCAAGGCGCAGCGCAAGCTGTTCTTCAACCTGCGCAAGTCGAAGACGCGCCTGGGCTGGATGAACGCAGCGGAAGTGAGCGCGGTGGCCAAGGACCTGAACGTTTCCGAGCGCGAGGTCATGGAAATGGAGTCGCGCCTGTCCGGCCGCGATATCGGTTTCGATGCGCCGACCGACGAGGACAACGAACACGCACCGCCGTCGCCGGCTGCGTTCCTGGTCGCCGATGACGAAGACCCGTCGATGGCCTACGAGCGCGAGGACAGCGAAGACAACCAGATGCAGCTGCTGCGCGAAGGCCTGGCGGAACTGGATGCGCGTTCGCGTGACATCATCCGCCGCCGCTGGCTGGACGCCGACAGCAAGGTGACGCTGCAGGAACTGGCCGACGAGTACGGCGTGTCGGCCGAGCGCATCCGTCAGGTTGAAGCGAACGCGCTGAAGAAGATGAAGGCGCTGTTCACCGCGTAAGGCGGGATGGCGTTGAAGCAATGAAAAGGCCCGGCATTGCCGGGCCTTTTCTTTTCGGTGGCGTTCTCATCCATGCATGCCGTGGATCTACCAATGTCAGTAGAGCCACGCCCTGCGTGGCTGCGGCGCGGTCGTCACTCTTCGCGTGCGATCGCGCGCCAGCCAATGTCGTTGCGGTGGAACTCGTTGGCCCAGGTCACCTTGGCCACGCCGGCATAGGCATTGGCCTGCGCGTCGCGCACGCTGTCGCCCAGTGCGGCCACGCACAGCACGCGGCCGCCGGCACTGACCACCTGGCCCTGCGCATCCAATGCCGTACCGGCATGGAACACCTTGGCACTGGCCGGCACCTCGTCCAGGCCGGAAATCACCTCACCGGTGATCGGCGCTTCGGGGTACGGCCTGGCCGCCAGCACCACGCCCAGCGACGGGCGCGCATCCCACTGCGCTTCGACCTGGTCCAGCCGGCCATCGATGGCGGCTTCCACCAGTTCGACCAGGTCCGACTGCAGGCGCAGCATCACCGGCTGGGTTTCCGGGTCGCCGAAGCGCACGTTGAATTCGATCACCTTCGGTGCGCCGCTGGCGTCGATCATCAGGCCGGCATAGAGGAAGCCGGTGAAGGGAATCCCGTCGGCGATCATGCCCTGCACGGTGGGATTCACCACCTCGCGCATCACGCGTGCATGCACCTCCGGCGTCACCACCGGGGCTGGCGAGTAGGCGCCCATGCCGCCGGTATTCGGGCCGGTGTCGCCGTCGCCGACGCGCTTGTGGTCCTGCGAGGTGGCCATCGGCAATGCATGCACGCCGTCCACCATCGAAATGAAGCTGGCTTCCTCGCCGTCGAGGAATTCCTCGATGACCACGCGGGCGCCGGCATCGCCGAACGCGTTGCCGGAGAGCATGTCACGCACTGCATCTTCGGCTTCGGTCAGGCTCATCGCGACGATCACGCCCTTGCCAGCGGCCAGGCCATCGGCCTTGACCACGATCGGTGCGCCCTTCTCGCGTACATACGTCAGCGCGGCGTCCACGTCGGTGTGCACGGCATAGAACGCGGTGGGGATGTTGTGGCGCGCCAGGAAGTCCTTGGCGTAGGCCTTGCTGCCTTCCAGCTGCGCGGCGGCGGCGGTCGGCCCGAAGATGCGCAGGCCGGCGGCGCGGAAACGGTCGACCACGCCGGCCACCAGCGGTACTTCAGGGCCGACCACGGTCAGTGCCACGCCTTCAGCCTGGGCCAGCGCCAGCAGGCCGTCGATATCGGTGACCTTGACCGCCACGTTGCGGCACTTGCCTTCGCTGGCGGTGCCGGCATTGCCGGGCGCCACGATCACTTCAGTGACACGGGAGGACTGGGCCAGCTTCCATGCCAGGGCGTGTTCGCGGCCGCCAGAGCCGATGACGAGGATCTTCATGGGACAGGGTTCTCGGGTACGGAAGAGAAAAGCCGGGCAGAGCCCG
This sequence comes from Stenotrophomonas sp. PI_27, assembly GCF_027854495.1. NCBI lineage: Bacteria > Pseudomonadati > Pseudomonadota > Gammaproteobacteria > Lysobacterales > Lysobacteraceae > Stenotrophomonas > Stenotrophomonas sp. PI_27. The sequence continues at coordinate 104,340 of NZ_JAJNOF010000005.1, forward strand.
GCTTCGTGATGCGGATCAGTGGCGGAAGTGGCGCACGCCGGTGAACACCATGGCCAGGCCATGTTCGTCGGCGGCGGCGATCACTTCGGCATCGCGCATCGAACCGCCCGGCTGGATGACCGCCTTGATGCCGGCGGCAGCGGCGGCATCGATGCCGTCGCGGAACGGGAAGAACGCATCGGAAGCCATCACCGAGCCCTCGACCACCAGGTTCGCATCGGCGGCCTTGATGCCGGCGATGCGGGCCGAGTACACGCGGCTCATCTGGCCGGCGCCGACACCGATGGTGCGGTTGTCCTTGGCATAGACAATCGCGTTGGACTTCACGAACTTGGCCACCTTCCAGGCGAACAGCAGGTCGGTGAACTGCCTGTCGGTCGGCGCCAGCTTGCTGACCACCTTCAGTTCGTCGCGGGTCATGCCGCGGTTGTCCGACGACTGCAGCAGCAGGCCCGAGCCGACGCGCTTGCTGTCGAAGTTGTTCAGGCCGTCGCCGTGCGGGATGCGCAGCACGCGCACGTTGGCCTTCTTCTGCGCGTATTCCAGCGCGGCCGGCTCGTAGTCCGGGGCGATCAGCACTTCGACGAACTGGCGGTCGAGGATCACCTTGGCGGTGGCCGCGTCCAGCGGCTTGTTGAAGGCGATGATGCCGCCGAAGGCGCTGGTCGGGTCGGTCGCGTAGGCCAGCTCGTAGGCATCGCCGTTGCCGGCACCGACGGCCACGCCGCACGGGTTGGCGTGCTTGACGATGACGCAGGCCGGCGCATCGAACTGGCGCACGCATTCCCACGCCGCATCGGCATCGGCCAGGTTGTTGTAGCTCAGCTCCTTGCCCTGCAGCTGCTGGAAGGTGGCCAGCGTGCCCGGCACCGGGTACAGGTCGCGGTAGAACGCGCCGCTCTGGTGCGGGTTCTCGCCGTAGCGCAGGTCCATCACCTTCACGAAGGTGGAGTTCATCTGCGCCGGGTACTCGGCACGGGCCGGCACGGCCGCGTCGGTGGCGGTGACTGCCGACAGGTAGTTGCTGATCGCGGCGTCGTACTGGGCGACGCGGTTGAACGCGGCCACCGAGAATGCGAAGCGGGTGGCGGCCGTCAGCTGGCCGTTGTTGGCCTCCAGCGAGGCCAGCAGCTCGGCGTACTGCGACGGGTCGGTGGCCACTGCCACGCGGGCGAAGTTCTTGGCCGCCGAGCGCAGCATCGCCGGGCCGCCGATGTCGATGTTCTCGACCGCGTCGGCCAGGGTGCAGTCGGCCTTGGCGGTGACCGATTCGAACGGGTACAGGTTCAGCACCAGCAGGTCGATGGCACCGATGCCGTGTTCGGCCATCACCGCGTCATCCAGGCCCGAACGGCCCAGCAGGCCGCCGTGCACCATCGGGTGCAGGGTCTTGACCCGGCCGTCCATCATTTCCGGGAAACCGGTGACCTCGGCCACGTCCTTCACGGCCAGGCCCGCATCGCGGATCGCCTTGGCGGTGCCGCCGGTGGACAGCAGCTCCACGCCGCGTGCCGCCAGCGCAGTGGCCAGCTCGACCAGACCGGTCTTGTCGGAAACGGAGAGGAGGGCCCGGCGGACGGGCAACAGATCAGCAGTCATGGGACAGAATCGGCAGCGGAGCGGGGCCGATATTGTAGGCGGTGGGGGCCGGTGGCGGGCGCTGATGGGGAAATTCAACCCGCATCGATGGCCTGTGGCCGCCTTCAGCACCGCCCGGCCGGGGGGCGGTCCGCAAGCAATTCGATGGGGCGCGCTGCCCCAATCGGGTAGGCTGTGCCGGAACTGCCAAGGATCAGCGGGTTCGGATCGTGTCGATCTATGCATTGAAAGGACGTTTTCAGGACCTGTTGCGTCCGGCCGTACGCGGCCTGTACCGCATGGGGATCACCGCCAATGCGGTGACCGTGGCCGCCGCCGTGGTCTCGCTGCTGGTGGCCGCCGCCGTCTGGTGCTACGCGCCGGCCCAGCCCCTGCTGTACCTGCTGCTGCCACTGTGGATGCTGCTGCGCATGGCGCTCAACGCCGTGGACGGCATGCTGGCCCGCGAGTTCGGCCAGCAGTCGCGGCTGGGCGCCTATCTGAACGAGCTGTGCGATGTGATTGCCGACGCGGCGCTGTACCTGAGCCTGCTCAGCGTGCCGGGCGTGCGCACCGAGGCGCTGTGGTTGCTGGCCTGGGCGGCGGCGCTGAGCGAGTACGCCGGTGTGCTGGGGCTGATGGTCGGTGCCAGCCGTCGCTATGACGGCCCGATGGGCAAGAGCGACCGCGCCTTCGCGATCGGTGTGCTGGGCCTGCTGCTGGCGTTCGAGTGGGTTGGCGCGATGACGGTCACTGGCGTGGCTGCGGCCCTGGCGGTGCTGTGCGTGCTGACGATGATCAACCGCGTCCGTCGCGGACTGCGGGAAGCGGCGGTTTCGCCGAATTAATCAAGCAGATACAAAAAGACAATCAGGAGATTGCATGCGTCAGGCGCAGGAACGGGAATTCCACAGCTTCGACCAGGTACCGCTGTTCTACCGGTACTGGGCGGGCTCCACCGCAACGCCGGCCACCCGGGCCATCGTGCTGCTGCACCGCGGGCATGAGCACTCCGGGCGGGTCACCCACCTGGTCGATGAGCTGGACCTGCCCGACACCGCCTTCTTCGCCTGGGATGCACGCGGCAATGGCCGCTCGCCGGGCGCGCGTGGCGATGCACCGGGCTTCCCGGCGCTGGTGCGCGACCTGGACAGCTTCATCGCGCACATCGGCGCCGAGCACGGTATCGCGGTGGAAGACATCGTGGTGATCGCGCAGAGCGTGGGCGCGGTGGTCGCCGCGACCTGGGTGCACGACTACGCCCCACGCCTGCGCGCGCTGGTGATGGCCTCGCCGGCGTTCAAGGTGAAGCTGTACGTACCGTTCGCGCGCCCGGGCCTGGCCTTGATGCAGAAGCTGCGCGGCAACTTCTTCGTCAACAGCTACGTCAAGCCGCAGTGGCTGACCCATGATCCGGCGCGGGTGGAAAGCTATCGCACCGACCCGCTGATCACCCGGCCGATCTCGGTGCGCGTGCTGCTGGGCCTGTATGAAGCGGCTGACCGCATCGTCGCCGATGCGCAGGCCATCAGCGTGCCGGTGCAGCTGCTGGTGTCCGGTTCCGACTTCGTGGTGCATCGCGGCCCGCAGGACCGCTTCTACGAGCGCCTGTCCAGCCCGATCAAGGAGCGCGTGCACCTGCCGGGCTTCTTCCACGACACGCTGGGTGAACGCGATCGGGCACCGGCACTGGCGCGCATCCGCAGCTTCATCCAGGCGCGTTTCGCCGAACCGTTGCGCGAGCTGTCACGGCGCGATGCGCACCGCCACGGGCCGACCTTCGAAGAGTCCGAGATCCTGGCCTGGCCACCGCAGCGCAACAGCCTGGCCGACCTGCGCTGGCGCGTGGTGCGTGGCGGCCTGCGTTTCGGTGGCCGGTTGTCCGAAGGCATCGCGCTGGGCCTGCAGACCGGTTTCGATTCGGGCAGCACGCTGGATTACATCTACCGCGACGAAGCACGCGGCAAGGGCCCGTTGGGGCGGATGATCGACCGCAACTACCTGGACGCGATCGGCTGGCGGGGCATTCGCGTGCGTGGCCAGCACCTGCAGGAACTGCTGCGCGACGCTGCACAGCGCCTGCGCGGGCAAGGCACGCCAGTGCGCGTGCTGGATGTCGCCGCCGGCCATGGCCGCTATGTGCTCGAAGCGCTGGGCCAGGGCGGGCAGCGCGCCGACCGCATCGTGCTGCGCGACTTCAGCGATCTGAACGTGGCCCAGGGCCAGGCGTTGATCGAGCGCCTGGGCGCGGCCGATATCGCGCGCTTCGAGCAGGGCGATGCGTTCGATCCGGCACAGCTGGCGAGGGTCGATCCGGCGCCGACGCTGGCGGTGGTCTCGGGCCTGTACGAACTGTTCCCCGACAACGACGCCGTGCTGCGCTCGCTGATGGGCATCGCCGCGACCGTTCCGGTGGGCGGCTACCTGGCCTATACCGGCCAGCCCTGGCACCCGCAGCTGGAATTCATCGCCCGTGCGTTGACCAGCCACCGCGGTGGCGCAGCGTGGGTGATGCGCCGCCGTACCCAGCAGGAGATGGACGAGCTGGTGCGCCTGGCCGGGTTCGAGAAGGTGGCGCAGCGTATCGACGACTTCGGCATCTTCACCGTGTCGCTGGCGCGCCGGACCGCGTGATGGCGACGCTCGCCGCATCCCCACTGGCCGCAGAAGGGCGCCCCTGGCGGCGCGCCCTGTTGTGGCTGGCGCTGCTGGGTCCGTTCTTCTTCGCCAGCTATGGCTTCGCCAACTGGATGGCCGGCCGCCACGCCACGCTGCCGGTGATGGCGTTCGCCTGGGAAACCCACATTCCGTTCGTACCGTGGACGATCGTGCCGTACTGGTCGATCGACCTGTTCTACGCGATCTCGTTCTTCCTGTGCCGGCAACGCCTGGAGCTGGACCGGCACGCGCTGCGGCTGCTCAGTGCGCAGGTCATCGCGGTGGCCTGCTTCCTGCTGTGGCCGCTGCGCTTCAGCTTCGAACGACCGGAGATCGGCGGTGTGTTCGGCTGGCTGTTCGATGTGCTGCTGGGCTTCGACAAGCCGTTCAACCAGGCACCGTCGCTGCACATCGTGCTGTTGATCGTGCTGTGGGTGAAGTTCGCGCAGTACCTGCACGGCGTGTGGCGCTGGGTGCTGCACATGTGGGCGCTGCTGATCGGCGTTTCGGTGCTGACCACGTTCCAGCATCATTTCATCGATATCCCGACCGGCCTGCTGGCCGGCTGGCTGTGCGTGTGGCTGTGGCCGGAGCAGGGCACGCCACCGTTGCGGGCCTGGCGCACCGTGCGGGATGGCAGACGTTGGCGATGGGCGGTGCTGTACCTGCTGGGCGCCGCCGTGCTGCTGGTGCCTGCGGTCCTGCTGCGCGGCATGGCGTTGTGGCTGCTGTGGCCGGTGGTGTCGCTGCTGCTGGTGGCGCTGGCCTATGCCGGGCTCGGTACGGCGGTGTTCCAGAAGCGCGCCGATGGCCGCCTGAGCATGGCGGCACGCTGGCTGCTGGCGCCGTACCTGGGCGCGGCCTGGATCAATTCGCGGCTGTGGACGCGGCGTGCGCCGCAGCCGGTGCCGGTGACGGACGGCGTGTGGCTGGGGCGTATTCCCTGCGCGGCGTTGCCAGCACTGCTGGTGGGCGTGGTCGATGCCTGTGCCGAGCTGTCCTGCCGCGCGCCGGGCGCGGCGTATGCCAGCGTGCCGATGCTGGACCTGGTGGTGCCCACGCCGCACCAGTTGCGCGAGGCGGCCGAGGCCATTGAGCGACTGCGGGTACAGGGGCCGCTGCTGGTGTGCTGCGCATTGGGTTACTCACGCAGTGCCGCCGGAGTTGCCGCCTGGCTGCTGCGCAGTGGGCGTGCCGCCGATGCCGAAGGGGCGGTGGCGATCGTGCGCGCTGCACGCCCCGGCATCGTGCTGGGCCCGGCACATCTGCGCGCCATTGCTGCTGCGGCGGGGGCCGGCGCATGAGTCCGGTGCCCGATCTGGCGACCATGCAGCTGTTGCTGCGCCAGGGACGGTGGCCGGCATCGCTGTCGCTGGGGCTGCTGCTGGCAGCGTTGCTGCTGCTGGGCGTTGAACCCGGGCTGGCGATGATCGCCGCCGGCCTGTTGCTGCTCAGCATTGCCGCGGGCATCGCACAGGCCTACCACGCATGGCGGGTCGGGCTGGACGCCGGCCTGCTGCAACTGCTGCGCGATGAGGGCCTGGACGGCGAAGCCGCTGCGCGCCGTACCGACCAGCTGCTGCACGACAGTGGCCTGCGCCGCGCATCGCCCGACGCGCCGCTGCGCGGGTGGGACCTGCGCTGGGCCGGCATGCGCCGCCTGCTGTTGCGGCAGTACCTGCTGACGGCCGTGCAGTTTGCACTGCTGCTAATTGCCGTGTTGTGGCCGCAGACGTGAACCGGAGGGGCCGATGTTCGCCGAACTGATTGCACGCGCCTGCAGTGGCGCGATCCATGTAGTGACCGGGGCACGCGCCCTGTGGATCGGCTGTGCGCCGTCCAGCGAGCGCCGCGTGTACTACGGCAACCACGCCAGCCATGGTGATTTCGTGCTGATCTGGTCGTCGATGCCACCGGCGTTGCGGCGCCAGGTGCGCCCGGTGGCTGCTGCCGAGTACTGGCAGCGCGACGGCCTGCGCCGCTACCTGATCGATGCGGTGTTCAACGGCGTGCTGGTCGAGCGCGAGGCCGGCCATCGCCAGCAGGATCCACTCCAGGCGCTGCGTGACGCGGTGGACGAAGACTGCTCGCTGATCCTGTTTCCGGAGGGCACCCGCAACGTGGGCGATGAACCACTGCTGCCGTTCAAGAGCGGCATCTACCACCTGGCGCGGCAACGGCCGGAGCTGGAGTTCGTGCCGGTGTGGATCGACAACCTGAAGCGGGTGATGCCCAAGGGCCGGTTCCTGCCGCTGCCGCTGCTGTGCACGGCCACCTTCGGCACGCCGCTGCGGCTGCAGGCCGACGAGGACAAGTCCGCATTCCTGGCCCGCAGCAGGCAGGCGCTGCTGGACCTGGCGCCGAATGGAGGTCGTGCATGAGTTTCGTGCTGGATGTATCTGGCGATCTGGCAACGCAGAGTGTCGGCCAGCAGACCGGCCTGCTGTTTGCCGGCGTAGGTGCGGTGCTGGTGCTGGCCACGCTGGTCGCCGAAACCCTGCGCTGGCGCCAGCGTGGGCGGCCCAGTGCAGTGATCACCAACCTGGTCTCGCGCATCCGTGCCTGGTGGGTGATGGCGCTCGTGGTCGGGTTGGCGCTGTTCTTCGGTCGTGCCGGGGTGATCGTACTGTTCGCGATCATTTCGCTGTTCGCGCTGCGCGAATTCATCACCCTGGCGCCGACGCGCTCGGGTGACTACTACGCGCTGCTGGCCGCGTTCTACATCGTGCTGCCGTGGCAGTACTACCTGGTGTGGATCGACTGGTACGGCATGTACACGCTGCTGATTCCGGTCTATGCATTCCTGTTCCTGCCGATCCTGTCGACCATCGGCGGCGATACCACGCACTATCTGGAGCGCACGGCGAAGGTGCAGTGGGGTTTGATGATCTGCGTGTTCTGCATCTCGCATGTGCCGCTGCTGCTGAACCTGCACGTGCCCGGCCATGACCCGTCGCGCAACGTGCTGCTGTTCGCCTTCCTGGTGATCGTGGTGCAGTCTTCGGACGTGCTGCAGTACATCTGGGGCAAGCTGCTGGGCCGGCACCTGATCGCACCGAAGCTGTCGCCGTCGAAGACGGTGGAGGGCTTCGTGGGCGGCGTGCTGAGCGCCAGCGCGCTGGGCGCGGCGTTGTGGTGGATCACCCCGTTCACCCCGCTGCAGGCGTTCGGCCTGTCGCTGCTGATCAACCTGATGGGGTTCTGGGGCGGCCTGGTGATGTCGGCGATCAAGCGCGATCGCGGCATCAAGGACTGGGGGCACATGATCGAGGGCCATGGCGGCATGCTCGACCGGCTGGATTCGGTGTGCTTCGCCGCGCCGGTGTTCTTCCACGTAGTGCGGTATTACTGGAAGGCGGGCGGCGGCGGCTGACGTCGCCGGGCTTCATCCACGCATGGCGTGGATCTACTGGACGGGTCGCGGGATCCGCCGGGGGGGCATCCACGCATGGCGTGGAACTACTGACGGGCCGGGGATCCGCCGGGGGGGCATCCACGCATGGCGTGGATCTACTGGACGGGCTGCGGGATCGCCGGGGGGGCATCCACGCATGGCGTGGATCTACTGACGGGCCGCGGGATTGCCGGGGATGCATCCACGCATGGCGTGGATGTACCGGTAGTGCCGGCCGCTGGCCGGCAACAGCAACAGCAACCTGCCATCGTTCATTGGGTTGCCGGCCAGCGGCCGGCACGGCCCACCCGCGCGCTTACGCGCTGATGCCGTATTCCTTCAGCTTCTTGCGCAAGGTCGCGCGGTGGATGCCCAGCATCGCTGCGGCGCGGCTCTGGTTGCCTTCGCAGTGGTTGAGCACTTCCACGAACAACGGGATCTCCATCTCGCGCAGCACGATCTCGTAGACATCGTCCGCGTCGCAGCCATCGAGGTCACGCAGGTAGCGGCGTACGGACTGGGCGACGTGTTCACGCAGCGGTGGCCGGGGAGCGCCACGACTGTTGTCAGGACGAGAGAGGACAGCGTTCAAGGGGGTTCCCGATCTGGTTGGCCCGTGCGCGCGGAGCGCGCGGCCGGACGAGGTGGTGGCGGCCAGTCTAGCGCGAGCGTGCCCGACCTGCCACGGCTGGTCGCCTCTACCCTGGTCAGAGGAAGTCGAAGGTGAATGCGACGGTGGACGCGGCGGGCTCCTGCACGCGGAACGCGATGCGCGCGCTCTGGCCCGGTTCCAGCACGGTCGTGCCCGGGCTTTCGCCGAGGTACTGCGCGGGCGTGAACACGCCGCTGCCGATCACCCGGCCATCGGCATCGGACAGTGACAGGCGCAGGTCCGGCCAGGCCTGTGCCCAGCGCGCATCGTTGCGGATGCTGGCCTGCACCTGCAGCACACCGGCCTGCCCGGGCAGGGGGCGGATCTCGCGGCTGGTCATGGTGAACGCGGTCGGCTCGTGCCACACCGGCAGGCTGCAGCGCAGCACGCCGCACAGTGCGCCCAGCCAGGCGCGGTTGCCGGCGTCGGCGGCCAGCCGGTCACGATCGGCCAGCACGCTCTGCAGGATCAGCAGCAGTGCCAGCGCGGCGACCAGCCCCCAGTGCCAGCGCGGCACCGGGAGTACGCGGGGGCGTGACGTGCCCAGGAAGCTTGGCGCATCGCTGGCCACCGCCTGCGGCACCGGGGCCGCCACGACGGGTTCGACCACGACCGCCTCGTCGGCGATGACGGCGTCGTCGAACGGTTGTGTCTCTGCCCTGGGCGGCACGGGCGCATCGACCGGGTCGCGGGGCGGCGCCGCAACGTCATGCATTGCCGGTTCGGGCGTGCGCGCGTCGGTCTCAGGTGCGGCCTCGCCTTCCGGCGCGGGGCGCAGGAAGGTGGCCAGGGGACGGCGCGGCGGGGTCGGCTCGGACATGCTCAGGGTGCGGGCTCGGATCCAGCGGTCATTCAATCATGATCAGGCCCGGCGCACGCCGGTGATACGCATCCAGTCGCCATCCTGGGTGGCCTGCAGGTCGTCGAACCATGCGGCATAGCGCTGCAGCAGTTCGCCTTCCTGGCCCTGCAGGATGCCCGACAGGGCGATGCGGCCCCCGACGGCAACGCGCGCGGCCAGCAGCTCGGCCAGCGCGTCCAGTGCCGAGGCGAGGATGTTGGCAACCACGATGGGATAGGTGGCGACCGGTTCGTCCTGCGGCAGGTACACGTGCATGCGGGCCTGCTCGCCGTTGCGCTCGGCATTGTCGGCGGTGGCGACCAGCGCCTGCGGGTCGTTGTCCACGCCGATCGCTTCGGCGGCACCCAGCTTCAACGCGGCCAGCGCGAGGATGCCCGAGCCACAGCCGAAGTCGAGCACGCGCTGTCCCTGCAGCAGGCCATCGACGGCCAGCTGGTCCAGCCAGCGCAGGCACAGGGCGGTGGTCGGATGGGTGCCCGAGCCGAAGGCCAGGCCCGGGTCCAGCCGCACCACGGCAGCATCGGCGGCCTGCGCGGCGTCCGGCAGTTCATGGTTCCACGGCACGATCCAGGTCCGGCTGCCGAAATCCATCGGCTGGAACTGGTCAAGCCAGGCGCGTTCCCAGTCCTCATCCTCGACGGCGCGGAAGCTGCCGTTGCTCCAGTCCAGTTCCGGATCGAACGATTCCAGGGCGGCCAGCAGCAACAGCGCATTGCTGTCGGCGGGGAACAGTGCGCTCAGCACCAGGGTGTCCCACAGCGGCGTTTCACCCACGCCGGGTTCGAGGATGGCCTGTTCGTTGCTGGTGTCGGCTTCGGCATCGAGCAGGGTCACGGCCAGGGCGCCGACGTCCTCCAGCGCATTCTCATAGCGGGGCTGGGTGGCTTCGGTGCAGCGCAGGGTCAGTTCCAGGAACGGCATGGCGGTGGGGACAGTCGCGGGAAAGGGGGCCATGCTAGACCATCGGGGCGTCTCCGTATTGCCTGAGATGCCGCCTCGATATGAACGGGGGCAGTTCAGACAGCCCTGCCGGGCCTTGCTAAACTCGGCGCTTTCCTGCGTGCCGTGAACGCTCACCTCGCCGATGGCCCTGGCTCCGACCCTGAAAACCTGGTTGCTCGTGCTGCCGGCGGTGGCCGTGCTGGGCGTGGCCGGGTACCGGGCCAGCGGCCATGCGGCGGCGGTGGCATCGCCATCGCCGGAGCTGCCGACCGCAGTGGCCAGCGCTGACAGCGCCACATCGCTGCCGGTGGTCCCCGAGGCGCTGGCGCGGCGGCTGGCGGCCTTCGAGCGCGGCAACATGCTGCCGTCGGGCCTGCCGCTGGACCTTCGCGCCGACATCGAAGACGCCAGCGACCTGTATGCCTACGCGCAGCGCCTGCGCGTGCAGGCCGACACCGGCAACCACGAAGCGCGCTGGATGCTCAGCCGCGTCTATGACTATTGCGCCCAGTACGCGCTCGACCCGGGCGGTTACCGCCTGGACAACAACGTGCTGAGCGGGCTGGGGCTGACGGCGGCGCCGGCGATGATCGAGGCGCGCGAGCGCGTGGCGCAGCGGTGCGGCGGTTTCGTCCCGGGCGACAAGCTGGGCGCGGCACTGGTGCTGGCCGAGCGCCGCAAGGCGGCCGCGCAGGGCAACCTGGCCGCGGAAGCATCGCTGTTCGCCGAGGGCGAGCCGTTGCATGACAGCGCCGAGTACCGTCGTGACCTGGTCGAGCGCGTGCGCACCTCGCGCGATCCGGAGGCCTACATGGCCATCGCGCCGGCCATGGGCGTACGTGCGGCGGGTGACCGCGCGCTGGATGGCCTGGTGGCGGGCGAGCAGCTCAGCGAGCTTGCATGGCGGCTTGCGGCCTGCGAACTCGGTCTGCCGTGTGGGGCCGACAGCGTGCTGGTCAACAGTTTTTGCGCGAACGGAGGGATCTGTTCGCAGGATGGGGCGCAGGATTTCCGGGATTTCGTGTATGACGCTGCGGTATCGCGGCAAGGTGCTGGGAAAATGAAGGAATGGATCAAGCGACTGGTTGGAAAGAGGGACGGGCGATGAATTACCGTCGATTCCTGCATGGGGCCAAGTTCTGGTTCTGGGTGGCGCTGTTCGTGGCCTACTCGGCCGGTGCGGTCGGCCTGCTGATGATCGATACCTACGAGGATCGCTACCGGCACCTGTCGAAGGTGGAGCTGACCACGGTGAAGGCGCAGGAAGACGTGCGCCGCGCCGGCGCCAGCCAGGTGGCTGCGGTCTATCGCGCGCAGAGCGGCATGCCGTTCGCTTCATTGCCGGCCGGCAGCACCTTCCAGGTGGTGTGGCCGGATGGTTCCACCGAAACCATGGTGATCGTCGATCCGACCTCGCCCAATGGCGTGCGGCCGCTGGCCCATTCGCAGATTCCGGCCGACGTGGCCGACAAGCGCTGACGCGGTCGCTGCAGGGCCCAGCCCCTGCCCGGCCGTGCTTTGCGGCATCGGCTCCGCAGCAACAGAAAAGGGCGGGGAGATCCCCGCCCTTTCCGTGTCCAGTCCCTGCTGCCGATCAGGTCAGTGCGATCGGCTTGTTCTTGCGCTCGGCCAGGCGCTTTTCCAGGTAGTGGATGTTCTGGCCACCGGCCTGGAAGCCCTTGTCGCGCATGATCCGCTGCTGCAGCGCGATGTTGGTCTTGATGCCGTCGACCACCATCTCGCTCAGTGCCACCCGCATGCGGGCGATGGCGGTTTCGCGGTCCGGGCCGTGCACGATCAGCTTGCCGATCATCGAGTCGTAGTTCGACGGCACGCGGTAGCCACTGTAGATGTGGGTGTCCACGCGCACGCCGGGGCCGCCCGGCGGATGGAAGCCGGTGATGGTGCCTGGGCTCGGCACGAAGGTTTCAGCATCTTCGGCGTTGATGCGGCACTCGATGGCATGGCCGGTCAGCACCACGTCGCTCTGCTTGATCGACAGCTTCTGGCCGGCGGCGATCTTCAGCTGCTCGGCCACCAGGTCGATGCCGGTGACCATTTCGGTGACCGGATGTTCCACCTGGATGCGGGTGTTCATCTCGATGAAGTAGAAGCGACCGTCCTCGTACAGGAACTCGAACGTGCCCGCGCCGCGGTAGCCGATGCGGATGCAGGCTTCCACGCAGACCTTGCCGATCTGCTCGCGCTGCTCGGCGGTGATGCCCGGCGCCGGTGCCTCTTCCACCACCTTCTGGTGGCGGCGCTGCATCGAGCAGTCGCGCTCACCGAGGTGGATGGCATTGCCCTGTCCGTCGGCCAGCACCTGGATTTCCACGTGGCGCGGATTCTCCAGGAACTTCTCCATGTAGACCTCGCCATTGCCGAACGCGGCCTTGGCCTCGCTCTTGGTGGTTTCGATCGAGGTCTTCAGCGAGGCTTCGGCGTGCACCACGCGCATGCCGCGACCACCACCACCGCCGGCCGCCTTGATGATGACCGGGTAACCGATCTCGCGGGCGATCTTGGTGTTGGCGACGATGTCCTCGCCGAGCGGGCCGCCCGAGCCGGGCACGCACGGTACGCCCGCGGCCTTCATCGCGCGGATGGCTTCGACCTTGTCACCCATCATGCGGATAGTGTCGGCCTTGGGGCCGATGAAGATGAAGCCGGATTCTTCCACGCGTTCGGCGAAGTCGGCGTTCTCCGACAGGAAGCCGTAGCCCGGGTGGATGGCCTGGGCATCGGTGACTTCCGCTGCCGCGATCAGGGCCGGGATGTTGAGGTAGCTCTGCGGCGACGGCGCCGGGCCGATGCAGACCGACTCGTCGGCCATGGCCACGTGCTTGAGGTTGCGGTCGACCGTGGAGTGCACGGCCACCGTGCGGATGCCGAGGGTATGGCACGCGCGCAGGATGCGCAGCGCGATCTCCCCTCGGTTGGCGATGACGACTTTGTCGAGCATGGCGCGCCCCTCAGCCGATCACGAACAGCGGCTGGTCAAATTCCACCGGCTGGCCGTTCTCGCCGAGGATGGCAACGATGGTGCCGGACGTGTCGGCTTCGATCGGGTTGAACATCTTCATCGCTTCGATGATGGCCAGGGTTTCGCCTTCCTTGACCTGCTGGCCCACGGTGACGAAGGCCGGCTTGTCCGGGGCGGACGAGGCGTAGAAGGTGCCGACCATCGGCGAGCGCAGCACGTGGCCTTCCGGCAGTGCCGGGCCCGGCTTGGCGCTGCCGCCGGTGGAGGCTTCGGTCGGCGACTGCATCGGCATCGCCTGCGGCGCCGGGGCGGCCGGAGCGGCATACACCGGCGCGGCGACCGGGGCGGCATAGCCGGCCACCGGGGCGCGCGACAGGCGCACCGACTCTTCGCCTTCCTTGATTTCGATTTCAGCCAGGTTCGACTCTTCCAGCAGGTCGATCAGCTTCTTGATTTTGCGCAGATCCATGAGGGCCTCTTTGGTTTCTATCTAGGTGAGGAGAGCGCCGTGGGCGCCCGGGTCGACAATCAGGTGGCGGATACGCGCAGCAGCGCCGCGTCCATCGCGTAGCGGTAGCTGTCGGCACCGAAGCCGCACACCATGCCCACCGCCTTGTCACTGAAGTAGCTGTGCTGGCGGAACGGTTCGCGGGCATGCGGGTTGGACAGGTGGATCTCGATGAACGGCACCGCCACCGCCGCCAGCGCATCGCGCAGGGCCACCGAGGTGTGGGTGAAGGCGGCGGGGTTGATCAGGATGAACGCGGTTCCGTCGTTGCGCGCGGCCTGCACGCGGTCCACCAGGACATGCTCGGCGTTGGACTGCAGGCTTTCCACCGCGTGCCCGGCGGAGGCAGCCTGGGTCGCCAGGGCCTGGTCGATGTCGGCCAGCGTGGTGTGGCCGTAGACCTCCGGCTCGCGGGTACCGAGCAGGTTGAGGTTGGGGCCGTGCAGGACCAGCAGCTTCGCCATGGGATCCGGTAGACGGGAAAGGGCGGCAGTCTGGCGGAACCGGCGGATGCTGTCCAGTTCGGCGAAGTTTGCAGCGTTTCAATCGACCGTTTGAAATTCGCCGAAGGGCTTGCGGCCGTATGCCGTGCGCCGGATCAAGGCGCGCTGAACGCCGGGCAGGTGGCGGATGCATGCACGTAGGCCGACGATGGCGGCAGGCGGGGAGAAGACTGATGTCGCCATGGGCCGCGATGCGGTAGATCCACGCCATGCGTGGATGAGACCACCGATCAGTAGATCCACGCCATGCGTGGATGAAGGAAGTTCGGTGCGCAGCACGCTACGCACCCACCGAGGGGCAGCCCAAGGTGCGCTGCACACCACCCACCGCCCCCGTCACGCACCCGCTCACGTCTCCAGCGGCACGGTCGGCACCACGTTCGGGAAGACTTCCTCCAGCGGCTCGCGTTCGCCGGGTTTGGGCACCGGCCAGTTGTAGGCATTCACCGGCTGCGCGCGGTTCACCCACAACGCGTAGTACAGATGATCGGCGCGGCCATCGCCGGTGTTGGGGTGGATCAGGATGGTCAGGCCCAGGCTGTTGAGCTGCAGCCACGGCACCAGCACCGGCAGCAGGTCGTTGGTGAAGCCGAAATAGAACGACGGGGTGACGTGCGGGCCGCGCGGCTCCAGGTTCCAGTTGCCCAGTTCCACCGGGAAGCGTTCGGCGGCCCAGCGCCGCAGCAGTGCGGCCTTCTCGAAGCTGTCTTCGTCGAAGTAGATATGCGCGTGGTAGCTCTTGATGTCGGTGTAGGCGCGCGGGGCCGTGGGCAGCGTTGCCTCGCCGGGGCGCACGCTGGCCGGGCGCGGGGTCGGTTCGCTGGCCGTGGCCAGCCCCCAGGGACTGCGGCCCTTCGCCGGCGGCGGGACGATGGCGCGGAATCCGGGGCGTCCCGGTTCGGTGGTGTTCGCGGCGCTGTCACTGCGCGGGACCGCGCTGGCGGCCGACGCGCTGGCCAGGCCGCCAGCGGCCAGCCCGGCCGACGCGATCAGGCGACGGCGCGCGGGCGAAAGCAGGTCGGCCCAGCGGGCGTCATCGTCGCTGGCGTCGATCAGGGGCTGCGGGTCCGGGTGCATCGGGGCTCCGTGGGGCACTGTGGGGCAGGCAAGCACGCTCGGGCAGTGCACCCGGCGGCGTCCCATAAGCAGGCGGCATCACCTCATGCAGCTCGGCCCACGCCGTGATTGAGTGCCGCCGCGGGGCGGGCTAGGGTGCAGGACTGCCGCCCAGGAGCCCGCCATGACCCCGCTCGATGCCGACACCCAGCGCAAGCGCGCGAGTTTCCGCCAGCTGCATGCGCGCGGTTGTTTCGTGCTGCCCAATCCGTGGGACGTGGGCAGCGCCCGCTACCTGCAGCGGCAAGGCTTCCAGGCGCTGGCGACCACCAGCGCCGGCTGTGCCTGGAGCGAAGGGCGGCCGGATGGCGCGGTTTCGCTGCAGGCCACGCTGGCCCATCTGCGCCTGATGGCGGCGGCGACGTCGCTGCCGTTGAATGCCGACTTCGGCGATGGTTTCGGCGCAACGCCGCAGGCAGTGGAAGAGGCGGTGGCGGCGGCCATCGACACCGGTATCGCGGCGCTGTCGATCGAGGATGCCAGCGGCGTGGCCGATGCACCGCTGCGTCCGATCGACCAGGCAGTGGAGCGACTGCGCGCCGCCCGTGCGGCCATCGACCGTGCGGGGGCCGACGTGCTGCTGGTCGGGCGCGCCGAGAATTTCTTCGTTGGCGTGCCCGACCTGGAGGACACCCTGCGGCGCCTGCGTGCCTATGCCGAGGCCGGCGCCGATGTGCTGTACGCCCCGGGTATCAGCACGCGCGAGCAGATCCGTGCCGTGGTCGCCGCTGCGGGCTCGACGCCGGTGAACCTGCTGGTGGGGGGACCGACACCGCTGCGCCTGCAGGAGATGGCCGACCTCGGCGTGCGCCGGATCAGCCTGGGCGGTGCGCTGGCGCGCGCGGCATGGGGTGGGCTGATGCAGGCCGTCGAGCCGATCATGCAGGACGGCCGCTTCGATGGCCTGCAGCAGGCGGCTTCGGGCGCGGCGTTGAACGCGCTGTTCCGCTGACGCACGCCCAGGCCTGCAATGGAGCCACCCCGTGCGTGGAGGGACGCGCGCCTGCGGCTACAGCGCTTCCATCCCACCGCTGGGCAGCGGCACGCTCGGCTCCAGCGCCGGCAGCAGCTGCCGCAGCAGTGCCGGGTTGTCCAGCATCGCCGCGCCGTCCAGGTAGCGCCATTGCGTCGTACCGGTGCGGCGCACGGCGACCAGGAACGAGGTGCTGCGCATCGGTGCTTCGCGCACGCGCAGCAGTGACTGGCGCGGCACGAAGCAGACTTCTTCGTCGCCGGCCGCGTAGGTGCGGCCCGGTACGCCGGCTTCATCGCTGATGACGCTGACCCCGGCCCTGCGCAGCGCCTTGACCGTGTCGCGGGCCATCTGTGCATAGGCCTCGTTGCCTCCGGCCAGCTGCTTCAGGCTGGGATGGGTGCGCGCGATGATGAGGTCGGTGTCGCCGCGCGCGAATGCCGCCATCATCGCCTGCGCATCCTGGCGCAGGGCGGCCGATTCGGCCGGGCCCAGTTCACCGGCCAGGGCCGGCCATGCGGGCACGGCCCACAGCAGGGCCAGCAACAGCGCAGACAGGCGTGCGTGCATCCTCGAACCTCCTCCGGGCAACCGACGCACTATACGGCGGACACGAAAACAGCATCCCACGCATGACGCTGGTATCCCGCGATCCGCTACCTACTATTGGTAGGTATTGATCGCGGAGCACCTCATGCACAGCCTGATTGTCATTGCCCACCCGGAACCCGGTTCACTCACCCACGCGATCGCGCATCGCATCGGCGACGCCATCTGCGGCGCCGACAGCCGTAACACCGTGGCCTACGCCGACCTGATCGCCGAAGGCTTCGATCCGCGCTTCAACCGCCACGACCAGGCATTGTTCCGCGGCACCGGCGCGGTGCCTGCCGATGTCGCGGCCGAGCACGCTCGGCTGGATGCCAGTGATGCGCTGGTGCTGGTCTATCCGCTGTACTGGTGGTCGTTGCCGGCAGTGCTGAAGGGATGGATCGACCGCGTCTTCACCCAGGGCTGGGCCTACCAGGATGGCGCCGACGGCAAAGTGCAGAAGAAGCTGCAGCGGCTGCGCGTGCACCTGGTGGCCCTCGGCGGCGCCGGCGCGGAGATGGTCGAACGCCGTGGCTACGCTGCGGCGATGAAGACCCAGATCGACAGGGGCATCTTCGATTACTGCGGTGCGCCGGTGCTGTCGTCCGATCTGCTGCTGGACGCCGATACCGGTGCGGCTGACGCGCATCTGCAGACCGCGTTGGCGATCGGCCGTAAAATCGGCGCTCCGACGCACTGATCGCCGTGTTCCGCCGATGCCCGCCCACGCCGCCCCCACGCGCCGCCGATTGACCCGCGAGCAACGCGCCCGCCAGTTGCTGGACGTGGCCTGGGCGCTGATCGGCGAAGAAGGCACCGATGCATTGACGCTGGGGCGGCTGGCCGAGGCGGCCGGTGTGACCAAGCCGGTGGCCTACGATCACTTCGTGACCCGCAACGGACTGCTGGCGGCGCTCTACGATGACTATGACGGGCGGCAGACAGTGGTCTTCCACGAGCGTATCGGCCGTGCCAGGGCACAACTGGCCGATCGTGCGGCGGCCATCGCCTCCGGCTACATCGACTGCGTCCTCAGCCAGGGCAGTGAAGTGCAGGGCATCCTCGCTGCGCTGGTGGGCGCGCCGGAACTCCATGAGGTACGTCGGCGCTACCAGCAGGACTTCATCGACAACTGCCAGGTCTGGCTGGGGCCGTTCGCCGCCCACGGCACCGTGCCGCTGGCGGGGCGCTGGGCCATCCTCGGTGCCGCCGAGACCCTGTCGGAGGGCGTGATGGCAGGCGCGCTGGACAAGGCCAACGCCGAAGCCGAGCTGCAGCGGCTGATCGTGGCCACGGTCAAGCGGCGCTGAGGCGCACCTCCGCTCAGGCGGTGGCCAGTGCAGCGAATCCTGCGGCCAGCCGGTCGCGCACCAGCGCGTCGCGCGCGTCGCGGCTTCCGGAGCCCAGCACCACGGTGACCAGGCGCACTGGCTGCTCCCGCCCGGGTACTGGCCGGCAGGCGGTCGCCGCCAGGCAGAAGCCTGCGGCCCGGGTATAGCCGGTCTTCAGTCCATCCACGCCGTCCTCGCCAAGCAGGGCGTTCTGGTTGCTGCGGTTGACGCTGGACGGGGTGGGCGTGGCGCTGGGGCGGGTGACGCGCGCGCGCCTGCTGCTGGACTCCGGCCAGCTGGTGGCACTGTCCAGCCAGCGCCTGAAAACGGCTTGGCCCCATTGGCTGGTCTATCCGCAGCGGTCTGCCCGTCATCGCGGCTTCCTTGCCTTCCGCGACTGGCTGCACGCACAGGCCGACGAGCACGTGCGGCACATGGAAAACGCGCGCTTGTAACGTCGAGCATGGCTCGACGCTACCGTCATCGGACCAGCGTCACCGCTTGCCCGGCACGGGCGAACGCGGCTTCCAGCAACGGGCCGGCCTTGATCGCCTCCACCTCGTCGAACAGGGCCTGCAACGCTTCGGCCGGGCGCGAAGCCGGTGCCGCCACGGCCTGCTGGATCGCGGTGAAGCGGTCGGCCAGGACGCGATGGCCCGGGTGTGCCTGCGCCCAGGCGGCAAGCGGCTGGCGCACGCCGGCGGCGGCATCCAGGCGCTGCTGCGCGAACAGGCGGATCGCCGCTGCCGACGTCTCGGCCCGCTCGATCGTGGCGTGGCGCAGTTCGCGGCTGAGGAACAGGTCATAGGCCGCCCCGCGCCCGACCGCGATGCGCAGGCCCTCGCGGTCAAGGTCGTCAACCTGCCGTGCAGGGCTGTCCTCGCGCACCAGGTAGGTACCTTCGATCTCGACGTAGGGCGCACTGAAGGCGATGCGGTCGGCGCGCGCCGGATCGATGGCCAGGAAAGCCAGGTCCCAGCCATCCTCGCTGGCCGCAGCGACCACCGAGGCTGCGGCGTCGTGACAGCGGAAGCGTGCCTGCACGCCGATGCGTTGCGCCAGTGCGGTGGCCAGTTCCAGTGACGGCCCGCGGGGTGAACGCGCATCGCCCTGCGCCAGGACTGGATTGCCCAGGTTGATGGCCACGCGCAGAAAGCCCAGCGGTGCCAGCGCACTTCGGTGTTCGGCCAGGGACATGCAGGACTCCGCGGGGAAGGGGCCGTCCAGCATGCCAGTGCTGCCCTGCAAGGGGGTGTCAGTATCCGGCTAAGCTGCGCGCATGAA
Organism: Stenotrophomonas sp. PI_27; assembly: GCF_027854495.1. Taxonomy (NCBI): domain Bacteria; kingdom Pseudomonadati; phylum Pseudomonadota; class Gammaproteobacteria; order Lysobacterales; family Lysobacteraceae; genus Stenotrophomonas; species Stenotrophomonas sp. PI_27. The sequence continues at coordinate 123,715 of NZ_JAJNOF010000005.1, forward strand.
CCCGATTCTGCACGTCGAGATACCGGTCCGTGACCTGGCCCGGGCCATCACGTTCTACCAGCACTGGCTGCAGGTGGTGGTGGACGCCCCGATCCTGCTGCATGACTGCAGGATGGCCTACCTGCCGTTTGCCGACGAGGCCGCCGGCGCCAGCATGGCGCTGGTGCAGGGAGCCGATTACCAGTCGTCCGAGCACGGGGCGCGCATCTACATCGGGGTTGCTGACCTGGACGCCAGCCTCGGCCGCGCGCTGACGGCGGGCGCGGGGCTGCGCTTCGGCCCGGCCGATGCCGGCCACTGGCGCGTGGCCGAGATAGTGGACAGCGAAGGCAACCGGATTGCGCTGCAGGCGCGCAGGATGCCGTAGCGCCGAGCCCATGCCCGGCGGCTGTTGATGACGCCGCCCGCCAGGCATGGCACGACGCTGCGCGTGCATCCGCTACATCGTCGCGGCGCGCGAACGCTGCAGCCAGTCGTTGATCGCCGGGTCCAGCCGTGGATCGTCCGGCAACCGCAGGCCGAAGCGCTGCTGCAATACCTCGCGCACGTCGCCAACATCATGCAGCGGGCGCTTGTCCGGTGCCTGCCCGGGGCGGTATTCGGTGTAGTTGCCGCTGCCGATGGTGCGTCGCCAGTCCGGCCCGGTCAGTGACGCGCGCAGCTGGCCGGGGAAACTGGAATCGGGATGCGTGCACACGTACCAGTTGCCCACCACGTTGTCGATCGGTGCCGGTGCCTGCAGGTCGAAGCGGTACATCGCCCGCCAGCCATCGCTGGATTCGGCCGACAGCACGAAATCACCGTTACCGGGCAGTCGCCGCAGCCGATAGCGCTCGTGCGGCGTGGCCTGCGGCTGTGGATCATGCAGGCGCAGCGGCACGGTCGGTGTGAGGCTGCCGAAACCGGCATCCACCAGCCAGTCATCGCCGTCCACCTCAACGCGCAGCAGCAGATGGGTGCGTGCGGTCAGTTCGCCGTCCTGGGCAGCCAGCAGTACGCGCGCGCTCAACGGCTGCGCATCGAATCCCAACGCCTGCAGCAGCGCCAGCAGGCCGCCATTGAGTTCGAAGCAGTAACCGCCACGGCGGTCGTCCAGCAGCTTGCGCTGCACGCTGTCCAGATCGATCGGTACCGCATCGCGCAACAGGCAGCTGAGGGTCTCGAACGGCAGCAGCGCATTGTGGCGCTGCTGCAGCAGGGTGAGGCCCGCCAGCGTCAGCGGTGGCGGCGCATCCAGCTCCAGGCGTTGCAGGTAGCGGGGGACATCGAGCGTCGTCATGCAGTCACCGGCGGGGGAGGGGAGGTCCACTGTGCTCCCGCAACCGGGGTTGAGGTCAAGCGCGGCGGCAGTGTCATGCCGCCGTCGCCTGTGCCCGGTACAAAGAGCGCGTCCCACGCCGCCGGTGGCCCCGTGAGGAAAATGCCCTAAAGTCGCTCAGGTTCCGGCCGATACAGGTGCGTCTTTCCGCCTGGAGTCTGTCATGTCGGCCGTTGTCCCCCACCTCCGGTCCGTGCGCACGCGCCTTGCCGCGTTGCGCTCGGCATCCCCCGGCCTGCTGCTGTGGCTGCAACCGCACCGGCTCAGCGTGGCCAACAAGCTCAAGGCCACGCTGTGGGTGTGCGGCCTGGGTTTGGTTGCGATCGCCGCCGTCTACGCCTGGACCGGCCATGCCAGCGCACAGGCGGCGCGCAGCCAGGCCAGCTACCAGCGCGGCAGTGATCTGGCCGCGCGCCTGGCCACGCGGGTGGCCGAGGCGCGACGTCTGCAGACCCAGTATGCGCGCAGTTTCGACGATGCCGACCGCGCGCAGCTGCTGGCTACGCAGAAAGCGCTGCAGCTCGATCTGCAGGCGCTGCGCGCGATGCCGATGGATGCCGGGCGGCGCAAGGCGCTGCAGGCGTTGACCGAGGCCGCCGGCGCGTTTTCGCAGGGTGTGGCTGCCCTGTTCGAACGGGTCGATGAGATGGGGCGTGGTGATGCGGGCCTCGCCGCGCAACTGCAGCAGGCGGCCGACACCCTGCAGGCACAGGTGGATGCGCTGCAACGGCCGTCGCTGGCGTTGTCCCTGCAGAAGATGCGTCGCCAGGAAGCGCTGCTGCTGCTCGACGGGGATTCCACTCACGCCGACCGCGCCAGCGAGGAAAAGCTGCCGTTCGACCTCGCGCTGGCGGGCCTGCCCACCGATGCGCAGGACACCCTGCGCAGCGGGATGGAGGCGTATCAGGCCGCCGTGCTGGCATACACCGCTGCCCGCGTTGGCCTGGACGTGGAGGCGCAGTCGCTGTTGGATACCGCTGCCACCGTGGCCCCGGCGCTGGCCGCGTTCCAGCAGGCGCAGGTCGCCGCGCTGGCCCATGCACAGGCGCGCCAGCAGGCCGGGGCCCGCGCCATGAGCGTACTGTTCGCGCTGACCCTGCTGCTGGTTGCCGGTGTGCTGATCACCAGCCTGGTGCTGGTGCGGCGGGCGGTGCGCCAGCCGATCCAGGACACCCTGCGCTTCGCCAGCGACATCGCCGACGACCGCCTGGACACCACGCTGCGTGTGTACAACGCCAACGATGAGATCGGCCAGCTGGCCCAGCGCCTGGTGGAGATGCAGCGGCGCCTGCGCGCACGCATCGAGACCGAGCGTGCCGTGGCGCGCGGCAACACCCGCGTGCGCCAGGCACTGGACAGTGCGCAGGCCGGCCTGATGGTGATCGATGCCGAAGGCCGGGTGGCCTATGCCAATCCAGCGCTGCTGCAGCAGCTGGAACGCCCGGCCGAAGCGCTGCTTGGCGGCGAAGCCGTGCGCCTGCATCCGGCGCTGGCCAGCCTGGCCGGCATGCGCCAGCGCGAGGAGCGCGAGATCAGCCATGCCGGCGTCCGCTACCAGTTGATCGCCAATGCCATCATCGACGAAGGACAATTCCTCGGCGTGGCAGTGGAGTGGCGCAGCCGTGCGCTGGAAACCCTGCTGGAAACCGAAGTGGCAGCGCTGGTCGATGCCGCCGCACAGGGCGACCTGCACGGCCGCATTGGGCTGGAAGGCAAGCAGGGCTTCGTGCGCACGCTGTCCACCAGCATCAATCGCCTGCTGGCCACCTTCGAAAGCAATCTCGGCGATCTGCAGGTGCTGCTGGCCGCACTGGCCCGTGGCGATCTGAGCGTGCGCATGGAAGGAGAACTGCAGGGGGTGTTCGCGCGCATGCGCGACGATGCCAACGCCACCGTCGCGCAGCTGGGCCACATCGTCACCCGCATCCAGCAGGCAGCCTCCAGCCTCGATGCCGGCGTCGGCGAGATCGTTGCCGGTCACCATGACCTGTCGCAGCGCACTGAACAGCAGGCCGCCAACCTGGAAGAGACCGCGGCGTCGATGCATGAGCTGACCGACACCGTCGGCCGCACTGCCGATGCAGCAGGTCGCGCCGATGCCCTGGTCCAGGGTGCGGCAGCGGTGGCCCAGCGCGGTGGCGAGGCCGTCGGCCAGGTGGTCGCGACCATGCACGGCATCAGCGAGGCCTCGCGACGGATCGGCGACATCACCCAGTTGATCGATGGCATTGCCTTCCAGACCAACATCCTTGCCCTGAACGCGGCGGTGGAAGCGGCGCGCGCCGGCGAGCAGGGCCGAAGCTTCGCCGTGGTGGCTGCAGAAGTGCGCCTGCTGGCGCAGCGCAGTGCCGAGGCGGCCAAGCAGATCAAGGGGCTGATCGAAGATTCAGTGGCGCGTGCCGGCCAAGGCAACCTTCAGGCCGGGCAGGCCGGCGCGACCATGGGGGAGATCGTCGGCAGCGTGCAGCAGCTGGCCGATCTGCTTGCCGGCATCCGTCGTGCGTCGCAGGACCAGCATGCAGGTATTGCGCAGGTGAAGCAGACCATCGTGCAGATGGAAGCCAGCACCCAGCGCAATGCCAGCCTGGTGGAAGAGGCCGGTGCCTCGACGGCGCAGATGCAGGCGCAGGTGCATGCCCTGGCCGAAGCGGTGGGCGCATTCCGCCTGCAGTCGATGCCACAGGCGCGCGCGGCGGCCTGACTCTGCCGGTGGTGCCGGCCGCTGGCCGGCACCACCGAATGGTTCAGTACACGTCGCGGCGGTAGCGTCCGCTTTCCAGCAGCGTTTCCACTGCGTCCTCGCCCAGCGCGCCACGCAGTACCTGGTCCACGCCTTCGGCCATGCCCTGCAGCGAGCCGCAGACATGGATCACCGCGCCGCGCTGCAGCCAGTCGCGCAGCGTATCGCTGGCCGCCTGCAGGCGGTCCTGCACATAACCACCGTCGCCATCGCGCGAGAACGCCAGGTCCACCCGCGCCAGATGGCCCTGCGCCTGCCAGGCCTCGATCTCGTCGGCGAACAGGAAGTCGTGTGCCCGCTGGCGCTCGCCGAACAACAGCCAGTGCCCGTGCTCACCGGCATGGGCGGCTTCGCGCAACAGGCTGCGCAGGCCGGCAATGCCGGTGCCGTTGCCGACCAGCACCATCGGCGCATCGCCCCGGCGATGGAAGCCGGGATTGCGATGCACCCGGGCGACGATGCTGGCGCCGATCGGCGCATGCAGCGTCAGCCATCCGGAGCCGAGCCCGGCACGACCGGACGTGTCATGCACCAGCCGCACCACCAGCTCCACCACGCCATCGTCGGCCGCGGATGCGATCGAATACTCGCGCCCCGGCAGCAGCGGCAATCCGGACAGCCACAGGCCGGGGTCCTGCACCGCCAGTGCGGCGTCGGCGTCGGGCAGTTCGCGTTCACTGGCCAGTGCCAGCAGCGTGCGCGGCTGGCCGTCCACCAGCAGGGGCAGCAGCGGATCCAGCCCATGTGCCTCCAGCACGGCACTGGCATGCTGCGCGTTGTGGCGAGGCGCGATATGCAGGATATCGCCGGCCTGCCACTGCACCGTGCCTGGCGCCGCAAGGCGCACACGCCAGATGGCCCCGCCGAGGCTGCCCGGGTTGAGGCGTTCGCGCCCGAGCAGTCGCCACTCATGCATCTGCGTGGCAGCAGGCAGCACGCTGTCATCGGTGACGATGCCGGTCAGCGCGCCCAGTTGTTGCTGCCATCGGCGCAGGGCCGGAACGGCCGCAGCATCGACATCGATGCGTTCGAACAGGGGGCGCGCGCCGTTGCCGAGCAACCAGCCATCGACCTGGCGGCCGAAGCCGCAGTAACGCGGATACTGGCGGTCCCCCAGCGCGAGCAGGCCGAACCGCAGGCCCGACAGGTCCGGTGTCTGCGCCATCAGCTGGCGTGCCGCGCGCCGCGCTGCATCCGGTGGCTCGCCATCGCCAAACGTGCTCAGCACAAGCAGCGCCTGCGATGCCTGCTGCAGCTGGGCGGCGTCGATCCGGGCCAGCGGCAGCACCTGTACCGGATGGCCAGCGGCCTGCAGCTGCGCGGCCGCACGCCACGCCAGCTGTTCGCCCAGTCCACTCTGGCTGGCATGCAGCACCAGCCACGGGGTGCCCTCACCGTCGGCGACCGGCGGTGTCAGCGACTGGCGCAACCCTCGCGCGAGGCGCTGGCTGCGACGGCGATCCAGGTACAGCAGCCAGCCAGTGATGAAGAACACGCTCATGGCTGCGCTGCTGAGCATCACCACGACACGCCCGGGCAGCCCGAAGTAACTGCCCGAGTGCAGCGCGAACACGCTCGTGGCCAGCTGGCCGCCCGTGCCCTGGCGTGCATACGGGCGCGCCTCAAGCACCGCACCCGTGGCCGGGTCCAGCTGCAGCAGGTCGTGTGCGCGGTCATGCTGTCCGCCGCGCTGCGATGGATCACCGGCCATCACCCGCACGTTCAGTGCCTGCCCCGGCTTCTCCGGCAGGCGCAGGTCGATGTAGCCGGTGCGCACGCCGGGCAGGGCGTACAGCGTGGTTTCAATGCGCTCCAGGTCCAGGGTGGCATCGGGATCGACCTTGTGCCTGGCGGCCGGCGCGACGCCCAGCAGGGAATTGGCAGCGCTGCGGTACCCGTCGAACGACCACCACAGGCCGGTCAGCGCACTCATCAGGTAGATCAGCAGCACCCAGGTGCCAAGCACCGAGTGCAGGCTCCACAGGAAGCCGCGGCCGCTGCGTTTCCACTCGATCGCCAGCCAGCTGCGCCAGTGCCACCAGCGCCGTGGCCAGCGCAGGTAAAGCCCGGACAAGGTGAAGAACAGCAGGGCGATGGCGCAGCCGCCGGTCACCCATTTGCCGCGGTCGCCAGCGGCAAGGTGGCGATGCAGGTCCTCGACGAAGTCGAAGAACGCCTGTCCGCGCAGCGTGCTGAAGCGCTCACCGCTGTACGGATCGAAGTACACCCAGTGTTCCTTGCCGCCGGCAAAGCGTGCGACCGACGGCCGCTGGCCGGTGGCGTCCACGCGCAGGCGTTGCAGCGGGCGTTCACTGCCGACCTGCAGCAGCGGCACCAGCTCGCTGAGGGCAAGCGGTTGCTGGCCGTCGGCATGGTGCGCGGCGATCTCGGCAAAGCCGGGATTGGCGGCGCGCAGCAGCTCGTCCTCGAAGGACAGCGTCGCGCCGCTCAGGCCCATCACGGCCAGTACGGCACCGGCGGTGATGCCCAGCAGCCAGTGCAGTTGGAACAGGACGTTCTTGAACATCGAAGGAGGAGGGCCCGGGAGGCTGCCGCCCGCATCCTGCGCAACAGCAAATGAGAATTAGTCGCGGAATTCTCCGTGGCGCCTTGCCTGCGGTCAAGCAGGGGCCAGCGGCCGGGCGCGGCCCGGCACCCGTGGTAGTGCCGGCCGCTGGCCGGCAATCTCGGAAGCAACAGCCAACGCAACAGCAACGGCGGGCATTCCGTGGGATGACGGGTGGGTCCGGTTACGGCGTGTCCTGACCACCCGCAGTGCCCCGCCATCCCACGGAATGCCCGCTTTTTGCTTTTGCTGTTGAAATTGCCGGCCAGCGACCGGCACTACCCGCAGTTGAAATTGCCGGCCAGCGGCGGGCACTACCGCAGTGGAGTTGCCGGCCAGCGGCCGGCACTACCGCAGGTGCAGGGCGCGGTGCTGTCGATCCCTCATTTCACCCAGCGGTCGATCTCGCCCTGGGCGAACGGCCCCAGCTTCGCCTTGACCAGCCGCCCCTGCGCATCGAACAGCACGCTGTAAGGCAGCAGGCCCTGCGCATTGCCCAGCTGCACGCTGGCATCGCGTGGCCCCGGGGTCTCGATCACGATCGGGTACTCCACCGGCACCCGCCGCAGGAAACCGTGCACGTCGTCCGCGGTATCCAGCGCCAGGCCCAGCACCTGCACGCCGTGGTCGCCCTGCGCATCGGCGAAGCGCGCCAGCTCGGGCATCTCTTCCACGCAGGGCGCACACCAGCTGGCCCAGACATTGATCAGCAGCGGGCGGCCGGCAAAGCGCTGGCGCAGGTCGAGGGGCTGTCCCGCCAGGTCCGGCAAGGTCAGCGCCGGCAGTTGATCGCCCACCTGCAGCGTGGGCGTCGCGGCGGTGGCTGTGGAAGCCGTCGCTGGCGTGGCGGGTGCAGGCGGGGCGGGTGACAGTCGATGCCCGGCCCACAGGCCGAGGCCGGCGGCCAGCACCGCTGTCCACAGCAGCGCGGGCCGTTGCCACTTCATCGTGCGGTGCGCAGCAGCGCTTCCTCGACCACCGCCTGGGTCAGCAGGGTCGGCAGCACGGTCGGCGGCGCGCCGGGGCCGTACACCACGTACAGCGGCACGCCCACCGCCTTGTGCTCCTCCAGGAACGTGGTGATCTGCGGGTCGACGTTGGTGTAGTCACCACGCATGTACACCGCGTTGGTGCGCTTGAGCAGTTCCTTGAACTCCGGCCGTGACAGCACCGCACGTTCGTTGGCCTTGCAGCTCACGCACCAGTCGGCGGTCATGTTGACGAACACCACGCGGTTGTCGGCGCGCAGGCGGTCCAGCAACTGCGGCGAATACTCGACCACGTTGTCGCTGGCGGCCTGTGCGGCCCGCGCCGGCGGTGCCAGCTGGGTCACGCCCCAGGCCGGAACCAGCGCACCGATCGCCAGCAGCACGCCGAGCAGGGTCACCGCACGCGAGCCGGTCCAGCGGTTGCGTTCAAACAGCCACAGGCCGAAGGCGAACAGCAGCAGGCCACCCAGCACCAGTGCCATGCCGTCCACGCCACGCTGCTTGCCCAGCACCCACAGCAGCCACAGCGCGGTGGCGTACATCGGGAAGGCCAGCACGTGCTTGAGGGTTTCCATCCACGGCCCGGGCTTGGGCAGGCGCCGCGCCAGCGCCGGCACGAAGCCGATCAGCAGGAATGGCAGGGCCAGCCCCAGGCCGAGGAACAGGAACACGGTCATCGCCTTCAGCGGCGGGGCAATGAACGCGTAGGCGATCGCGCCGCCCATGAACGGACCGACACAGGCACTGCCGACCACGCAGGCCAGCGCACCGGTGAAGAAATCACCGGCCGGGCCACTGCGGCTGGCCAGCGACTGGCCCAGGTTGCCGATGCCACCGCCGAGGGTGAATACGCCGGACAGGCTCAGGCCCACCGCGAACATGATGTAGGCCAGTGCGGCCACCACGCCCGGGTGCTGCAGCTGGAAGCCGATGCCGACGGCGTTGCCGAGCGCACGCAGGCCCACCATCAGCGCACCGATCACCGCGAACGCGACCAGCACGCCCAGCGTGTACCAGAGCGCATGGCTGCGCGCACGCTGCGGGCTTTCGCCGCTCTGCGCCAGGCTCAGCACCTTCAGCGACAGGATCGGCAGCACGCAGGGCATCAGGTTCAGGACCAGGCCACCGGCCAGCGCCAGCAGCAGGACCCAGACGAACGAACGATCCGGATTCGGCGTCGTCACCGGCGGCCGCGTGCGCAGTGCGTTGTCACCGCGCGCATCGTTGGCGAATGCAGTGCCCGCGGTCGCGCTGCCGGCAGCGGCAGCGGCGGCGCCACTCTCGTTGGGCACGGTCGGCAGCAGCCGCAGCGGCGCGCCATCGGCGGATTCGCGCGGCGCACCGGCGGCCGGCAGCGGGCTGACCATCGCAGTGCGTGCTGGCGCCGGATCGCTGCCCGTGCTGAGCTTGCCGGCCGGAATCGACAGCTTGACCCGGCGGGTCATCGGCGGGTAGCAGATGCCATCGGTCTGGCAGCCCTGGAAGGTCACCACCAGGGTGCTGTCGACCGCGTCGGTGACGGTGCGGCGCAGCGGCAGCGGCACTTCCACCTGGTTGAAGTAGACCGAGACATCGCCGAAGTGCTCGTCGCGATGCGACTGCGCGGCCGGCCAGCGTGGGGTGTCGGCGAGCACGCCGGCGCTGCCTTCCAGCTTCAGCGAGGTGCGGTCGCGGTACAGGTAATAGCCCGGCGCCGGGCTGAAGCGCAGCAGCAGGGTGTTGCCATCGCTGGCGATGGCATCGAAGCCGAATGCCTGTTCCGACGGCAGCGGTAGCGCCTGGCTGTTGCTGGCCGCACCCGGCAGGCGCAGGCCGCCGCTGTTGCCGGCACCGGCCAGCGGGTTGTTGAACGGGTTCGCCGCACCGGTACGCGCGGCAGGGGGCACGGACGCGGCGCCGGCGCCGGGCAGGGTGACCTGCACCACGCGCTTCTGCGGCGGGTAGCAGACACCGGCATCGGCACAGCCCTGGTATCGCACTTCCAGGCTGATGGTGCCGGCGGCCTCGGTCGGCGTGCCGGGCAGGGTGGCCTGCAGGCGCTCGCGATAGGTTTCGACCTCGCCGAAGAAATCGTCGTGGTGGCGGTCGCCCTTGGGCATCTGCAGCGCGCCGGCATTGAAGGCGGGGTCGGCCTTGACGCTGGTGCGGTGGCGATAGAGGTAATAGCCCGGCGCGATCTTGAACTGCAGTTGCACCTGGCCACGTTCGGGGGCGGTCGCGGTCAGCGCGAACGCCTGGTCCACCGGCAGCAGGTCCTTCTCATCCAGGGCGAAGGCGGGCAGCGAGAGCCACAACAGGGCGCACAGGGCGGCGCCACGCGCAAACAGAGTCTTCAATCAGTGTCCTCCCGGGTCTGTGCCCGGATCCAATCCAGATACGCCGGCAGGCCGGCCCGGGCTTCGACCGCGATGCACTCCGGGAGTTCATACGGATGCAGTTCGACGATCCGGGCAATCGCGTCATCGACGCGGCTCGCGGTGGTTTTCACCAGCAGCTGCAGCTCGGCGTCGGTGGTCACCTCGCCCTGCCAGCGGTAGGTCGACTGCGCGCCATCGAGGCGGGTCACGCACGCGGCCAGGTGCTCGCGGACCAGCGCGTGCGTGATGCGCTCGGCACTGGCCCGGTCCGGGCAGGTGGTCAACAGCAGCAGGACGGGATCGACGGTCGACATGACCGTCGAGTATAGGGCCGCCACCGGGCCAGGGCCCGGCGGCGGCCGTGGACCGCTGCGTTGCGCGGTCAGTTGGCCAGCTGGCAGGTGGCCGGCTTGGCCGAGGTGAACAGGGCCGGGGTGGCCCACTCGGGGTGGTCGATGAACGGGTTGCGGTTGCCCTGGAAGCTGTAGACCACGTCATTGCGCGCACGCTCGGCATCATCCGGCGGGTCGGACAGGTGCCAGTCGATCAGGGTCGACAGCAGGCCCATGTAGGCCGGTGAGCTGCTGGTCTTGACGATCTTGCTGCGGTCGTCGGTCAGCTCCAGGTCCGGCTCGGACTGGCCGGTCGCCGCATCCTTGCCGCCCTCGTAGCGGATCGCCATGTACATCACCGCACGCGCCATGTCGCCCTTGCGCTTGCCCCACACCTCGAAGGTGCCGGTGTTGCCGTCCGGCGTGCGCACCCAGTTGGAGTTGCCCGGATAGCCACCGCTGCCGCCACCCTGGCCGTTGTTGGCCTCGGTGGCGCGCTCGCCGCAGCTGGCGTCGCACTTGCCGAACGGCTTGTTGCCACGATCGGCGTTCCACTGCGCGTCGGTCAGGTACAGCATGTGGGTGTCGGTATACGGCGCGTACGGCAGGCCCTTGTCACCGGTGGTGGTGGCAAAGCCCAGCGAGTTCGGCCAGGTGTGCTCGCGGTTGTACTTCAGGCCACTGCCGCTGCCGGCGCGATCGGTCACCTTGGCGTAGCTGTGGTTGCGATACGCATCCAGGATCCTGCCGGAATTGTTCGGATCCTCGTCGGCAATTTCCAGGATGGTCCAGGTGCTGGTGCCCGAGCCGCTGTACGGATAGGCGGTGTGGCCCTTGATGGTGGCGTGCAGCGAACAGCGCAGCTGGCTGGGGCTGCTGGTGTTGACCTTGGAGTAATAGCCGGCCGGCACGCCAGGGTTGCCCGGGTCCGGATTGCCGCCGGTGCTGGCCACGGTGAAGGCAATGCGGCTGTCGGCGGCCGGGTGAGCGCCCTGCAGGTCGGTGATGCGCGCGGCGCGGATGTCGAAGCGGCAGGCTTCACCGGCCACCAGCGCGGTGTTGGTGGACAGCTTCACGCTGCGGCCGCTGGCCGGGAAGGTCAGCGGCACGCTGCCGGAGGTACCGCAGCTCAGGGCGAAGGCGCCGCTGGCCAGGTTCACCGTTTCGCTGAACACCACTTCCAGGTCGGCGGCGGCCGGGAAGGTGCTGCTGCCCTGCGCCGGGGTGGTGGTGGACACCGACGGCGGCGTGTTGGGGCCCGGGGTGCCGCCGCCGCTGAAGGTCTGTCCGTTGTTGCAGCTGCCGAACGTCTGGCCGGCCGATTCGGCCCAGGTGAAGTGGGCGTACTGGCTGCCGCTGCCGGTCAGCTGCAGCGACGTGCGCGGCGCCGTGCTGTTGGTCTCGGCCACCGGGATGTTCTGGCTGGTCATCCCCGCGGCGGGGCCGCCGGACGCGGTGATGGTGCCCTCGTAGCTGAGGAACTGGACCACCTTGCCGCTGGCATCGACCAGCGCGATGCCATCGTTCGGGCCGTTCTGGATGCCGTTGGTCGGGTAGTTGACCACGGCGATGGTCGCGCTGCCGCAGCCGGCGGCGGTGCCGGCCGGGACCGGCGTGTTGGCGTAGACCACGGCCGCCGATGCGTTGGACCCGTTGTACAGGTACAGGCGGTAGCCGGACAGGTCCTCGCCGGCGGTGGCCACGACCTCGATCGCTTCGCCGACGTCACCGGCGGCGGTGCTGTCGTCGTAGTGCAGTTCATTGATGAAGACCTCGGCCTGGGCCGGCGCAGCGGCCAGGGCCAGCAGGCAGGCCGCGGCAAGCGGTGACAGCAATCGCATCGACTCCTCCTTGTGATTGGGAATGCCCGGTCGAGCCTAAGGCCGATCCAGTGACACTTTGTCGTAAATGAACGTCAGATATCTGACAGTGCGACGCTTGTCACCGAAATTGGCGGGATCCCGACCAGCGCCAGGCGACACGGGCGGGAAAAATTTTTTTGATGCCACCCTTGAAAGGAGGGCGCGGGGCTCCATCTCTGCCCTGCTCCCGACGTTGTCGGGTTTCTTCACGTGCGGTTCTGGCACTCGCCTGGGGTGAGTGCTAACATCGCCGGACTTTTTTAGACCAATCAATCACTTAAGAGGTCTCCTATGAGCATCAAGCCGCTGCACGACCGCGTTGTGGTCAAGCCGATCGAAGCCGACGAAATCTCCGCCGGTGGCATCGTCATCCCCGACTCGGCCAAGGAAAAGTCCACCAAGGGTGAGGTCGTGGCCGTCGGCCCGGGCAAGCCGCTGGACAACGGCAACGTGCGCGCGCCGTCGCTGAAGGTCGGCGACAAGGTCATCTACGGCCAGTACGCCGGCAGCTCGTACAAGAGCGAAGGCGTCGAGTACAAGGTCCTGCGCGAAGACGACGTGCTCGCCGTCATCGGCTGAGCCTCCGCGCGACCTGTTTCAACCTGATCCCAAACTCCCAGCCGCCGGGCATCGTCCGGCGCTACCAATGAGGTAAATGCAATGGCTGCCAAGGATATTCGTTTCGGTGAAGACGCCCGTTCGCGCATGGTGCGCGGCGTCAACCTTCTCGCCAATGCCGTCAAGGCCACCCTGGGCCCGAAGGGCCGCAACGTCGTGCTGGAAAAGAGCTTCGGCGCCCCGACCATCACCAAGGACGGCGTCTCCGTCGCCAAGGAAATCGAACTGGCTGACAAGTTCGAGAACATGGGCGCGCAGATGGTGAAGGAAGTTGCTTCGCGCACCAACGACGATGCCGGCGACGGCACCACCACCGCCACCGTGCTGGCCCAGGCCCTGATCCGCGAAGGCGCCAAGGCCGTTGCCGCCGGCATGAACCCGATGGACCTCAAGCGCGGTATCGACAAGGCCGTTTCGGCCGCCGTCGCCGAGCTGAAGAACATCTCCAAGCCGACCGCCGACGACAAGGCGATCGCCCAGGTCGGTACCATCTCGGCCAACTCGGACGAGTCGATCGGCCAGATCATCGCTGACGCGATGAAGGAAGTCGGCAAGGAAGGCGTGATCACCGTTGAAGAAGGCTCGGGCCTGGACAACGAGCTGGACGTGGTCAAGGGCATGCAGTTCGACCGCGGCTACCTGTCGCCGTACTTCATCAACAACCAGCAGTCGCAGACCGCTGACCTGGATGACCCGTTCATCCTGCTGCACGACAAGAAGATCTCCAACGTCCGTGACCTGCTGCCGGTGCTGGAAGGCGTCGCCAAAGCCGGCAAGCCGCTGCTGATCGTGGCCGAGGAAGTCGAAGGCGAAGCGCTGGCGACCCTGGTGGTCAACACCATCCGCGGCATCGTCAAGGTCGTGGCCGTCAAGGCGCCGGGCTTCGGCGACCGTCGCAAGGCGATGCTGGAAGACATGGCCGTGCTGACCGGCGGCACCGTGATCTCCGAAGAAGTCGGCCTGTCGCTGGAAAAGGCCACCATCAAGGACCTGGGCCGCGCCAAGAAGGTGCAGGTCTCCAAGGAGAACACCACCATCATCGACGGCGTCGGCGACAAGGCCAACGTTGATGCACGCGTGGCGCAGATCAAGACCCAGATCCAGGACACCTCGTCGGATTACGACCGCGAGAAGCTGCAGGAACGCGTGGCCAAGCTGGCCGGCGGCGTTGCCGTGATCAAGGTCGGCGCCTCGACCGAAATCGAAATGAAGGAAAAGAAGGATCGCGTCGACGACGCCCTGCACGCCACCCGTGCAGCCGTTGAAGAAGGCGTGGTCCCGGGCGGCGGCGTGGCGCTGGTGCGCGCGATCACCGCGCTGGCCGGCCTGAAGGGTGCCAACGAAGACCAGAACCACGGCATCCAGATCGCCCTGCGCGCGATGGAAGCCCCGCTGCGCGAGATCGTGGCCAACGCCGGCGACGAGCCGTCGGTCATCATCAACAAGGTCAAGGAAGGCACCGGCAGCTTCGGCTACAACGCGGCCACCGGCGAGTTCGGCGACATGCTGCAGTTCGGCATCCTGGACCCGACCAAGGTGACCCGTTCGGCCCTGCAGAACGCAGCCTCGATCGCCGGCCTGATGATCACCACCGAAGCCATGGTTGCCGAAGCTCCGAAGAAGGACGAGCCGGCCATGGGTGGCGCCGGTGGCATGGGCGGCATGGGTGGCATGGGCGGCATGGACTTCTAAGTCCACGCCCCTGGCATCGGGTGCCGGCCCTGGGCCGGCATCCCTTCCCGCTGCAAAAGAAGAACCCCGCCGCAAGGCGGGGTTTTTCGTTGCGCAGTTGCCGCCGCCGCAGTGCATCGCTACGCTCGGTGGCCATGCCTACCTCGTTCATCGTCGTTGACGACTTCCTTGCACCGGCCGACGCGCACGCCCTGCGCCAGGCGGCGCTGGGCCTGACCTATCCGGCACAGGACGGCGCATTTCCCGGTCGCAACTCTCTGCAGCGGCTGGAACTGGACGGCCTGGCCGAGGCGGCGTCACGGCTGGTCAACGAACCGCTGCGGCCGGTCAATCCGCTGCAGTCGCACGGCAAGTTCCGGCTGACCCTGGCCAGCGATGTCGGCCGCGCGAAAGTGCACGCCGATCACTCGCACTGGTCGGGCATCCTCTACCTGAGTGCGGCCGAGCACTGCGAGGGTGGCACCGAGTTCTTCCGCCACCGGCGTACAGGCACCGAGCGCATGGCCCTGGACGCCGCGGAACTGGCAGCGCTGGGGTATGCCAACGGCGGCGACATGCATCGCGACATCATCGAGCGCGACAGCAACGACGACAGCCAGTGGGAAATGACCATGCGCATCCCGATGCGCTTCAACCGGCTGGTGCTGCTGCGGCCCTGGTTCTGGCACACCGCCGGCCCGGCATTCGGCGACCGCCCGGAGAATGGCCGGCTGGTGTACCTGATGTTCTTCGAGCAGGCGCGCTGAGCGCAGCAGGCATCCACGCATGGCGTGGATCTACAGGTGCACGGTTTCGCTGGTAGATCCACGCCATGCGTGGATGCGCCCGTCCAGCCGCACGCGATACGCAGGCGTCATCGCACCCTCATTCGACGAAGGCCTTCGACGCGCCGTACTCCCACTGCCACGGCACGCCCGTATCGCCCAGCACGAACGCCACCAGTGCCGGGAAGGTGGCCTCGGCCCGCACATCGTTGCCCAGGATGACCACGCAGCGCTGGTGCCGCTCCACGCACACCAGCGTGTTGCCCACCGCATCGTCGTGGCCGCCCTTGTAGAAGCCCGCGCCCTGCGGGCCGCGGAACGTCACCACGCCCAGGCCGGCGGCCAGACCCTTGTGCTGCCGGGCCGCAGGCAGCTCCGGCTGCAGCGTGGGAAACTGGCTGGCGGTGGTGATCGGCAGCTGCGGCCGCACCAGCTCCCTGCGCATTGAAGCCGACAGCCCGTCGCCGCGCACGTAGCCGGCGGCGAAGCGGGCCATGTCGGCGATCGTGGTGTCCATCGAACCGGCCGCACGCACGCGGCTGCGTTCATCGTGCGGCACCGTATCGCCTTCGGCGGTCCAGCCGTCGGCCAGGTTGCCGGCGAAGTCCGCGCGCCACGTCATGCTGGTGCGCGTCATGCCGAAGCGGTCGAAGATGCGCTCCTGCATCAGCGTCCCCACGTCCTGGCCCAGCCGCCCGCGTTCGATCACGAACTGCAGCAGGATCAGTCCGTCGCCGGAATACCCGTAGCGGGCGCCCGGGTTGAAGTGGAACTTCAGCCGGCCATCCGGTTCGAGAAAGCCGAAGTTGGCGAAACCGCTGGCGTGATTGAGCAGCAGGCGCGGCGTGAGCTGGCGCCAGCGCGCATCGCCGGCCAGCACGCTGTAGTCGGCGTACTTCTTCGGTTCGGGCGGATACGCCGGAAGCGGCTTGTCCAGTGCGGTGGCAATGCTGGCGTCCAGCTGGATCGGCGTGTCCTGCGCCAGCTGCGCGACCAGGTGACCAAAGGCCATCTTGGTCAATGACGCGGCGTACATCACGGTGTCGGTGCGCAACGGCTCGCCCGTGGCGTTGCGTTCACCATAGGCGGCCACATGCACGACCTTGCCGCCATCGACCACGGCCAGTGCCATGCCGCGCGCATGGGCGGCCCGCATCAGGCGCTGTGCTTCGGCATCGATGCGGGCGGGCGAGGGCAGTGGAGGCGGCGCGGCCAGCACGGCCAGCGGGAGCAGCGTCAGCAACATCAGGACGGCACGGCGCATGCGTGGAACTCCTGGCGGGACCGGGCGGATGCTACGCCAGCCAGGTCCCACCGTCATGGGCCGGAGGTCAGCCGGGCCGGCGCAGGCAGATCCGCGCCGCCCCCGCACCGATGTCCACCTGGCCGCCGCGCATCGCATCGGCACCGAGGATCAGCGCCGGTCGTGCCTCCAGGCCGATCGCCTTGAACACCGGCAGTTCGCTGATCCGGACCTCCATCGAAGGGTGCTGCCAGCCGCCGCCGTTCATGCCGGGCAGGGTGTACAGCCAGGTCGCCTGCGCACCGCCACCCAGGCCTTCGGTGCCCTTTGCACGCAGGCGCACCCGTGCATCGCTGCCGTCGGTGCGCAGCCCCAGTGCGCGGGCGGCTTCGGCATTGAGCACGGTCTGCGCCGCGCCCGTATCGACCACGGCGACCGCCTCAACGCCCGGCGTGCCCAGCGTCAGCATGACGAAGCCGAACTGTCGCAGGCCAGCGCTGCGCCCGGGCAGTGCATTGGCCTGGCAGCCCGGTCCCTCCAGGTTCAACCGCCCGGGCGTCCACAGCGCCAGCTGCTCGCGGCCGAAATCCCAGCGGGTATCCCAGCGCCCGGTCAGATCATTGCCGATCAAGCCGTCGATCGCCGGGTCATCGTCTTTCGCCAGGGAGGACAGATCGACCTGCATGCCACTTGCATTCAATTGCCAGCTTCCCAGTTGCCACGCCGTGCTGCGCATGCGCTGCAGCCGGGCCGCGTTCGCGCTGGCACCCTGGGCCTGCGACACTGCCGCTTGCGCATCGTCCAGGCCATAGCGGCGGACCACGCGTGCATCGACCAGGGTTGCCCCGGCGGCACTGTCGACCACGAAGCGCAGCGGTTCGGCGCGTCCGTCCAGCGAGACGGCCACCGCCGGGTGGCCGCCCTGCATCCACATCGGCAGGACGTGCTCGGGGGCGTCGGATGCCCACGCGGGCAGCGCGGCAGCAAGCAGGGAGAGAAGGATGAGGCGCAAGGGAAGGCTCCGCAGTGATCATGGGGCGACCATTGGCGCGCTGCGGCGTATCGCAGGAATATCAGTGTTGATACCGTCCTGATACAGACCTGCCCGATACTGCCTGCATGAGTACTTCTGCCCGTGTCATCGTCGTCGATGACGACGCCAGCATCCGCGACGCCATCGCCGATTGCCTGCTTCTGCACGGCTACCAGGTACGCGTGGCGGCGGACGCCACTGCGCTGGACGTGCTGCTGCAGGTCGAACGCCCGGACGTGATCATCCTGGACTGGATGATGCCCGGCGAAGATGGGCTTTCGGTCTGCCGGCGGTTGCAGGCGCGGGCCATTCCGATCCTGATGCTGTCTGCGATGGGCAGCGCGCCCGATCGGGTCATCGGCCTGGAGATGGGCGCCGATGACTACCTGGCCAAGCCGTTCGATCCCCGTGAGCTGCTGGCGCGGGTGCGCGCGTTGCTGCGTCGCCAGCACAAGCTGCGCGCCCAGGTGCCCAGCGAGCTGCGGTTTGCCGGTTGGCGGCTGCTGCCCGAACAGCGGCGCCTGCTGGCGCCGGATGGAAGCGAACTGGTGCTCAGCCGCGGTGAATTCAGCCTGCTGCTGGCGCTGGCCGAGCGGCCCGGGCGGGTGCTCGGCCGCGAGCAGCTGCTGCAGCTCAGCCGCGGCGAATCCAGTGACACGGTCGATCGCGCAGTCGACCTGGCGGTCAGCCGGCTGCGCCGCAAGCTCGGGCAGGCCGCGCCGGGTGCCGAAGCCCTGGTGCAGACCTCGCGCGGTGAAGGCTACCGCTTCGATGCCGCGGTACAGGTGCTGTGAGCGGCCGATGGTCCACCGCACGCTGGATCGCGATGCTGGCCCTGGCCAGCTTGCTGCTGGCGACCCTGGTCAGCGTGGCGGTGGTCGGCTGGATGCCCCGTCCCGCGCCACCGCCGATGCGGCTGGACCAGGCCATGCAGGTGCTGCGCGGCGAACGGGAGGCCGCGCCGCTGGGCCTGCATCTGGCCCGCCAGGACGGGCCCCCGCAGGGCAGCGCCAGCGGCTGGCTCACGCAGTTGGCGGCGTTGCAGATGGGACTGCCGGCAAAGGACGTGCGCTGGGTCTGGAGCGGGCAGGGCAAGGCGCCCGACGTGCAGGTCATCGAGGGCGGCGCGGTGCTCGATGCGACCGCTCGGGCCGGTGTGCTGAAGGCGCAGTCGGCGGTATTGACCGCCATGCAGTGGCCGCCGTTCGAACTGGGCGTGCGCCAGGCCGATGGACGTTGGCAGGTGGTCGGCAGCGATCACAGCGATCTGGCCGCCTGGCGCCGGCAGGTGATGCTCGCGCTGTTGGGCGGCGCGGTATTGCTGGCGCCGCTGGCGGCATGGGCGTCGATCCGGCTGGGGCGGCCGCTGCGCCGCCTGGCCGAAGCCAGTGCGCGTGCCGACCTGCAGGCCGAAGTGCCGTTGCCCGATGATGGCCCACGCGAAGTACAGGTGCTGGCCGCCGCGATCAGCACCGGTCGCCAACGCCTGCGCGCGCAGGCGCAGGAGATGACCCACATGCTGGCGGCAGTGGCGCACGACCTGCGCACACCCCTGACCGGTCTGCGCCTGCGCGCCGAGTTCGCGCCCGCGCCCCAGGCGGCGCGGATGGTGGCGGACATCGAGCGCATGGACGCGATGATCGAGCAGGTGCTCGACTACGCACGTGGCGAACTGCAGCCGCCGCAGATGCGCGCGCTGGATCTGGCGGCCCTGCTTGAGGACTGCGTGCAGGCGGCGCTGCTGCGCGGGGTGGACATCGTGCTGCAGGGCCCGGACACATTGCCGTGGTACGGCGATGCACTGCTGCTGCGGCGCGCG
Source organism: Stenotrophomonas sp. PI_27 (assembly GCF_027854495.1). Taxonomy (NCBI): domain Bacteria; kingdom Pseudomonadati; phylum Pseudomonadota; class Gammaproteobacteria; order Lysobacterales; family Lysobacteraceae; genus Stenotrophomonas; species Stenotrophomonas sp. PI_27. The sequence goes on from NZ_JAJNOF010000005.1 coordinate 143,048, forward strand.
GTCGACAATCTCATCGACAACGCCGCGCGCTACGCGGGGGCCGTGGAGCTGCAGGTGGCCCTGGCCGGCCACGACGTGCAGCTGGATGTGATGGACCGTGGCCCCGGCATCGCCGAGGCCGACCGCGCACGCCTGCTGCAACCCTTCCAGCGCAGCGAAAGCTCGCGCAGCCGCGCCACCGGCGGGGCCGGGCTGGGGCTGGCCGTGGCCGCCAACGTGGCCAGGCGACATGCCGGCCAACTGCAGCTGCTGCACCGTGAGGGCGGTGGGCTGATCGCACGCCTGCTGCTGGGAAGCACTGGCTGAAATTCACATCTGATTTGCCTGGCTCAGCCATCCTGCAATATAGTTAGGCACCTAACCACATGCGGACGTCAGATGATCGAAGCCAAGCACCGCGCTCTTCTGGCAGAAGCGCAGCGACGCGGCCACGCCAACATCGCGCCGCTGCACCTGTGCTTCCAGCTGCTCTCGTTGTCCTCGTCGATCGATCGCGACTGCGCCGCGCGCCTGGCACCGCATGGGCTCAGCGAGGGCCGCTTCATCGTGCTGTTCCTGTTGCACGGGGCCGGTGGCGCACTGCCGCCGCACCTGCTGGCCGAGCATGCCGGCGTGACCCGCGCCACCATCAGCGGCCTGCTCGATGGCCTGCAGCGTGAAGGCCTGCTGCAGCGTCGCAGCGATGACGGGGATGGCCGCCGTCTGCAGATCGTGTTGACTGCACCGGGAAAGCGCTTGGCCGAATCGCTGTTCGAGCAGCACACGCACTGGATCAGCGGCCTGTTCAACGGCCTGGACGCGGGTGAACAGCAGCAGCTGTCGCAGCTGCTGCACAAGGTCTGGCAGCACACGGACACTGGGCGGGAATCCGCAGCATGAGCACGCCCGTTCCTGCGCAAAGGCTGCGTGCACTCAACAGTGGCAGCGCCGCTGCCACCCATCTGGCCGAATGCCTGGCCGTGGATTTCACCGCGCTGCTGCAGGTGGTGGCGCCAGCCCTTGAGCCGGAAGCGCTGCAATGCATGCGCGATGCCTCAGGCAAGGGCATCACCCAGCGCATGGCGCTGGCGGCGCGGTTGCTGCACGAAGCCGGGCAGGGGGATCCTGCGCGTTGGCAGGCGCATGTCTCAGACACGGTGCGCGGCTGGGCCTGCTACCTGATCGGCAGCGATGCCGGCGCGACGCTGCCGGCCAAGCTGCAGGCGATGCGTCCGCTGGCTGACGACCCGCACTTCGGCGTGCGCGAATGGGCGTGGCTGGCGCTGCGTGCCGACATTGTTACCGCCCCCCTGCAGGCGCTGGAGTACCTGCAGCCATGGACGCAGGAAGCATCGCCGTACCTGCGCCGCTTCGCCTGCGAAGCGCTGCGCCCGCGTGGCGTGTGGGCCACGCATATCGCGCTGCTCAAGCGGCACCCGGAACATGCATTGCCGCTGCTGGAAGCACTGGCCAACGACCCGGAGCGCTACGTGCAGGACTCCGTGGGCAACTGGCTCAACGACGCCGGCAAGACGCAGCCGCAGTGGCTGCGTGCGGTGTGCGCGCGCTGGCAGTACGAACACCACAGCGACGCCAATGCCTACATCCGCAAGCGTGCACTGCGCTCGCTCCGGTAGTGCCGGCCGCTGGCCGGCACCCCCCGGACCTTCAAGGAACAAGCAGCATGTCGCACACCTTCATCGAGCGCTATACCGCCACCCCCGCCTGCACCCCGGACGCGCATGGCACATGCGCCGGTCACCCGGACGCGGTAAACAGGGCATTGCCCATGTCCATCCGCAGGGAAGTTGATCATGCAGAGCACGCTCCAGGTCACGCTGTTCGGCCCGCTTGGCGACAGCCCGGCATTGCAGTTGCCGGGGCTGGAAGGGCCGTCGGTGGCCATCCCGGAAGCGACCCTGCGGCGGTTGGTCTCCGATCTCTATACAACGCGCTCCCTGCTCAACCCCGAGCAGCTGGACGAGGCCCGGCAGGAGCTGGACCGCGTGCTGGAGCGCTGGGCGGACATCCACGAAGGCCTGCTGCTGGACGTGGAAGTGCATGGCAAATGACCGACATTGCGTGGCTGCCGCCACGTAGGCAGCGCTGGAGCGCACCTCGCTGAACCACGTCCCCAGTTGCGGATGAAACATTTTGCACTGCGCAAAAGCTGTGCTATCAATAGATCCCATGAACGCAGCCGCTACCCGCTTTTACTGGTATTACTTTCCGAAGCCACTGGCGGAGGAAGGACTGCGCTCACCCTGAAGAAAGCTTCAGACGCATTCCCGAAAGCCGCCAGCGAACCTGGCGGCTTTTTTCATGTCGCCACGCTGGGGACCCCCAACGTTCCGGAGATCTCCCCCAATGCCCCCGCACACCGACGACCTGCGTATCCGCACCATCGAACCGCTGACACCGCCCGCCCAGCTGCTGGCGATGCTGCCGTGTGACGATGAAGCTTCCGACACCGTCAGCGCCTCGCGCGCGGCCCTGCACCAGATCCTGCACGGCCGTGACGACCGCCTGGCCGTGGTGGTGGGCCCGTGCTCGATCCATGATCCCAACGCCGCCATCGAGTACGCCCAGCGCCTCAAGCCGCTGCGCGACGCGCTGGCCGGCGAACTGGAAATCGTCATGCGCGTCTACTTCGAGAAGCCGCGCACCACGGTGGGCTGGAAGGGCCTGATCAACGATCCGGACCTGGACGGCAGCTTCAGGATCGACAAGGGCCTGCGCATCGCCCGCGGCCTGCTGCGCGACATCAACAAGCTCGGCCTGCCGGCCGGTGTCGAGTTCCTCGACGTGATCTCGCCGCAGTACATCGCCGACCTGGTGGCGTGGGGCGCGATCGGCGCGCGTACCACCGAAAGCCAGGTGCATCGTGAGCTGGCCTCGGGGCTGTCGTGCCCGGTCGGCTTCAAGAACGGCACCGATGGCAACGTCAAGATCGCCGCTGACGCGGTGGGGGCGGCGTCCAATCCGCATCACTTCCTGTCGGTCACCAAGCAGGGCGGCACCGCCATCGTGTCGACCACCGGCAACCCGGATTGCCACGTGATCCTGCGCGGCGGCAAGCAGCCGAACTATGACGCAGGCAGCGTCGGCGAGGCCTGCCAGGTGCTGGCCAAGGCCAAGCTGCCGACCCGGCTGATGATCGATGCCAGCCATGCCAACAGCCTGAAGAACCCGGAAAACCAGCCGAAGGTGATCGACGACATCGCCGCTCAGCTGGAAGAGGGCGAACAACGCATCGTCGGCGTGATGATCGAGAGCCATCTGGTCGGTGGCCGCCAGGAACTGGTGGAAGGCCAGCCGCTGGTCTACGGGCAGAGCATCACCGATGGCTGCATCGACTGGGATACCACGGTGACGGTGCTGGAGCGACTGGCTGCTGCCGTGCGCGCCCGTCGTGACGTAAAGGTGTCCGAAGCGGCCTGATGGAAGCCGCCTGAGCGCGGCACGTGTGTGGATGGCGGCCAGCGCCTGCGGGGGTGCGGCCGCGATCAGGGCCGGTCGGAGTTGGAGACCGGCCCGTCTGCACCGGCGATGCGCCTGGCGCTGCGCATGAGCGACAGCGCCAGGTCCATCGCCGGGGTGGTGCGGGTCCCGGCGAAGACGCTCCTCAATGCACTTCGTCGTGGTACACGAACTTCGGCATTTCCCAGCGGTAGTGGATGGCCAGCAGGCGCAGCGCGAAGCCGCCGCCCAGGCAGCACAGGATCGCGGTGGCGTCGGCCACGCCCCAGTGCAGCAGCAGCAGGTAAGCGGCGCCGGTCAGCAGCGCGATGATCGCGTACAGCTCCTTCTGGAAGATCAGCGGCACCTCGTTGCAGAGGATGTCGCGCAGCACGCCGCCGAACGCGCCGGTCAGCATGCCGGCGATCAGCACGATCGGCATCGCATGGCCGGCTTCGCGCGCGATCGAGCAGCCGATCAGGGTGAAGGCGATCAGGCCCAGTCCGTCGAGCACCAGGAACGTGCGGCGGAAGTGGTGCATCCAGCGTGCGACCCAGGTGGCGATCAGCGCCGCGCATACGGTGAAGCCCAGGTACTCGGGATGCTTCACCCAGCCCAGCGGGTAGTGGCCGAGCAGGATGTCGCGCAGGGATCCACCACCGAGGGCGGTGACGCAGGCGATCATGACCACACCGAACAGGTCCATGCGGCGGCGGCCGGCGGACAGTGCGCCGGTCATGGCTTCGGCGGAAATCGCAATCAGGTAGATGATGGACAGCAGCATGGGACAGGCTCCGGGCGCGGTGGGGCCGGCCATGCGCGACGACCGCCACTGCCTGCGCAATGACGGGATGACGATGACCGGTGCCGCTCCCGCTGTCCTTTTGCCTGAGAGTTCAGCGGCGTAGGCCGCGTGCCCCTTCGGCGGATCGTCCCGGGCGTGCCCGGTGACCTCTCTCCAGCTCGGCGAGTCGAATGCATGGTTGGTGGGATTCCAGCCCACCGGCCTGAGCGATCATGGGAGCCTGCGCCTTCGGCGGGCGCCAGCGCGGCGCCTCTCTCCTGCATTCGGGCGCCAGTATATCCGCTGCAGTGCAGCACGGCATAATCCGGGCATGGCCCCGTCCCTCCGCCCGTGGTTTCTGTACCTGCTCGAATGCCGCGATGGCAGTTATTACGCCGGCATCAGCACCGATGTGGAGGCGCGATTCGCCGCCCACCAGGCCGGCAAGGGCGCACGCTATACCCGGGCCCGGCCACCGCTGCGCGTGCTGGCCGTGCGCGAGTACCCGGACCGGGCCGCCGCCTCGCGGGCTGAGTGGCAACTCAAGCAGCAGCCCCGCGAGCGCAAGCTGGCCTGGCTGCAGGAACCGGTCGAGACGCTTCTGTAGATCCACGCCCTGCGTGGATGGGCTACCCGGCCCATGCGATGATCACCCCGCGCCCAGAGCTGGAGACCCGGATGTCGACGATCGTCCTGCTGTTCGCTCTTTCCGCAGCAACGAGCCCTGCCGCCGACCCGGCCACCCTCGCGGCCATCGAAGCCACCTGCCACGACTACGTCGATGGCCAGCTGGAGGCCGACCCGCAGCGGGTCGCCCACTCCCTGCATCCGGACCTGGCCAAGCGCGCGGTCCTCGGCGATACACCCGACGAACGCCTCGGCCTGCGCCGGATGTCGAAGGAAGAACTGGTCTCGCTGACGAAGCAGGGCGCGTTGAAGACGCCGCAGGATCAATGGGACCGCCGCTGCACGGTGCTGGACGTGACCGGCAACGCCGCCTCGGTGCGATTGGAAACGCCGTGGTTCGTCGACTACTTCCACATGGGCCGCTTCGGCCAGCGCTGGGTCATCGTCAACGCGCTGTGGTACCCGAAACCGAAGGCGCAGTGAGCGATGCGTGCCGCCGGCAACGCATGGATCTCCGTCGTCGTGCTGGTCGCCGGTATCGCGCTGCTGCCTGGCCTGCTGTATTTGCTAGGGCTGGCATTCGTGGACGGTCGGCCGAAGCCGGCGGACCGCGTGCCCAGTGGTGTGGCCGCATGCAGCGGTGAACCACGGGCGGGATACCAGCCGATGAATCCCTGGCACTTCACTGCCCAGTTCTTCGACAAGGACGGAATGAAGAAGAAGGTGCCTGAAGTGGAGCGGGAGGCCTTCTGGATTGCCCGGCGCCACCTGTGGCGGCAACCACAGCGCGGCATGCTGCGCTGGCATCTCAGCAGTACCGCATTGACGATCTGGATCACCCGGCATTGGAGTACCGCGCAGATTGCCGATACTGCGAGAAAGGAGGATTTCTGCCGGACCTGGTCGAAACGGCGGGTCCCCGGTGGCCCGATGAGCAAGTAGAGCCTAGAGCCACGCCATGCGTGGAGGGTGTTGACGGGGTCAGTGCCCTTTCCTGCGGAAAGGGAACCGACCGCGCAGCAGCCGGCCAGCGGCCGGCACTACCGTCGGGGCCGACGGTCTTCTTGGTCATCACCGAAGATGATGCGCGCACTGCGCTGGTAGCTCCAGTACGCCACGGCCCAGTTCAGCAGCACCACGATGCGGTTGCGGAAGCCGATCAGGAAGAACACGTGCGCGGCCAGCCAGAACCACCAGGCCAGCACGCCGGACAGTTGCAGCCGTCCCAGGTGCACGATCGCGGCCATGCGGCCGATGGTGGCCAGGTTGCCGTAGTCGGCGTACTTGAACGGGCCGGGTGCGGGCGTGCCGTGCAGGCGTGCGCGGACCACCTCGGCCACGTACTTGCCCATCTGCTTGGCCGCGGGCGCCACGCCGGGAACCGGCTTGCCGTCGGCCTGGCTCAGTGCGGCCAGATCGCCGGCCACGAACAGCTCCGGGTGATCGGGCAGGGTCAGGTCCGGTTGCACCTGCACGCGCCCGGCGCGGTCCAGTGGCACGTCCAGCGTGCGCGCCAGCGGTGAAGCGGCCACGCCGGCGGCCCAGACCACGGTGCGTGCCGGCACGAACTGGTCACCGAGCGTGAAACCCTGGCTGTCGATGTTGCTCACCGGGGTCCCGGTCAGCACTTCCACGCCCAGCTTTTCCAGCTGCCGGCGCGCCTTCAGCGACAGCACTTCCGGGAACGAGGACAGCACGCGTGGGCCGGCCTCCACCAGACGCACCTTGGCACTGGCCGGATCGATATGACGGAACTCGTTGCGCAGCGTGTGGCGTGCAATCTCGGCCAGGGTGCCGGCCAGTTCCACACCGGTCGGGCCGCCGCCGACGATGGCGAAACTCAGCCACGCCGCCTTCTTGGCCGGGTCCGGCTCGGCCTCGGCACGCTCGAACGCCAGCAGCAGCTTGCGGCGCAGTGCGATGGCATCGTCCAGCGTCTTCAGCCCGGGCGCATCGTCGGCCCACTGATCGTTGCCGAAGTAGGCGTGGGTGGCGCCGGTGGCCAGCAGCAGGCTGTCGTAGTCCAGCGTGCTGCCATCGGCCATGCGGATCTGCCGGGCCTGTTTGTCGATGGCCACCACTTCGCCGAGGCGGACTTCCACATTGCGCTGGTGGCCGAGGATGTGGCGCAGGGGTGCAGCGATATCCGGTGCGGACAGGCCGGCGGTGGCCACCTGGTACAGCAGCGGCTGGAACAGGTGATGGTTGCGACGGTCGACCAGGGTGATGCGTATGCGTTCGCGGGCCAGGGCACGGGTGGCCCAGAGACCGGCAAAACCGCCGCCGACAACGACCAGGTGGGGAACGCGCTCGCGACTCATCGACTCACTCCAGTGGGGGCATTGGGGGAAGCGCCTGGCATCTTCGCACGGCGGCCACCTGTCACGTCAGCGCCCGCGTGGATCGGCGATACTCGGATTCAGGCAACCGCCCGCGAGGAATCCATGAGCGAACCGGAAAAGCGCATCGCCCTGTTGATTGACGCCGACAATGCGCCGGCCTCGAAGATCGACGAGGTCCTGGCCGAAGTCGCCCGCTATGGCGTGGCCAACGTGCGCCGTGCCTACGGCAACTGGAAGAGCCCGCGGCTGAAGGGCTGGGAAGCGGTGCTGCATGAGTATGCGATCCGCCCGATCCAGCAGTTCGCCTACAGCAAGGGCAAGAATGCGTCGGACATGGCGATGGTGATCGATGCCATGGACCTGTTGTATGCGCGCAACCTTGATGGCTTCGCCATCGTCTCCAGCGATGCCGATTTCACCCCGATGGTGATGCGCCTGCTGACCGATGGGGTGAAGGTGTATGGCTTCGGCGAAAAGAAAACTCCCGAACCCTTCGTCAACGCATGCTCGAAGTTCACCTACCTGGAAGCGCTGGGCCAGACCCACGCCAGTGTGCCGGATGCCGAGCAGGCATCGAGCGAACAGGCATCCAATGAGCCCGTCGCCAATGACGATGCACGCCCGCGCAAAAGCGGCGCGGAGATGCGCAGCGACACGCGGCTGGTGAAGATGCTGCGCCGCGCGGTGTCTGCGGCCGAGGGCGAGGATGGCTGGTCGCACCTGGGGCCGGTCGGCAGCCAGATCGGCAACCAGGCCTCGTTCGATCCGCGCAATTATGGCTACGGCAAGCTCAGCGATCTGCTGGCGGCCATCGGCCTGTTCGAGCTGAAGAAGGATGGCAAGTCGTCCTACGTACGCGCGCTGCCGAAAAAGAACCGGTAGTGCCGGCCGCTGGCCGGCATGCTGCAGATGCCAGATCCCGCACCCGGCACGCACATCACCCACCGATCAGGCGTATCGTTGCCGCTCGCATTGCCAGCAAGGAAAACCCGCATGTTGAAGATCTGGGGCCGTCGCAATTCCAGCAACGTCCGCAAGGTGCTGTGGTGTGCCGAGGAGATCGGCCTGCCGTACGAATCCATCGAAGTCGGCGGCAGCCACGGCGGCACGCAGACGCCGGAGTACCAGGCGATGAATCCCAACGGCCTGGTGCCGGTGATCGAGGACCACGGCCTGCCGCTGTGGGAATCGAACACCATCGTGCGTTACCTGAGCGCGCGCTATGCGCTGGGCACGCTGTACGCCGAGGACCCGATGGAGCGCGCGCAGGCCGAAAAGTGGATGGACTGGAGCACCTCGCGGATGGCGCCGCTGTACAGCGACCTGGTCTGGGGCATCATGCGCACCGCGCCGGCCGACCGTGACGAAGCGCGCATCAACGCGGCCATCGTCCGTGCCGGTGACTACCTGGCGATGGCCGACGCCACCCTGGCCACGCAGCCATGGCTGTCGGGCGGGACGTTCGCGATGGGCGACATTCCGCTCGGCTCGCTGGTGTACGCCTGGTATGAACTGCCGATCCAGCGCCCGGACCTGCCGCACCTGGCCGAGTGGTATGCGCGCCTGCGCGAGCGACCGGCTTACCAGCGCGGCGTGATGTCGCCGCTGACGTAAGCGAAGGCGTTGGGGTCAGAGCCCTTTTCCGCGATCCGACCCCAGGGCATCGGGGTCGGATCCCACCCGACGGGTGGGCTCTGACCCCTCAATACAGATCCATCGGATCCACATCCAGCGACCAGCGCACCTTGCGGGCTTCCGGCAGCGCGTACAGCTGCGGTACCAGTTGCGAAAGCACGCCATGCAGGGGCGGTCGCTGCAGGGCCGACAGCAGCAGCTGCGTGCGCTGGTAGCCGGCGCGGCGTGGCATCGGTGCGGGCATCGGCCCGTAGGCCTCGACCACGTCCTGTTCGCCCAGCAGCTGCCGCGCGGCCAGCAGGAATGCGTTGGCATGCTCGACCTGCTGCGCTTCAGCACGCATCAGCGCCAGATGCGCGAATGGCGGGAACCCGGCCGCTTGGCGCTGGTTCAACTCGGCCTGCGCAAACGGGTGGTAGCCACCGCTGACCAGGGTTTCCAGCAGTGGATGCCCGGGGTGATGGGTCTGCAGCCAGACCTCGCCGGGGTCACGTGCACGCCCGGCGCGACCGGCCACCTGGATCAGCTGCTGGGCGAGTTTCTCGCTGGCGCGGAAATCGGCCGAGAACAGTCCTTCGTCGATGCCCACCACCACCACCAGGGTCAGCTTGGGCAGGTCGTGGCCCTTGGCCAGGATCTGCGTGCCGACCAGGATGCCGGGTTGGTCGCCCAGTTTTGCCAGCTGCTGTTCCAGCGCGTCGCGTCGCGAGGTGGTGCCGCGGTCGATGCGCACCACCGGGAAGTCGGCGAAGGCGGCGGTGAGGTGCTCTTCCAGGCGTTCGGTGCCGATGCCCTGCGGCTGCAGCGCCAGGCTGCCGCAGGCCGGGCACGCCAGCGGTGCCGGCTGCCGCGCGCCGCAGTGGTGGCATTGCAGGCGCCGGCCCCCGCCATGCACGGTCATCGGCGCGTCGCAGCGCTGGCACGGCGCAGTCCAGCCGCAGTCATGGCACAGCAGCACCGGCGCGTAGCCGCGGCGGTTCTTGAACACCAGCACCTGCTGGCCACGCTGCAGGTGCTCGCCGATGCCGGCCAGCACATCGGCCGAGAGGCCGTCATGCAGCGGCCGCTTGCGTACGTCGAGGATACGCACGCGCGGTGGCCGCGCATCGCCGGCACGCTGCTTCAGGCGCAGATGGGTGTAGCGGCCTGCGTAGGCGTTGTGCAGGGTTTCCAGCGAGGGCGTGGCGCTGCCGAGCAGTACCGGAATGCCCAGCGCCTTGGCCCGGACCAGGGCGAAATCGCGCGCGTGGTAGCGGATGCCATCCTGCTGCTTGTAGCTGCCGTCGTGTTCCTCGTCGACGATCAGCAGGCCGGCCTGCGGCAACGGCGTGAACACCGCCGAGCGGGTGCCGACGATGACCCGCGCTTCGCCGCGAGAGGCCGCTGCCCAGACGCGCGCGCGCTCGTTGTCGTTCAAGCCCGAATGCAGCGCATGCACCGCAATGCCGAGGCGGCCGCGGAAGCGCGCCAGGGTCTGTGGGGTGAGGCCGATTTCCGGCACCAGCACCAGCGCCTGCCTGCCGTGCGCCAGGCAATGGATGATCGCCTGCAGGTAGACCTCGGTCTTGCCGCTGCCGGTCACGCCATCGAGCAGGAACGGCTGGAAGCCTTCGGCGGCGGTGATCGCGGCCACGGCGGCGGCCTGGTCCGGGTTGAGGGTAGGGCCCGGCAGCGGCTGCGCGTGTTGGGGCGCCACTGCCAGCGCGACGCGCTCGGCCAGGGCGCGCTTGGCCAGGCTGCGTGCGGCAGTGCGCCAATCCTCCATGCGTTCGCCCAGCACGTCTTCATCGACGATGGCGTCGGCCAGCAGTTCGGCCAATTGCCGCGGCCGGCTGCCGGCGCGCAGCGTCGCACGCTGGGCATGGCCCTCGGCTGTCAACTGCCAGCCCCAATGGTGGGTGTCGGGGAGGGCCTCACCATGCCGCAGCGGACCGGGCAGGGCGGTGCTGACGACCTCGCCCAGCGGCGCGTGGGTGTAGCGCGCCAGCCATTGCAGGCTTTGCCACAGCTCGCCCTGCAGCAACGGCTGCGGGTCGCACCACGCCAGGGCCTGGCGCAGCCCCTGCCCGTCGTCCGTCTGGCCGTGGCCGGTCACGACACCGACCAGCTCCCGGTTGCCGAACGGCACTTTCAGGCGGCAGCCGACCGCAATCGCAGGGCCATCGCCTTCCGGTGGCAGGTAGTCGAACAGGCGCGGCAGCGGGACGGGCAGGGCGACCTGCAGGGTCGGAATCGGTGAAAGCATCGGGCCAGTGTACCGGGCCATGCGCGCGCGGATGGCAGCGGACGGGGCGACCGGACGACGTCCGTTGAATCATAAATGTCACCTAAATATCGGTGTCCATTGGAGATTCAGTCTTATCCACATGTTCTGTGGATAACGTTGTGCGTTACCGGCCAGCGGACGCGCAGGAAGCCGATGGCGACGGCCTCACGCTCGGGTTGGTCAAAAAATCGCCACACAGCAAAAACAATCAAAATCAACAACTTATGTGTGAAACAAAGCTGAAACAGAGTGAATTCAGGCGGATGCCGCAGTTTTCCCCGAAACCTGCGTGGTGCTGTGCACAACCTGCAGCACGAAGTGCCGGTGGGCGCAAGTCCTACGGGCGTCGATTGCCTGCCGCTATCATGCCGGCAGACCTCTGGAGTGACCGATGACGGCTGTGCCCGCCCCTGTTTCCTCGACCGCGGCCGGCGCGCTGTCGGCGTTCCTGCGTGGCGTCGAGCGCCGCGCCCTGGTGGTGGCTGAACTGCAGTGCGGCGACGCCGCCCGTGCCGAGCAGACCCTGGTCGCGGCGATGCGCGCGTTCGCGGCCGTTGCCAGCGACCTACCGATGGCGCAGTGGCCGACGCGCTTCTGGACCCTGCTGGGGCAACGCCAGGCACTGCGCGAGCCGGTGGGCGGGCAGTGGGCCGCGCCGTTGGCCGCGCTGGGCGGAATGGCGCCGCTGCCGCGCCTGGCGCTGCTGCTGCGGGTGGGCGGCAGCCTCGACGAGGGCATTGCCATGCGCGTGCTCGACCAGGACGAGGCCGGCTACCAGCACCTGCTGGCTGACGCGTGCCCGCGTGATGCCCATGGCCAGCCAGACGCCGCGGCCTGGCGCCAGCTGGCCGAGCAGGTGCAGGCGCGTATCCGTGAACTGCCGGCCACGCGCCTGCAGCAGCTCCAGCAGCCGGCCGCACCCGCCGCGCACAACGAGGCGCCCACGTCCAGCTGGCGCGCTCCCCAGCGCGACGAGCGGGCCACCGCCCACGCCAACGCCAAGCGCCGTCGGGCGAGTGCCAAGCCGCGCTGGCGCGGTCCGCTGATCCTGCTGGCGACCGTGGCAGTGCTGCTGGCCGCGGCGCTGGGTTGGCGCTACCTGCAGGGGCATTCCATCGGCAGTGATGCGCCGCTGCCGGAGGGCGTCGTGGGCGAAGCCGGTCCGGTGACCGTGGAAGCGCTGCCGCCGAGCAAGGTCAATGCCACGCCGGACGCGACCCACGCCCAAGCCCATGACGACGCAGCGATGCTGGCCGATCGTGACTACCCGCTGGTCGCCGATGCCGACCTGTATGCGTGGACCGCCGCCGGCGGCCCGCTGCCGGTGGACGAATCGCAGTCCAGGCCAAGCCGGCCGGAGCCGGCCAGTGCCGCGCTGGAAACCGCTGCCGCCGATGAATAAGTCCATGTTCGCCAGCCTGCTGCTGGCCCTGCCGCTGTCCCTGTCCGCCGCACCGCAGTCGTTGAGCGTGCCGTTGCCGCCACCGGTCCCGGGCAGTTCGCCGGCCACGCCGGCGTCGGCCGCTGCTACTCCAGCCCCTGCGGAGTTCGCCCAGCTGGATGCGCAGCAGCAGCGCCAGCGCCGCGCCGACTACGCCGCCTGGCGCGCATTGCCGGAAGCCGAGCGCGAGCGCATCCGCCAGGCCGCCGCGCGCTTCAATGCGCTGCCGGCCGATCAACAGCAGCGCATGCGCCAGCAGTTCCAGGCACAGGACCAGGCGTTCCGCGACGGGTGGCGGCTGGGCCCGCAGCTGGGCCTGGAGTTCCCCAAGCTGCACGGACTGTTCGGATTCGTGCCGCCTGAGCAACGCGAGTCGGCGCTGGCCGTGCTGCGCCAACTCAGCCCGGCGCAGCTGGCCCAGCTGACCCTGGTCGCGCAGCGCACGCCGCCGCAGGAACGCGATGCGGTACGCAGCGCCTTCCTCGCGGTACCCGCCGCCGAACGCGACAGCTGGCTCAAGCGCCAGGCCGGCCAGTAGAAAAAGGGGACGGAGGGGATTAAGTCGTATCAGGCCAGTCAGTGCCGAATGCGACTTAATCCCCTCCGTCCCCTTTTTGCTTGGGGCAGCCGCAACCCGGCATTCACGCCATGTCATGGGAATGCACGCGCTGCCCGCGTAAGATGGGCGCCCGCAACCCGGTGCCTGTGCCCTTCGCGCGCAACCGCAGTTCGCGTCAAGCACCTTATGTCTACTGCAACCTCCACGCCGCGCTTCAGCAAGGAAGTCGGCGCCACCGGTCTGCTCGCCCTGCCGCTCGTGCTGGGCCATGTGTCCACCGGTCTGATCTCCTTCGTCGACAACGTGATTGCCGGCCACCACGCCACGGCCACCCTTGCCGCAGTCACCATCGGTACGGCGCTGCTGTGGCTGCCGATGCTGATTCCGATCGGCACCCTGATCTCGCTCACCGCCTCGGTGTCGCAGCTGCACGGCGCTGGCCGCGAGCGCGAGATCGGCCCGCTGTTCCGCCAGGCACTGTGGCTGGCGCTGGGGCTGGGGCTGATCATGTTCACCTTCCTCACCGTGGTGCCACCGCTGCTGCCGTCGTTCGGCATCGCGCCGGACATCGTGCCGGGGGCGACCGCGTTCCTGCACGCGGTGCGCTGGGGCGGGCCCGCGCTGACCCTGTACTTCTGCATGCGTTACCTGAGCGAAGGCATGCACTGGACGTTGCCGACCATGCTGCTCGGCTTCGGCGGCCTGCTGGTGCTGGCGCCGATGGGCTACGTGCTGGCCAACGGCAAGCTCGGTTTCCCGGAACTGGGTGCGGAAGGCCTGGGCATCGCTTCGGCGGTGATGATGTGGCTGCAGGCCACGGCGTTTGCCCTCTATCTGTGGCGCACCAAGCGCTTTGCCCACCTGCAGCTGTTCTCGCATTTCGAAGGGCCGCGCTGGAAGGCGATCTGGGAGCTGCTGCGCACCGGCCTGCCGATCGGCATCACCGTGCTGATGGAAGGTGGCTTGTTCATCGTCACCGCGTTGCTGATCGGTCGCCTGGGTGCCAATGAAGCGGCGGCGCACCAGATCGCGATCAACGTCGCGCAGCTGTGCTTCATGATTCCGATGGGCGTGGCCGAGGCCACCACCGTGCGCGTCGGCCATGCGGTCGGCCGTGGCGATGGCTTCGGCGTGCGACGCGCGGCCTGGGCCGGTTACGCGATCATCATGGGCACGCAGACGCTGTCGGCGGCGGTGCTGCTGTTCGGCCACGACGCCATCGTCGGCGTGTACACCAACGACCTGGCGGTGGCCGGGCTGGCCTCGACCCTGCTGCTGTACGCGGCCACCTTCCAGTTCCCGGACGGCATCCAGGTACTGTCGGCCGGTGCGCTGCGCGGCCTGAAGGACACCCGCGTGCCGATGTTCATCGCCATGTTCGCGTACTGGGGCCTGGGCATGCCGCTCGGCGCCGGGCTCGGCCTGGGGCTGGGCATGGGCCCGCAGGGCATGTGGATCGGCCTGATCGTCGGCCTGACTGCCGCTGCCATCCTGATGGGCTGGCGCCTGCGCCGCAGCAGCCTGCGCATCGGCCAGTCGATGCTGTCCTGATCGTCCCGCCCGCCTGCCCACCCATGGCGGGCGATCCCCTGACTTGTGTCCGATGCCGCATCACGCGGCAACGGCTATGCTGGTACCACGGCAAGAAGCCATCCGGAGCGTTCCATGAATCAACCCGTGCCCCCGCTGCCCCCGGCGCGTCGCAATCCCGTCGCCAGTTTCTTCATCGGGCTGTGGGACGTCATGAACTTCACCCGCCGGTTGATCCTCAACCTGGTGTTCTTCGGCCTGCTGTTCCTGCTGCTGGTGATGTTCGTCATCGCCGCCGGCATGGGCGCCGGTGCCAGCAAGTCGCTGCAGGACCGCACCACGCTGGTGATCGCGCCGGAGGGCCGCCTGGTCGAGCAGTTCAGCGCCGATCCGGTCAGCCGCGCGCTGGCCAAGGCGGTGGGTGACAACGGTGCCGAAGAGATCCAGCTGCGCGACCTGCTGCGGGTGATCGAGTCGGCCAAGGAAGACAAGAAGATCGAGCGCGTGGTGCTGGAACTGGACAAGCTGCAGCCGTCCGGCTTCGCCTCGCTGCGTGAGGTGGCCGCCGCGCTGCAGGACCTGCGCGCGTCCGGCAAGCAGCTGGTGGCCTACAGCGAGAGCATGGGCCAGTCGCAGTACCTGCTGGCCGCGCAGGCCGACGAGGTCTACCTGGACCCGATGGGCTCGGTCGTGCTCGAGGGCCTCGGCCGCTACCGCCAGTATTTCCGCACCGGCCTGCAGGACAAGCTGGGCGTGGACGTACACCTGTTCAAGGTGGGCGAGTACAAGTCCGCAGCCGAGCCGTACGTGCTCGACGCGGCGTCACCGGCCTCCAAGGAAGCCGACCTGTTCTGGATGAACGACGTCTGGCAGCGTTACCTGGGCGACATCGCCAAGGCCCGCCGCCTGGATCCGGCACAGCTGGCCGCCGGCATCGACACGCTGCCGGAAGGCATTGCCGCCGCCGGTGGCGACCTGGCCAAGTTCGCGCTGCAGCAGAAGCTGGTGACCGCGCTGAAGACCCGCGAGGAATTCGAGGATCTGATGATCGAGCGCGGCGTCGCCGACGACGATGCCGACGGCGGTTTCCGCAACGTCGACTTCGGCCGTTACCTGGCCCTGCTCGACGCCCGTCGCAACCCGGTGGACTCGCGTCCGCAGGTGGCGGTGGTGGTGGCGTCCGGCGAGATCAGCGGTGGTGACCTGCCGGCCGGCCGCATCGGTGGCGAGTCGACCTCGGCGCTGCTGCGTGCCGCGCGTGACGACGAGAACGTGAAGTCGGTGGTGCTGCGGGTGGATTCGCCCGGTGGTGAAGTGTTCGCCTCCGAGCAGATCCGTCGTGAAGTGGTGGCCCTGCAGGCCGCTGGCAAGCCGGTGGTGGTGTCGATGGGCGACCTGGCCGCCTCCGGTGGCTACTGGATCAGCATGAACGCCGATCGCATCTATGCCGATCCGTCGACCATCACCGGTTCGATCGGCATCTTCGGCATGGTGCCGAACTTCAGCCGCGCGCTGGACAAGATCGGCGTGCACACCGACGGTGTCGGCACCACCCGTTTCGCCGGCGCCTTCGACGTTACCCGTCCGATGGACCCCGCGGTGGGCCAGGTCATCCAGACGGTGATCAACAAGGGCTACGCCGACTTCACCGGCCGTGTCGCCGACGCCCGCAAGAAGCCGGTCGAGGCGGTGGACGAGGTCGCCCGCGGCCGCGTGTGGAGCGGTGCACAGGCCAAGGAACGCGGCCTGGTCGATGCCTTCGGTGGCCTGAAGGATGCGGTGGCCGACGCGGCCAGCCGCGCCAAGCTCGGCAAGGCCGATGCCTATCGCGTGCGCTACATCGAGAAGGCGGCCACGCCGTTCGCGCAGTTCGTCAGCGGGTTCGCCGGCAGCCGGGCCGGTGCGTGGATGCTGGCCGATTCGGGCGTGGCGCGGATGATGCTGGCCCGCACGATGCCGGACGTGGATACGCAGCTGCGCTTCGTCGAGAATGCCGCCCGCGAGAAGGGCAACGGTGCACCGGTGAAGGCGCTGGCGTACTGCTTCTGCGGGTTCTGATCGGCAGCAGTAGTGAATGAAAACGCCCGGCTCAGGCCGGGCGTTTTTCGTTGATGGGGCCGGACCCCTCTGCAGCGCATAGGGCTCTGACCCGACAGGTCACTGCGTCGCGTCAGCCTCGGCCTTGCGCTCGCTCGCAGCGGCGTCATCGACGGTCTTCTGCACGCCCTTGGCACGGTCCAGCGGCTGCTGGATCGCGCGTGCCATGGCCTGCGGTTCCGGCGGCTTCTCCGGGTTCGGCGTGGGCGGGCGCTGGCAGGCCGACAGCAGCACGGTGGCCAGCAGGGATGTGGACAGGATCAGGATGCGCATGGCGGCACTCCGTGATGGGCGTGCGCGCAGTGTCGCATCTACCGCAGGCGGCTGCCGTGAGCGCGTATCCTTGTGGCATCGGAACACAGTGGGCCCGGCCCCGGAGGACACATGACCCAGCAACGGTGGCGCCTGGACGGCCAGACCGCCCTGATCACCGGCGCCAGTGCCGGCATCGGCCTGGCCATCGCGCATGAACTGGCCGGGTTCGGTGCCGACCTGATGATCGTCGGCCGCGATATCGACATGCTGGAGACCGCGCGCGACGAGTTGCTGGACGTATATCCGCAGATGCAGGTCCACGCGCTGGCCGCCGATGTCTCCGATGACGAAGACCGCCGGCAGATCCTGGACTGGGTGGAAGACCACAGCGATGGCCTGCACATCCTGGTCAACAACGCCGGTGGCAACGTCACCAAGGCGGCCACGGAGTATTCCGAGGACGAATGGCGCCAGATCTTCGAGACCAACCTGTTCTCGGCCTTCGAGCTGTCGCGCTACGCGCACCCGCTGCTGGCCCGGCACGCGTCGTCGTCGATTGTCAATGTCGGCAGCGTTTCCGGCCTGACCCATGTGCGCAGTGGCGTGGTCTACGGCATGAGCAAGGCGGCGATGCACCAGATGACCCGCAACCTGGCCGTCGAATGGGCCGAGGACGGCATCCGGGTCAACGCGGTGGCGCCCTGGTACATCCGCACCCGGCGCACCTCCGGCCCGTTGTCGGACCCGGACTACTACGAGGAAGTGATCAACCGTACGCCGATGCGCCGTATCGGCGAGCCGGAGGAAGTGGCCGCCGCCGTCGGCTTCCTGTGCCTGCCGGCGGCCAGCTACGTCACCGGCGAGTGCATCGCAGTGGATGGCGGCTTCCTGCGCTACGGGTTCTGATCTTCCAAAAGGTAGTGCCGGCCGCTGGCCGGCAACCACAGGATGGCGGTCACCCCGGTACCCGGCAGTTGCTGGCCTCCAGCACACCCTGCAGTCGTTCGCGCTCGCCGCGTGCCGTGTCGCGGTTTTCCGGCGAGGCGAACCGCTCACGCCCCCGCGCATCGCGGAAGCGTTGCTGCCAACTGCTGCAGCGCTGCGCTTCCGGCAGCGCCTCGCAGCGGTCGCGCACCACCTCGCAGCCGGCGGCGTTGACCGGCGTGGCGCCGCCCAGGCCCTGTACGGTCATCAGTTCGCAGCGTCCGGGGGCGGCTTCGTACTCGTGCAGGTAGCCGCCGCCCTGGCTGTCGGTGCACTGGAAGATCGGTGGCAGCGGCGGCTTCGGCGGCGCATGGCTGTCTGGCGCGGCATCGGCCTGGCGCGGCAGCGCTGCACTGTCGAGTATCAGATCGCCGCC
Source organism: Stenotrophomonas sp. PI_27 (assembly GCF_027854495.1). Classification (NCBI taxonomy): domain Bacteria; kingdom Pseudomonadati; phylum Pseudomonadota; class Gammaproteobacteria; order Lysobacterales; family Lysobacteraceae; genus Stenotrophomonas; species Stenotrophomonas sp. PI_27. Next base: position 161,382 of record NZ_JAJNOF010000005.1, read on the forward strand.
TTCGCGTTCGACCATGCCGGCTTCCATGATCGTGCGCCCTTCACCGGCGCGGCGAGGTGCGGGTGCGGGAACGGACGGCGCAGTGGCCGCGGTCGGTTCGGGCGCGGCCGGCACGGGTGCCGCTGAGGCCGGCGCCGGCGGAGCACTGGCCGGCACCCGCACCACCTGCTGCTTGCTGCCGGTCGGGCAGGGCGTGCGTTGCAGGGTGGGCACATCGCTGCTGCTGGAGGTACAGCGGTAGATCACCCCGTCGTCGGCCAACGCGTTGCCGGCGAACAGGCCCAGGGCCAGCCAGATCGGATTCTTCATGCGCACAGCGTACATGCCCCGGCAGGCATCGCGCTCAGCGTTCGCAGTCCCGCGACAGGCGCGCGTCGATGCCACGCTGTTCGTTGCTGATGTCCGTGCGCTCGCTCTGCAGCGCGCTGTTGTAGCGGCGATCCAGTTCCCAGCGGCGGTCACGCAGGCGCGCGCAGACTTCCTGCGGCGGCAGCGCATGGCAGCTGTCACGGACCAGCACGCTGCCGGCCGGCACCTGCACGCCGACGCCCACCGCAGGCGGCCGGTAGCCGGCGCCTTCACCGATCGGCGCACCGACCGGCGTGCCGAAGCCCGGGCGTGGACCGGGATGGACCGCGCCGTGATGCCCGTGCGGGAGCCACACGCTGGTCCACAATGGGACCCAGCGCGGATTGCCCTCGTTGCTGTCGCTGGTGTAGCGGCGACCGTCATCGCTCACGCACTCGTACAACGGCTGTGGCGGCTGGATGTAGACGTGGCGGACTTCGCGATCGCGCATCGCCGGAGCCTCGCTGGGCGCTGCGGGAGGGGCGTCACTGCGCACCACCCGCGGCGCGGGATCACGGGGCCGCTGCAGGTCGCGGACTTCCTGCCGGCCGCTGCTGCACGGCCTGTCCTGCAGGGCGACGGCGCCATTGCTGGCGACACAGCGGTACACGCGCACGTCCTCGGCGGCCAGTGCGGTCGATGACAGCAGCAGGCACAGGCCCAGGGCGGTGCGCGGCAGGTTCATGGCGGCAGGGTGCGCGATTGTGCGCGGCAGTGCAATCGCCCGCTCAGGAGCGCAGCACGTTGCCGCTGAGCGCGTCGCGGATGGGGGTCGGCTGGGCCAGGCCGCCGGTTTCGCCGTCGAGCAGGCCATCGAGCAGGCGCAGCAGGCGCGGATCAAGTTCGGCACGGCTGCGGGCCGGCGGCTCTCCGGCCAGGTTGGCGCTGGTGGAGACCAGAGGACCGCCCCAGGCGCGGCACAGTGCAGCCACCAGCGGGTGGGCACTGATGCGCACGGCGATGCCGCTGTGCTCACCGGTAACCCAGGGCTTGGCGCGCGGACCGGTCGGCAGGATCCAGGTGTTGGCCCCCGGCCAGCTGGCCAGGACCGCGCGCTGGCGGGCGTCGGGCAGTGCCTGCAGGCGCACCCAGCCTTCCAGCTGCGACAGGTCGGCGGCCACCAGGATCATGCCCTTCTCGATCGGGCGCTGCTTCAGCCGCAGCACCATGTGCACCGCCGCCTCATGCGAGGGGTCGCAGCCCAGGCCCCAGACCGCTTCGGTCGGATAGGCGATCACGCCACCGGCGCGGAGCGTGGCGACAGCGGAGTCCAGGGTGAGTTCTTTCATGGCGGCGACCGGCCCGACGTGGGCCTTCATTATCCTCCTGCGGCGTGCAGAAGGGGTGGACCCTGGCACCGGGTAGTGCCGGCCGCTGGCCGGCGTCTGATGCTTCTGGGGTTGCCGGCCAGCGGCCGGCACTACCCCTCATCCACGCATGGCGTGACACAGCATCCACGCATGGCGTGGGGTTACTTCGCGGCCTTCTTGACCGCCTTCTTGACGGCCTTCTTCGCCGGCGCCTTCTTTGCGGCCGCCTTCTTTACTGCCTTCTTGGCCGCGGCCTTCTTCGGCACCGCTTCCTTCTTCACCGCCGCCTTCTTGGCCGGGGCCTTCTTCGCAGCGGCCTTCTTGGCACCGAAGCCCTTGCGTACCGGCTTGCCGGTTTCTTCCATCAGCTGCTGCACTTCGGCCAGGGTCAGCGATGCCGGCTCGCGATCCTTGGGGATCTTGCCGTTCATCCTGCCGTCGCTGATGTACGGGCCGAAGCGGCCGTTCAGCACCTGGATGTCGCTGCCTTCGAACTCCTTGATGATCCGGTTGCGCGCGATCTCTTCCTTCTCTTCGATCAGGAATACAGCGCGGGCCAGGTCGATGGTGTACGGGTCATCTTCCTTCTTCAGCGAGGCGTAGGTGCTGCCGCGCTTGGCGAACGGACCGAAGCGGCCGATGCCGACGCTGACCGGCTCGCCATTGTCCTCGCCCAGCGCACGCGGCATCAGGAACAGTTCCAGCGCGTCTTCCAGCGAGATGGTGTGCATCGACTGGCCCGGGCGCAGCGAGGCGAACTTGGGCTTTTCCTCGGCGTCCTCCGCCGTGCTGCCGATGGCCGCGTAGGGCCCGAAGCGGCCCAGCCGCACGCTGACCGGCTTGCCGGTCTTCGGGTCGGTGCCGAGCTCGCGCGCGCCACTGGCCTCGGCGCGGTCCACCGATTCCTTCTTGTCTTCCACCAGCTCCTTGAACGGCTCCCAGAAGCGGGCCATCAGCGGGATCCACTCTTCTTCGCCACGCGAGACGGCGTCGAGTTCGTCTTCAAGCTTGGCGGTGAAGTCGTAGTCCACGTACTGGGTGAAGTGGCTGGACAGGAACTTGGACACCGCGCGGCCGACGTCGGACGGACGGAAGCTGCGGCCTTCCATTTCCACGTACTTGCGGAACAGCAGGGTCTGGATGATCGACGCGTAGGTCGACGGACGGCCGATGCCGTACTCTTCCAGCGCCTTCACCAGCGCCGCTTCGGTGTAGCGCGGCGGCGGCTGGGTGAAATGCTGCTCGGCCTGGATGCGTTCCAGCGGCACGCGGTCACCGGGCTTCATCGCCGGCAGCTTGCGGCCCTCGTCCTCGTCCTCGGCGCTCTTGCTGTCCTTGCCTTCCTCGTACACGGCCAGGAAACCGGGCACCACCACCGTGGTGCCGCTGGCACGGAACACGTGCTCGCTGCCAGCGGACAGGTCGACGCTGACGGTATTGAGCGTGGCCGGGATCATCTGGCAGGCGACGGCGCGCTTCCAGATCAGTTCGTACAGGCGGCGCTCGTCGTCGGTCAGGAAGCGCGCCACCTGGGCCGGGGTGCGCAGGGCCGATGTCGGGCGCACCGCTTCGTGCGCTTCCTGGGCGTTCTTCGACTTGGTCTGGTAGGTGTTGGGCTGGTCCGGCAGCGAGGCGATACCGTAATCACGGGCGATCACGTCGCGGATTTCAGCCAGCGCGTCCTGCGACAGGTTCACCGAGTCGGTACGCATGTACGAGATCAGGCCGACGGTGCCTTCGTCACCGATCGCCACGCCTTCGTACAGCTTCTGCGCCACCTGCATGGTCTTGCGGGTGGTGAAGCCGAGCTTGCGCGAAGCTTCCTGCTGCAGGGTGGAGGTGGTGAACGGCGGCGCCGGGCGGCGCTTGCGCTCCTTGCTGGCCACGTCGGTGACATGCAGCGAGCCCTGCGCGGCCTGCTGGATGCGCAGGCGGGCGGCTTCGGCGGTATCGCCGTCGGTGATGGTGAACTGCTCGAATTTCTGCCCGTCCAGCTTGACCAGCTTGGCGTTGAAGTGCTGCGACGGGTGGGCGCACTCGGCGGCGATCGACCAGTATTCGCGGGCGATGAACGCTTCGATCTCTTCCTCGCGCTCGACGATCATGCGCAGCGCCGGGCTCTGCACGCGGCCGGCGGACAGGCCGCGCTGGACCTTGCGCCACAGGACCGGCGACAGGTTGAAACCGACCAGGTAGTCCAGCGCGCGGCGCGCCTGCTGGGCATCGACCAGGTCGCTGGCGATCGCGCGCGGCTGGCTGATCGCTTCCTTGATCGCGCGCGGGGTGATCTCGGTGAACACCACGCGCTGCATCGGCTTGTCCTTGACCAGCCCGCGTTCCTTCAGGATCTCGGCGATATGCCAGCTGATCGCTTCACCCTCGCGATCCGGGTCGGTCGCCAGCAGGATGTCGTCGGCGCCCTTGGCGGCCTTGGCAATCGCATCGACATGCTTTTCATTCTTGTCGATCACGTCGTAGTGCATGGCGAACCCGTTGTCCGGGTCGACCGCGCCTTCCTTCGGAATCAGGTCACGCACATGCCCATACGAGGCCAGGACGGTGTAGTCCTTGCCGAGGTATTTGTTGATCGTCTTGGCCTTGGCCGGCGATTCAACGATGAGCAGGTGCTTGGGCATGGCAGCAGTGTCTGTGGGGCGAGCCGCAGGGGAGGGGCCGCTAGGGTGGAGCAAACGGCCGCATTAGTGAAGCGGCCACGGACAAATCAATACGCTGAACGCCCGGTAGTGTGCCGGGCGTTCAGGTTTCACCTTATTAGAGGAATCACGCCCGGCCAGCCGCTGTCAAGCAGCCAGGCGTGAGGATGGCCGTTCAGGAGGCCATCTTGGCGATGAAGCCGACCGCGGCGACCAGCAGCGCCAGGCCCGCAAGCATCAGCAGGCCGGTCAGCACCAGGATCACGATGGTGACCGTGCCCAGCTCGCGGCGCTGCAGGTGCGGCTGGTCGGTGTAGGCCCAGCGGTCGACCACCAGGGTGTCGCAGATCATGTCGTGCAGGCCCTGCTTGCGCTCGGTGAAGGCTGCCATCAGGAAGCCGATGCCGAGGGTGAAGCTGCTCAGCAGCATGGCCCAGTAGCGACCGAAGGCGCGGCCTCTGGTCAGGCGTTCGCCGTTGCTGCGCACGACCTTGATGCCGACCGCCATCTTGCCCAGCGTGGCGCCGCCCTGCGAGGAATGGAACCAGGTGTAGTAGGCCACGCCGATCACCAGGTTGATCAGGGCGCTGGCCAGCTGCGCGACGATCTCGATGGAGCTTTCGCCGCTGCCCACCGCGCCCATGCTGGCGCCGAGCACCACGCCGATGATGGCGCCGATGATGCCGCCCGGCACGGCCAGCACGAAGTAGTCGATCATGTAGGCCGCCACCCGCTTCCAGAAACCGGCGTAGACCACTTCCCCGCCCACCACCGGCTGCGGGCCACCGGCAGCGGCGGTGCCCGGGGCGCTGTAGGGCGAGCTGCTGAGCGCGCCGGTGCCCGGCAGCGGTGCAGTGCCGTTGTCGATGGCGGCGTAGTCGCCGCGCAGGTCGAAGCCGCCACTGGCGGTGGCCGTGCTGGCGTCGGCGAGCGTCTGCAGGCCGAGCTCATCGACCACCTGGCGCAAGGCCGCCCACTGGGCCATGCCTTCGCGCCAGACCAGGGTGTCCAGGTTCAGTTGGCCGCGCTGGAAGCGCTGGCGGATCTCCTGGACCGGCAGCGGGCCCTGGCGTTGCTGTCCTTCGGCGTAGTACCACTCAGTCATTGCATGTTCCCTGTTGGGTCGTCCTTGGAGGTGCAGCCGTGCGCGGGGTTCAGCCGCGGCACGACGGCGGCAGGTACTTGTCGTCGCTCTCGCCGCTGCATTGCCAGCGGCCGCTGTCGCGGTCGTATTCCAGCCACAGCAGGTCGCCATCGAGGCTCTTGCCGGGCACGGCCAGCGTGGCTTCGATGCCACAGTGGCCATTGTTGAAGCGGCCGATGTTCACCGCCGACAGGCCGGCCTGGGTGAAGTCACCCGGGGCCGGGAAACCGGCGTCGTTGGCACCCGGGCAGCGGCCTTCATCATCGGCGAAATGCTGCACCTGGTCCTTCAGTGGCTGCAGGGCATTGACCGCCGTGGCGACCTTGGCGCGCACGGTGTAGTCGTTGTAGGCAGGCAGTGCGATCGCCGCGAGGATGGCCACGATCGGCACCAGTACCAGCAGCAGCCCGCCGCCGATGATCGCGGTCAGGGCGCAGCCGGAAAGCTTCTTTTTCGGGGGCGGCAGGACGCCGGCCGGGGCCGGGGTGGCATAGGGCGTGGAAGGCGGCAGCACCGGCGGCTGCGGCGGCGGGGGTACGGCCGGTTCAGGCTCGGGCTCGGCGACCGGTGCGGCCACGTCCAGCGCCGGCACGATCAGGCCCAGCTCATCGACCACAGTGCGCAACGGCTGCCATTGCGGCAGGCCGTCACGCCACACCAATGTGTCCAGGGAGATCTGGTTGCTGCGGAACAGCTCGACCAACTGTTCCGCCGGCAGCGGGCCTTGCTGCCGGTTGCCTTCTGCATGGAACCACTCGCTCACGGGGACGCTCCTGAATGCGCTATGCCCCCAAGTGTACGGTCAGTGCAGGGGTTCTGGCTCGTCCATGAACATCTGCGTTTCCATCCAGGCATAGGCCGCTTCGGAGCCGGGCTGGTTGAACAGCACCATCAGCACGACCCACTTCAGGTCGTCCAGGTCCAGTTCGTCCTGGTCCAGGGCCATTGCCCGGTCCAGTACCAGCTCGCGCTGGTCGGCGTCGAGGATGCCGTGCTGCTCCAGGTACAGCAGGAAGCCACGGCATTCCACGTCCAGCTTGTCCAGCTCGGGCCCGTGGTAGATGCGCACGGGACCATCGACCCGCGCCTGGGCCACGCTCGGTCGCTGCGCGGCCAGGGCATCGAGCCAGTCGAACGCCTTGTTGATCTCGGTGGGGCTGAAACCGGCCTGGATCAGGCCGTTCTGGAGCGAATCGCGGTCACGGATCAGGTCCGCATCTTCGCTGAAATAGTGTTCAAACAGGTACAGCAGTACATCCAGGATGCTCTCTTTCATTGCCCCTCGGCCTGCGTCGCGCGACGCTGTGGAGGTGAAGAAACTAGGGAGTTCGACAGTAGCGGCCGTGTACGCACACCACGATTCCCGCCAGTTCCATGGCCAGCAGCATGGAGGACACCTGTGACGCCGTCAATCCACAACGCGTGATCAGTGAATCCATACCGCTTGGGTTGTGGTCCAGCGCCCGCCACAAGCACTGGTAGTCAGGGTCGTCGGCCCAGCGCGCCGGCAGGAGCGCCGGCGGTGCCTGTTCAGTGGGGGTGGCCAGGCGCGATTGCAAGCCCGGCAGCTGCTGGCGGAGGGCGGGCGCCAGCAGTTCCAGGACGTCCTCGGGGCGCTCGACCAGCGCGGCGCCCTCACGGATCAGGCGGTGGCAGCCCGCCGCGCACGGGTTCAGCACCGATCCGGGCAGTGCGCAGACCTCGCGGCCTGCCTCGGCGGCCAGCCGCGCGGTGATCAGCGCACCCGAGCGCTGGGCGGCCTCGACCACCACGGTCGCCAGCGCCAGCCCGGCCACCAGCCGGTTGCGTGCGGGAAAGTGGCCGGGGCGGGCGGCCGTGCCGGGCAGGTATTCGCTGAGCACCGCGCCTTCGGCGGCGATGCGCGCCTGCAGCCGGGCGTGGCTGTCCGGATAGGCGCGGTCAGGGCCGGTGCCGATCACCGCCACGGTGCAGCCACCGGCGTCCAGCGTGGCCTGGTGCGCGGCCGCATCGATGCCTGCGGCCAGGCCACTGGTCACGGCCAGGCCGGCCTCGACGAAACAGCCCGCAAAACGCGCGGCCAGTGCGCGCCCGCCCGGGGTGGGGGAACGGCTGCCGACCAGCGCCACCGAGGGGCGCCAGGCCAGGCAGGGATCACCGGCGACGAACAGCGCCAGCGGCGGGTTGGGCACCTCCAGCAGCGATGGCGGAAAGGCCGGATCGGTGCAGGGCAGCAGGTCATGGTTGTCCTGTTCCAGCCAGCGCAGGGTGGCTGTCCAGGCCCGGCGGTCAGGACGTTCCAGTGCGGCGCATTGCTCCGGCGTGCAGCCGTGCGCGCGCCAGTTCGCGCTGCCCTGCGCGATGGCGGCCTGCGCATCGCCCGCGGCCTGCAGCAGGGCCCGTCGTGGCGCCAGTGCGCCTCCCGCCATCAACAGGCGCAGCAGCGCCTCATATGCATGCGTGGTCATCCCCTACTATCGGCCGGATACAACGAAGGCGCCCTAGGGCGCCTTCGCATGTGACCGTCAGGGTTTGCCGGAGCGCCCTGCAGGGTCGACTGTCAGTCGAGCATCGCGCGCAGCGCGGGCGTTTTCGCGCATCTGGACGAAAAGCAGCCGACTCTACTTGGCGTCCGGGTGCAGCGCGTTGTAACCCACCTGCACCGGCTTCACGCCCTGCATCACCAGCGCATAGCTGACGTTGTCGAAGGTACGGAACACCATCGCATGCGCGGCATATTCGTCCGGCAGCGAGACCCGGCCGGCGCCGGTGCTGAGCGAATCGTCCATGCGCGAGGAGGTCGGGTACTTCATGCGGTGCGCCACATGGCGGCCCGGGCGCCACAGCGAGAACACGGTGCCGTTGTCCACGCCCTGGGCCCGGCCGGCCGAGATCGCGATCACGTCGCGCGGGCCACCGGCGTTGAACATGTCGGTGACGGCCAGCACGCGCACGTCCACGCCCTCGACGCCGGCAGCGGGCACGTGGGGCACGAACTGCAGGTCGTACGGCCGCGCCTCGATCGGCACCAGGCGGTCGCCGGCGCGCACTTCGCGGCCGCCGACGTTCTTGTCCAGCACCAGCGTGGAGGCCTCGACCTGGCCGCCGGCGATCCGGGTGATGGTGCCGGTGGCGACCTGGGCCAGCTCGTAGCCGAGCACGCCACGGCGCGCGTTGGGCGCGTTGTAGGCCTTCCACAGGTTGCCGCTGCCCGGGGTGACGTCGCCATTGGCGGTCAGGTCCTCGGTCGGCTTGGGCTGGGCGTAGCGCACGGTCGGGCGTACCACGGCCCAGCGCTGGCCCACCTGGGCATCGGCCAGGCGCACGTAGACGGTGTCACCGCCCGCAGCGCGCAGGCGGCTGTCCTCCAGGCCGACCACGTAGGGCAGCTGCTTGATGCTGTCGACGACGCTCAGCTGCTTCAGGAACGGCTCGACCTGGGCCAGCGGAATGGCGTCGATTGGGGCCTCCTGGCGCGGACCGGCCTGGGACACGGTCACCCGGTCCAGGTAGGCCAGGCTCAGCACGTCACCGGGATAGATCAGGTGCGGGTTGGCGATCTGCGGATTGGCCTGCCAGATCTCCGGCCACAGCCAAGGCTTCTGCAGGAAACGCGCGGCGATATCCCACAACGTATCCCCTTTTCGGACCACATAGGTGTCCGGGTGCCCGCCATTCACTTCCACGGCGGTAGCATAGGCAGCCACGGTCAGCATCGCCGCGGCGACGACCGTACGAAAACGAAGCAACATAGGTGTGAAGCCCTGATTCCCCAACAGGTCCACGCACTATAGTCCAGAAACCGGGGCGCAAGGCAAGCGTTGGAGCTAGAATCTGCGACGTATGCCGGCGTGCCGGCCCCCTACCCGGAAACAGCCATGGCCCTTCTCCCCATTCTCGAGTTCCCCGATCCGCGCCTGCGTACCAAGGCTGCGTTGATCGAAGCCGCCGAAGTCACCACGCCGGCCTTCCAGGAACTGATCGACAACATGTTCCAGACCATGTACGACGCGCCCGGCATCGGCCTGGCCGCCACCCAGGTGGACGTGCACAAGCGCTTCATGGTCATCGACGTCAGCGAAGAAAAGAATGAACCGCATGTGTTCATCAACCCGGAAATCGTCGCCAAGGAAGGGGGCCGGGTGTACCAGGAAGGCTGCCTGTCGGTGCCGGGCATCTTCGCCGACGTGACCCGTGCCGACACCATCACCGTGAAGTACCTGGACCGCAACGGCCAGGAACAGCAGCTGGAGGCGGGTGAAGTCCTGGCGACCTGCATCCAGCACGAGATGGACCACCTGGACGGCAAGCTGTTCATCGACTATCTGTCGCCGCTCAAGCGCGAGATGGTGCGCAAGAAGCTGGCCAAGCAGCGCAAGCACGTGGCGTGATCGCCGATCCGGGCCGCCCTTCGGGTGGCCCGTGCCTGCGCGACGCGCGCGGGCTCTACGGCGCCGGCCGACGGCGCCGTTTTCTTTCCTGCACGAATCCATCCTGCAAGTGGGGTAGCCATGAGGATTGTCTTTGCCGGTACGCCGGAATTCGCGGTGTCGTCGCTGCGCGCTGCGGCGCGCCACCACGAGGTCGTGGCCGTCTATACCCAGCCTGACCGCCCGGCCGGCCGTGGCCGTGGCCTGGCGCCGTCGCCGGTCAAGCTCGAGGCCGTGGCCCGCGGCATTCCGGTCTACCAGCCCGAATCGCTGAAGGACCCGGCTGCCCAGCAGCAGCTGCGTGACCTGCAGCCGGACCTGATGGTGGTGGTCGCCTACGGCCTGATCCTGCCCAGGGCCGTGCTGGCGATCCCGACCCACGGCTGCTGGAACGTGCATGCGTCGTTGCTGCCGCGCTGGCGTGGTGCCGCGCCGATCCAGCGCGCGATCCAGGCCGGTGACCCCACGACCGGCGTATGCCTGATGCAGATGGAGGCAGGGCTCGACACCGGCCCGGTGCTGCTGCACCAGCCGTTGCCGATCGCGGCGACCGATACCGGTGGCCAGCTGCATGACAAGCTGGCCGAACTGGGTGCACAGGTGCTGTCTGATGGCCTGGGCCTGCTGCGTGCCGGCATCAAGCCGATCGCGCGGCCGCAGCCGGAGCAGGGCGTGACCTACGCGCACAAGCTGGACAAGGCCGAGGCCCGGCTGGACTGGGCGCAGGACGCCCACGCGCTGGCGCGCACCGTGCGTGCCTTCAACCCGTGGCCGATCGCCGAGGCCACGCTGGCCGGCGAGCGCCTGCGCATCCATGGCGCGGTGGCGCTGGACGTGGCCCATGGCCAGGCGCCGGGTACCGTGCTGGCGGCCAGCCGCGACGGCATCGACATTGCCTGCGGCCAGGGCGTGCTGCGCCTGCGCACGCTGCAGCGCGAAGGCGGCAAGGCGATCACCGCCGCCGACTACCTCAATGCACGCCGCGACCTGCACGTGGGGGCATAAGCGGTGTCGAAGCAGAATGATTTCTCCGTCGCCAAGGCGGCGCCGGGCGCGGCCACCCGCATGCTGGCCGCACGCGTACTGGCGCAGGTGTTCACCCGTGGCCGCTCGCTGAAGGCGGAACTGGCCTGGGCCCTGCCCAAGCTGGCCGACAGCCGCGATCGCGCCCTGCTGGAAGCACTGTGCTTTGCGGTCCTGCGCCGCCGCAGTACCTATGACGCGGCCCTGCAGTCGTGGATGCAGAAGCCGCTGTCGGCGCGCGACGCCGACCTGCGCACGCTGCTGATGGTGGGCTTCGCGCAGCTGGACGTGCTGGAACTGCCGGCGCATGCGGCCCTGTCGGCCACGGTCGACGCCGCCCGCGCGCTGGGCCGTGAGCGCCAGGCCGGGCTGGTCAACGCGATCCTGCGCCGCGCGCAGCGCGAGGGTTTCCCGGAGCAGCCTGCGCGTGACGCCTTCCCGGCGTGGTTGGCCGATGCCATCGAGCGTGACTGGCCGGCGCAGGCCGAGGCGATCTTTGCTGCCAGCCTGCAGCCGGCGCCGCTGTGGCTGCGTGCCAACCGCCAGCAGGGGGGGCGTGACAAGGCGCTGGCCACGCTGGCCGAGGCCGGCATTGCCGCCGAAGCCAGCCCGCTCAGCGCCGACGCGCTGCGCCTGGCGGCGCCCATCGCGGTGAACCAGCTGCCGGGATTCGCGGACGGTGCGTTGTCGGTGCAGGACCTGTCGGCGCAATGTGCCGCCGACGCACTGGCGCCGGCGGCCGGCGCCCGCGTGCTGGATGCCTGCGCGGCGCCCGGTGGCAAGTCGGCGCACCTGCTGGAACGTGACCCGGGCCTGCGCCTGCTGGCGCTGGATATCGACGCGCGCCGACTCGCGCGTGCGCGCGACACCTACACCCGCACCGGCGTGGGCGAGGGCGCGCAGATCCGGGTGGCCGATGCAAGCGACCCCGGTGCCTGGTGGGATGGCACGCCGTTCGACGCGATCCTGCTGGATGCTCCGTGTTCGGCCACCGGCGTGATCCGTCGCCAGCCGGACGTGATGTTCCATCGCCGCGCCGAGGACATCGATGCGCTGGTCGGCGTGCAGGCCCGCCTGCTGGAGGCCTGCTGGTCGATGCTGCGCCCGGGCGGCGTGCTGCTGTACGCCACCTGCTCGATCCTGCGTGCCGAGAACATCGATCAGGTAAGGGCCTTCCTGAAATGGCATCCGGACGCGGTGGCAGAGCCGCTGGATGACAGATTCGGCCTGGACTGCGAGGGCATTGCGCGCCAGCGACTGCCCGGTGACAGCGATGCTGACGGATTCTTTTACGCGCGTCTGCTAAAAACAGCCTGACCCTGCTGACGTTGCGAGTCCCATGCTGAGATCCCGCGCATCGCGCGAGACGTGGTTGTTGGTGGTGATGGCCCTGCTGGTGCTGGGGGCCGGGCTGGGCCTTCGTGATCCGTGGCCATCGGACGAACCGCGCTTCGCGCTGGTGGCCAAGCAGATGATCGACAGCGGCCACTGGCTGTTCCCGCACCGCGGCACCGAGCTGTACTCGGACAAGCCGCCGATGCTGATGTGGTGGCAGGCCACGCTGTACGGGCTGGTCGGGCAGTGGCGCGTGGCGTTCCTGCTGCCGTCGCTGCTGGCGGCGCTGGGCACGCTGTGGTGCGTGGTCGATCTGGGCCGGCGCCTGTGGACGCGGCGGGTGGGGCTGTATGCCGGCTGGGCGCTGCTGTTCGCGCTGCAGTTCACCTTCCAGGCGAAGAAGGCGCAGATCGATCCCCTGCTGCTGCTGTTCATCACCCTGGCCAACTATGGCCTGCTGCGCCACCTGCTGCTGGGGCCGGCGTGGCGCTGGTGGTGGCTGGGCTGGTTCTTCGCCGGCATCGGCGTGATCACCAAGGGCGTGGGCATGCTGGCGCTGCTGATGATCGTGCCAGCGGCGATCGCCGCGGCGCTGCAGTGGCCCCGGGTAAGCCTGCATGCGCGCGACGTGCGCTTCTGGCTGGCGCCGCTGGCGTTCCTGCTGGCGGTATCGCTGTGGCTGGCGCCGATGCTGCTGGCCGGCTTTGCCACCGGCTCGGACGAATACCGCGCGTACATGGACGACATCCTGTTCCAGCAGACGGCGCGGCGCTATACGCATTCGTGGGACCACCACCAGCCCGGCTGGTACTTCCTGGCGACGATGCCGCTGATGTGGGTCCCGGCCTTCCTGGCGCTGCCCTGGGCGATTCCGGCCTGGCGCCGCCGGCTGCGCCGCCGCGACGCGCGCTATCTGCTGCCGCTGGCCTGGTGGCTGATGGTGGTGCTGTTCTTCTCGATCCCCGATGGCAAGCGCGATGTCTACATCCTGCCGGCGCTGCCGATGTTCTGCCTGGCGCTGGCGCCGTTGCTGCCGGGGCTGCTGAAGCGGCGCGATGTGCAGGCCGTGGTGGGGCTGTTCACCGGCCTGCTGTCACTGGGCCTGGCCGTGGCCGGCGCGATGGCGGTGGTGGGCGACCCGGCCTTCGAGCTGCGCCTGACCCATAGCCGCGGGCTGGCGCCCGGGGCCGTCAATGCACTGGCCTGGACGATCCTGGCGATGGGCCTGTGGGGCGGCCTGAGCCTGCTGGCCTGTGGCCGCCGCCGGCAGCATGCGCTGGTATCGACCCTGGCGATGGTCTGGGTGCTGTACAGCCTGGTCGGCTACCCGTTGCTGAACGATTCCAGTTCCGCCCGCGGCCTGATGCGCACGGTCGGCGCGCGCCTGGCCCCCGATGCCGAGCTGGGACTGGTGGCCTGGAAGGAACAGCATCTGCTGCTGGCCGATCGCCCTGCGGCGACCTTCGGTTTCGAGACCGATTGGGACGAGCAGCTCCTGGCGGCCACGCGCTGGCAGCGGCTGGCGCCCGATCGCCGTTGGCTGCTGGTCCATGAATACGCGATGCTGTCGTGCATCGACCGCAACCGCTCCGAACTGGCTGGCGTGGCCAACCGCCGGCGCTGGTGGCTGGTGCCGGCAGCGGCGGTGAAGGTGCCCTGCGTGGTCACCGCAGAGGAGCGGGAACGTGAACGGCGTCTGCAGGAACATGACTAGCCCGCCCCCTTCCTGCTTGTCCAGTCTGCCCAAGCGTGGCCAAAGGCAGTAAAACAGCAGGCCGGGATGGCCTGCATCGGCCGTTCCCGTTCTTCCAGCCGATTGCAGCGATACTTCCCGACGTGCCAGCTTCACCGGACAACCTGAACCTCATGGCCGGCGATCCGCTGGGCGTTCCCGCCGGCGGGCGTCACGGGGTGGCCCACGGCCTGGCCCAGCTGGGCCTGTTCTGCCTGCCGGCCCTGGTGCTGACCGTGCCGATCAACCTGTTGCCGTACGGCCTGCTGCTGCTGCTCAGCACCCTGCTGGCGCCGGAGCTGCTGTGGCGCGCGCGCGGCATGGCGGGCCAACCGGTGAAAGTGCTGGCCTGGCTGATGCTGGCGGTGCTGGCGCTCGGCCTGCTGTCGGTGCTGCTGTTCGAGCAGGGCCTGCGTGACGTCGACAACCGATCGCGGTTCGTGGTGATTCCGTGGATCGCGCTGTGGGTGTGCGCGCTGCGTCCCAACCTGCGCTGGCTCTGGTATGGCGCGTTGACCGGCCTGCTCGCCACCTTCGTGATGTCGCTGTGGCAGGTGCTGGACGGCGCCCCGCGCGCGGACCTGTTCACCAACGCCATCGTGCTGGCCGACATCGTGATGGTGCTGATGGTGCTGCTGGTGTTCTGCCGCCCGTCGCGGCGCTGGTCGCTGGTGATCCTTGGCATGGCCGCTGGCTGCGGCACCATCGTGCTGACTGGCAGCCGCGGTGTGTTTGCCGCCCTGCTGGCACTGCTGGTGGTGCTTGCGCTGAGCCTGCGCTGGCGCACCGGCGCGGCGCGCCTGTCGGTACTGGCCGGCATGCTGGCGATCGGTGCGACCCTGCTGCTGTCGGTACCGGAACTGCGCCACCAGGTCCGCCTGAGCGAGCTGCACAGCGACGTGCAGCGGATGGAACTGGGCGACAGCGACTCGTCCGCCGGGGCCCGCGTGGAGCGCCTGCAGGTGGCCTGGCAGACCTTCCTCGACCATCCGCTGGTGGGGGTGGGCATCGGTCATTTCGACAGCGCGATGCTGCGCGTGCCGGTCTGCCGCGAGAACCCGGAAGAGTTGCGTTGCCACCTGGGGCATGCACACAACGATGTCGCCGAATGGGCAGCGACCCAGGGCGCACCTGGCCTGCTGCTGTTGCTGGCGGTGTATGGCATCCCGCTCTGGCTGTTCGTGCGCCTGCATCGCCGCAGCGGACGATCGACCTTCCGGGGCCCGGCCGCCGCCGGCATCATGCTGGTGATCACCTACGCACTGTGCGGCCTGACCCAGTCGATGTTCGCGCACCAGATGACCGCCAGTTTCTACGTGACCCTGGTCGGCCTGCTGACCGGCCTGTCGATCGTCGAGGGCGCGCGCCACCGGGCAATCAGCGGGACGTGATCCAGCGGCGCCCCGCACAGGGCCGGGCGATCAGGGGTTCGGCGGGTCAGCCACGGCCTGGCCGTTGCCCAGCATCCACAGCATGATGGTCTTCTGGCGCACGTAGTTGGCGCGCACATAGGCGTAGACCAGGCCGTGCCAGCCGTCGCGGAAGCCGCCACGGAACAGGAAGCCGCGCCAGAACCGCCAGGCCGGCGCCAGCACCAGCTTGCCCAGCGTGGCCCGTTTGCCGCGCGCGAATTCGTGCTCGGCCATCATCCGTGCGTACTTCTCGGTCTTGGCCAGCTGCTGCTGCAAGGAGCGGTAGGGATAGTGGATCAGGTCGCCGCGCAGGGTGCCGACGCTGCCATCGACGCTGGCCGCCTCGTGGATCTCGCGCTTGCCGCGCCAGCCGCCGCGGCGGCGGTCGAACAGGCGCATCACCCGGTCCGGGTAGGCGTTGCCATGGCGCAGGAACCTGCCGAAGTACTCCGACAGGCGCGCGAAGCGGTAGCCGGCATGACCGGCGAAGCCCGCTTCACGGGCCTGTTCGATGGCCGCGCGCAGTTCCGGGCTGATCCGCTCATCGGCGTCCAGGCACAGCACCCAGTCGTGGCGGGCCTGCCCGACGCAGTAGTCCTTCTGGCTGCGGAAGCCGTCGAACGGGCGCTGCAGCACCCGGGCGCCCGCGGCCTCGGCGATGGCCACGGTGGCATCGGTGGAGTACGAGTCGATGACGACGATCTCATCGCAGAAGGCCAGCGAGGCCAGGCAGTCGCCGATGCGGCCCGCCTCGTTGAACGCGATAATGCAGGCCGAGATGCGAGGCCGTTCGATGGGAGCGGTCGTGGAGGACATGATGGCCGGGTACCTGTTGTTTGCGACGGAGCGCTATGCGCTGCCTATTCTCGCCCCGTTGGCGCAGGCCTTGCACGCCTCCGGGCAGGAGGTCGCGGCCTGGTTCGAGGACGGCGCGGCCGGCAGCCAGCTGCCAGGGGTGCCCAGCATCGGCCTGAAACAGGCGCTGGCGATGCGGCCGCGTGCGGTGTTCAGCGCCGCCAACTGGGTGCCGACCTTCCTGTCCGGGGCCAAGGTGCAGTTGTTCCATGGCTTCAACGTGGAGAAGCGCGACAGTGCGCGCGGCCACTTCCGGGTGCGCGGGATGTTCGACCTGTACTGCACGCAGGGGCCGGCCACCACCGCGCCGTTCCGTGAGATCGCGGCCCAGCAGGGCCACTTCGCCGTGGCCGAGACCGGCTGGCCGAAGCTGGATCCGCTGTTCCGCGACGACGGTGGCGAGAGCGCCGCGCTGCGCGCAGCAGCGGGCGGGCGCCCGGTGATCCTGTTCGGTTCGACGTTCACCGAGCGCCTGAGTGCCGCCCCGCACCTGCATGCGGAGATCGCGGCCGACATCGCGGCCGGTGAGCGCTACTGGCTGCTGACACTGCACCCGAAGTGCCCACCGGACCTGTTCGAACGCTACCGCGCGCTGGCCGGCGCCCATGCGCGCTTCATCGAGCCGGAGCAGGTGATGGCCGCACAGCGCGCTGCCGATGTGCTGGTGTCGGATACCTCGTCGATCGTTTCGGAGTTCATCGTCCAGCACAAGCCGGTGGTGACCTTCCGCAACCGCGTGCCCAAGCCGCACATGATCGACTTCGACGACCCGCTGCAGCTGCCGGCGATGCTGCAGCGCGCGCTGCATCCGGACGCGGCGCTGCAGGCGGAGATCGTGCGCTATGCCGACGCCATCCACCCTTACCGTGACGGCCTGTCCAGCGAACGGGTGATCGCGGCCACCGAGGATTTCCTGTCCGGTGAAATGGGCGCGTTGCGACGCAAGCCGTTCGGCAGCTGGGTGCGCGACCTGCAGATCCGCAAGGACCTGGGCTATTGGGGGCCGTCGCAGCGCTGATGGGTTGATGCGGATCCACGCCATGCGTGGATGCACGACTCCGCTCGCGGTAGGGCCGGCCGCTGGCCGGCAACCTCGGCAATGTCTGCGGTTGCCGGCCAGCGGCCGGCACTGCCTGTATTGCTTACCAGCGCAGCGTGCGCCGCGCCAGCGCTGCGGCCAGCTGCTCCATCACCTGGTGCGCCTGCGCCCGCGGCAGGTAGTGCAGGGTGAGCGCCACATCGCCATGCGCGCCGGCGGTATCCAGTTGCAGGCTGCTGGTACCCAGCAGCTTGTCCAGCGGTGAGCGCCGCAGGCGCAGGCCCTGCACCTTGTCCAGTTCGGCCCAGCGCCACCAGCGCTTCCACCAGCCGCCGCGCACGGCTACGTAGTGGTCATCCAGGTACCAGCCCATGCGCGCCATCTGCCGGTGCGCGACCAGCAGCGCCACCGGCAGCCAGGCCAGCACCAGCAGGCCCCACGTTCCCCAGCGCCAATAGCCCGCGACAGCCAGCAGGGGGACCAGCACCAGCGCGCCCAGGCACAGCCGCCACCATCCACGCTGCGGGATGGACTGCCACTGCGCCGGCGGCCACTGCAGCCGGGGCAGCAGGTGCCGCACCAGCTGCGTGCAGTGCTCGCGGGGGGCCAGCGGCGCCAGCTCGCGCAGGGCGCGATCCTCGTCGCGCGAGGGGCCGCCGGCAGCGCTGTCGATGCGCAGCTGGCGCAGTCCGAACCAGCGATGCAGGGTGGTTTCGCGCAGTGTCCAGGCCTGGATGCGGCGTCGCGCAACACTGCTGCGGGTGCGGCTGAGCAGGCCGGCCGAGACGGTCAGCCGGCGATCCTGCTCGCTGAGGGTGAAGCCGTGATAGCGCAGCAGGGTCAGCACCACCGACAGCAGGCGCAGCCCCAGCCAGCCCAGCAGCAGGGCCGCTGCCAGCAGCAGGAAAGCGCCGGCCACGCCGGGGTGCAGGTGGCTGGCATAACCGAATGCCTCGCGGCCGCCACGCTGGATGGCCGCGTCCATCACCGGGCGCGGCACGGTCTGGAACAGCACGCCGAAGGCGGCGACCGCCAGCGCCCAGCCGCGGTTGGAAAGCAGGCCCATGCGCACCACGTCCCAGCCCGACAGGCGCAGCAGGACGTGTTCGGTGCCGGCCGCGGTGTCCGCAGGCGTGGCGACAGCGTCGGCGGCCTGCGGTGCCTGCCCACGCTGGCGCACGAGACGTTCCAGCGCCAGCGCCTGGTCCAGCTTCAGCACCCGCATTTCCGCTTCCGGACGCACGCCGCCAGCCGACTCCAGGCGCAGCTCGGCCACGCCGAACAGCCGGTGCAGCGGGTTCTGCCGCACTTCCACGTTGTGGATGCGGGCGAACGGGATCTCGCGGCGGTTGCGCGCCAGCAGTCCGCTGCGCACGGTGATCGCGTCGCTGCCGATGCGGTAGCGGTAGCTGAGGTACTGCAGCACCGAGACCAGCACCAGCGCGGCAATCGCCGACAACGGGATCAGCTGTGCCCACATCGGATCGCGGTCGCCGCGCTGGCCGAACACCAGCAGTGCCACCAGTGGCAGGAAGTAGTGGCGCAGTTGCATCAGCAGCACGAACAGCCACGACCACGGGTGCAGGCGATGGTCTTCGCCACCGTCAGGCAGCGATGCGGGCAGGGGCGGTGGCAGGCTCACAGGGCGTCGGCGTCCTGGTCCAGCTGGTGCGAAAGCGTGTCGCGCAGGCGTTCGGCATCGACTTCATCCAGGCCGCTGACAGTCACCGCACTCATGCGGGTACCGGCGGTGTGCACGATCAGCGTGGCCAGGCCGGCGCGGCGTTCCAACGGGCCCCTGCGCAGGTCCAGGTGCTGCACGCGCGAAATGGGAATGCGGGTTTCCAGCTGCCACATCAGGTCGCGGCGCAGGCCCAGCCCCTGGGCATCCAGCCGCCAGCGGGTGCGGGTCAGTCGCCGGCGGCCGAGCCATGCGCCGAAGGCGATGCCCGCCAGCAGACCGATCACGGCGGTCCATAGGCCGCCTGGCAGATCGAAGAACCAGCCAGCTGCGGCCAGTGGCAGGCCCGGCACGAACGCGCCGCCGAATGCGCCTTCCAGTGCGGCCAGGCGCGCGGCGCGTTGCGGCAGCGACTGCCAGGCATCGGTGGGTGGGGCGGTAGGGGCGACGTCGGTCACGCAGGCTCCGTCAGGCGGCAGGGCGGGCGGTGGCGGCGCTGGCCGCACCGCGCAGACGGTAGCAGGTCGGCTGCGTTACTGGGCAGCCTGGATCAGCGCGTCAACATCCAGCAGATGGCCTGCACGATCGGCCTTGGTACGCAGGTAGTGCTCGTTCTCGGCAGTGATCTCGCCGGTGACCGGAATGCAGTCCAGCACCTCGATGCCGGCGTTGCGCAGCCGCTGTGCCTTGGTCGGATTGTTGCTGAGCAGGGCCACGCGCGAAATGCCCAGGCCGTGCAGCATCGCCACCGCACTGCCGTAGCGGCGCTCGTCGGCGCCGAAGCCCAGCTGCGCATCGGCATCGATGGTGTCCAGGCCGTCGTGCTGGTAGCCGTAGGCGCGCATCTTGGCCGCGATGCCGGTGCCGCGGCCTTCCTGGTCCAGGTACAGCAGCACGCCGCCGCCCAGTTCCTTCAGTTTGCGCAGGCCACGCCGCAGCTGGTCGCCGCAGTCGCACTTGAGTGAACCGAACAGGTCGCCGGTCAGGCATGAGGAGTGCACGCGTACCGGCACCACTGTCGACAGGTCCGGTTCGCCGACGATGATCGCGACCTGGTCGCGCTGGGCCACGCCGCCGCGGAACACCGCGAAGGTGGTCATGCCGACATCGCGCAGCGGCACCGGCGAACGGGCGACCAGTTCGTAATCGTGGGCGGCGTGTGCCGCGCCCTCGGCCAGGTCGCACAACGCCACTTCGGCCGCACCCGCAAAGGTCGTGTCCTCCGCATCCAGGCGCACCGCCACCATCGCCGGCAGCAGCAGGCCCAGGCGGGCCAGCTCCACCGCGCCGGCATCGAAGGCGTCGCCGGCACTCCAGTCTTCGGGCATCGGGCCGGGTTCGCGCAGGTAGCCCAGCGAGGGCAGGGCATCGAAGGCGACGCCGGCCAAGGGCAGGCGTGCGCCCTGCGGAGCCTCCACGCCGAGCACGCGGGCACGGGTGGCGGTCAGGAACAGGTAATGGCGTTGGCGTGCAGCACTGGCGAACGCGGCGAAGCTGCTGGCCGTGGCGCTGTCCAGCGCGATCACGGCCAGGCGCTGGCCCTGGCCGTCGTGGAGCAGCACCGGGCGACCGGCACGCAGTTCGGCCACCGCGCGTTCGCAGCGGATCGCGGCGGGGTCGCCGAACAGGGAAGAGGCAGCAGTCATGGCAGGACCGGGGGAGGCGGACATCGCAGTCTCTATGGGGGCAGCGGCGTCGTATTCAACGTGGTGCGGCCGCCGGTCGCAGGCGACCGGATAGCCGTCAATGCGGATGTTCTTCGGTCGCGTACGGGTCTTCCTCGCCGCTGCCCGGGGGCCGCAGCGTGTAGCGCTTGTAGGTCCACTGGTACTGCGCCGGGTCGCGACGGGCGATGCGCTCGATGCCGGCATTGAGCGCGGTGGCGGCCACCTGCGGGTCCGGGTCGGCCACGGCCGGGTCGGTCGGCTCGATGTGCAGGGCGAATTCCATGTCCGGCCCGATGCGCTCGCACCAGCCATACAGCACGGTGGCGCCGGTGCGCTCGGCCAGGCGGTTGACCAGGGTCATGGTCAGCGCCTGCACGCCGAAGAACGGCACGAATACGCCATCGCCGGCCTTGGGCTGCTGGTCGGGCAGGATGCCGGTGGCGCCGCCCTCCTTGAGTACCTTGAACAACTGGCGCACGGCCGGGCCCTCGGCGCGCACCTGCTGCACGTTCTGGCCGCCGCGCACCAGCTGCAGGAAGGCGTCGCTGGCTTCGTCCTCCGGCGGCTTGTAGACGATGGCGATCTGCCCGCGCGAGGCCAGCCACTGGTTCAGCAGCTCCCAGTTGCCGAAGTGCGGGGCGGCCACGATCACGCCCTTGCCGCTGGCCAGGGCTGCGTCGTACAGGGCTTCGCCGTGGCGCTGCTGCAGGTGCAGGCGCAGGTTGTCGGCCGGCTTCCGGCTCCACAGGCGCAGGGTCTCGATCGCCTGCAGGGCGGTCGAGCGCAGCAGCTCGCGGTGCAGGCGGTCGCGCGCGGGACCGTCCAGCTCCGGGTAGGCCAGTTCGAGGTTGCGCCGGGTAACGCGGCTCTCCCGGGCATTGAGACGGACCCATGTCCATGCCAGGGCGCGCGCGAACGCCCGCAGCAGCGGCCAGGGCAGGCGGGCGAACAGGGTGGTGGCGCGGTAGACCAGCCGGGCTTTGCGGTGCGGATTCATCGGCGCCAGTTTAGCCAAGGGCGCTGCTATCGTGGCCGGCCCTGTTCATCCGGAAACCACCATGCTCATCCTGATCCAGCGCGTCAGCCAGGCCGCCGTCCATGTGGACCAGGAGGTGGTGGGGCAGATCGGGCCCGGCCTGCTGGCCCTGGTCGGCATGGAGCCGGGCGACAGCGAGGCCCAGCTGCAGCGCATGGCCGAGCGCCTGCTGGGCTACCGGGTGTTCGCCGACGAGGCCGGGAAGATGAACCGCTCGCTGCGTGATACCGGCGGCGGCCTGCTGCTGGTCAGCCAGTTCACCCTGGCCGCCGACACCCGATCGGGCATGCGGCCCAGCTTCACCACCGCCGCGCCGCCGGACGAGGCTGAACGCGGGTTCAATCGATTTGTCGGGATCTGTCGTGAAAATCACGCGCCAGGGGTGGAAACGGGCCGGTTTGGTGCCCATATGGTCGTCAGCCTGGTCAATGACGGTCCTGTGACCTTCCTTCTCCGGCCCTGAGCCTGCGGGACCACCGCTCGGCAGGCGGGGCCCCGGGCTGGTATAATGCTACGTTCCCTATTTCCTACCCAGCCGGTGGCGCGAGCACTACATGGCCAACGAACGTCCTGCCCAATCCGAAATCAAGCAACTGATCAGCAAGGGCCTGGAACAGGGCTACCTGACCTACGCCGAAGTCAATGACCATCTGCCGGACGACATGGTCGACCCGGAACAGATCGAAGACATCATCGGCATGATCAACGGCATGGGCATCGATGTCCATGAAGTTGCGCCGGATGTGGAGACCCTGCTTCTCAACGACGGCAACACCGGCAACCGCGAAGTCGATGACACCGCGGCCGAAGAAGCCGCCGCTGCGCTGAGCGCGCTCGACACCGAAGGTGGCCGTACCACCGACCCGGTGCGCATGTACATGCGCGAAATGGGCACCGTCGAGCTGCTGACCCGCGAAGGCGAAATCGCCATCGCCAAGCGCATCGAGGAAGGCCTTTCGCAGGTCCAGGCCGCCCTCGGCCAGTTCCCGGTTTCGGTCGAGTCGCTGCTGAACGACTACGAAGCCCACAAGGAAGGCAAGAAGCGTCTGGCCGAAGTGATCGTCGGCTTCAACGATCTGGTCGACGAAGAGCCGGCGCCGCCGGTGGCCGCTGCCGATGACAGCAGCGATGCCGATGCCGAAGCCGACGAAGACGAGGACGATGATGTCGAGGGTGGCGAGGAAGAAGCCGCACCGACCGGTCCGGATCCGGAGGAAGTCGCTGCGCGCATGCAGGCGCTGAGCGACGCCTTCAACGCCTTCAAGAAGGCGGCGACCAAGGGCGACAAGAAGAACCTGCCGCGCCTGCGCGAAGAGATGTCGGCGGTGTTCGTCACCCTGAAGCTGCCGCTGCCGCTGACCGACGTGCTGACCAAGCAGCTGCGCGACACCATGGCTTCGATCAAGGCCCATGAGCGCCGCGTGCTGAACCTGGCCACCGTCACCGCCCGCATGCCGCGCAAGGACTTCATCCGTTCCTGGGAAGGCAACCAGACCAACCTGGAATGGGTGGAAGATGCACTGAAGCGCAAGCAGAAGTGGTCGTCGGCCCTGCGCGACGTGAAGGACCAGATCATTGCCGAACAGCAGGCGACGATCGACATCGAGAAGCTGACCCAGCTGGACCTGGAAGAGCTGAAGGAAATCAGCCGTGCCATGGCCTACGGTGAAGCCAAGGCGCGCAAGGCCAAGAAGGAAATGGTCGAGGCCAACCTGCGCCTGGTGATCTCGATCGCCAAGAAGTACACCAACCGTGGCCTGCAGTTCCTTGACCTGATCCAAGAAGGCAACATCGGCCTGATGAAGGCGGTGGACAAGTTCGAATACCGCCGCGGTTACAAGTTCTCGACCTACGCCACCTGGTGGATCCGCCAGGCGATCACCCGCTCGATCGCCGACCAGGCGCGCACCATCCGTATTCCGGTGCACATGATCGAGACGATCAACAAGTTGAACCGCATTTCCCGCCAGATGCTCCAGCAGTACGGCCGCGAGGCTACGCCGGAGGAGCTGGCCAAGGAAATGGACATGCCGGAAGACAAGATCCGCAAGGTGATGAAGATCGCCAAGGAGCCGATCTCGATGGAAACCCCGATCGGCGACGACGAGGATTCCCATCTGGGCGACTTCATCGAGGACACCAACGTGGAGTCCCCGATCGAGAACACCACCAACATCAACCTGTCTGAAACCGTGCGCGACGTGCTGGCCGGCCTCACCCCGAGGGAAGCCAAGGTGCTGCGCATGCGCTTCGGCATCGACATGAATACCGACCACACGCTGGAAGAGGTCGGCAAGCAGTTCGACGTGACCCGCGAGCGCATCCGCCAGATCGAAGCGAAGGCGCTGCGCAAGCTGCGTCACCCGAGCCGCTCGGAGCAGCTGCGCAGCTTCCTGGATATCGATTGATTTCCAGCGGTTGTTGCAGCGTTGAGAAACCCCGCCTGGTGCGGGGTTTTTCTTTTCCGGATGCCTGCGCTTTCTGTAGAGCCGAGCCATGCTCGGCTGCTGTTCGCGATGACGTATCCGGAAGATCTTCTCAACGAGTGACGGTTGCTTGCCGCACCTTGTGACGCAACTGGCCTGAGGATTGTTGAGGACTGTGCTGCAAAGGAGGAGACCATCCAGCGCAAATCCCAAGTGGCTCAATGCTGTGAGCTTCCTGCTGTGTGTGATTGGTATGGACCATGTCGCATTCGCCAATTGAAGCCACTACCTTCGCTTCCACACAGTCCCCTTCAGGTGCTCAACACACCTTCGTAGGCGGACTGTCTGCCGCAACAGCAGGCAATCCAAGGTCAAACCGCATCACTCGTCATCCCGGTGAGTCCAAGCGTTTCTGGCCGGGTGGCGCGCAGCCATACAAGACCCTGCATGGGGGAAAGCTGCGGGCGGCCCTACGACCGTGTTGAAGCACCCGGTCGCCTCTCTCAACAGGAGGCGCAACAGGTTCGACAAATCGTAGGAGAGTGCGTATGGAACTGAAGATGGTTGTCGATGCATGCGGCAGGGATGGATCGGATGCACGTGACTGCAACTTCCCGCCGTTGTTGGACTGGGACGATGTAATGCGTGATGAGCGCGATGACCCCCTCGGATTCGCCCGCCGAGCAACACTGGCGTTGCTGACGCAGCCGAGTGCTGGATTGCTTGCCGGATTCAGGGGCGACAACCAGAAGGCGCTTGAAGAGGCCAGAAGGACGGTGGCATTGTTTCAGGCACACCTGCGGCGGCAGGCGTGGTTTGCGGAAGTGGCGGAGAGGCGGTTGGGGCGCGTTGCCGAGGTTCTTGCTGCTGCCGGGTAGCCGATCGAGCGCAGGCTCCACTACACTGTGACGCTGCGCGGGGCCTATAGCTCAACGGTTAGAGCAGGGGACTCATAATCCCTTGGTTCCAGGTTCGAATCCTGGTGGGCCCACCAAGAAATTGGCACTCAGGCTCCACCCCGGCGCTTTTTTCGTACCGCCCGGAAACGTCAGCGCTTGCACGGTGGTTTCACTGGCACGTCGTGACAGCCACAGCCTGCAGCGGCTGCCGGTGCGTGTGCACGACGCCGGCCAGGGCACGCGCGCTGAAGATCATCCGGGAGGTTCATGTGCCGCATACACTGGACGTTGTTCTGAAGACGGCAGGCTTCAGTGTCCTCGCGGCGCTTCCGCTGGCGGCGATCGTGTTTATCCATCGACGCGGCGCACGGCACGCCCGTGCCGCATTGGCATCAGGGGTGCAGGTGAGCGCTCCGCGCCGAATCTCCAAGCGGTCCATGACCCTGGTCATGATCGACGGGAAAGAGGATCGTGAGCACTACTTCTTTGATGCAGAGGCGTTCTATCTGCAGCGGGGCGCGGTGCCCACGGCGGTTCCTCTCACGCAGATCATTGCGGTCAGGCGAACCTCCGACGTCATCTACGGACGCTATGTCTGGCAGGTGGATTTCAGCAGCGCGTCGGGCAGGCGCAGTGTGCGCTTCACCACCAACCTGACACTGTTCAACCGCGATTTCCTGTTGTTCCTGGAGGCGGTGCGGAAGGCCAATCCACTCGCAACTGTCGAACAAGCGGGCATCTTCTTCTGACGGCCAACGGCATGCCTGCACGGCAGCAGCGGCAGCCGCAGCGCGACTGCCGCCATGCCGTCTTCCCGCTGCCTGCACCTACTTCGGCATCAACACCGTATCGATCACATGGATCACGCCATTGGACTGGCCAACATCGGCAATGCTGATGCCGGCCTTGCCACCCTTGGCATCGATGACCCACAGCTTGCCGTCATGCAGGGCGACCGTGAGCGGTTCACCTTCAACGGTCTTCAGCGTGGCCTTGCCGCCGTGCTTCCTGGCGTCGGCCAGCAGCTGCGCAGCACTGTAGTTGCCCGGTACAACATGGTAGGTCAGGATCTTGGTCAGTTGCGCCTTGTTTTCGGGCTTCACCAGCGTATCAACGGTACCTGCGGGAAGCTTGTCGAAGGCTGCATTGGTTGGCGCGAAAACGGTGAAGGGGCCGGCTCCATTGAGCGTGTCGACCAGGCCGGCCGCCTTGACCGCAGCGACCAGGGTCGTGTGGTCCTTGGAGTTGATGGCGTTCTGGACAATGGTCTTGGTGGGATACATCTCGGCGCCGCCGACCATCACGGTATTGGCGGCGAAGCTCGTGGACGTGGCTGAAACGAGTACGGCGAAGCTTACGGTAGCGGCTATCCGCTGAAGAGCTTTCACGGCGCGTTCCTTTATGGGATGCCCGCAAGGCGCGGGCATCCTACATACGCGTGGGCGAGGTCGCTGGATGCAGGCAGAGCGCTCTGGATGCGGATCCGCAGGAAAAGGCGCGCGTTGTAAAAAGCAAGTGAATTCCCGTTGCATGGGGCAATGATCTGCCGCGGCCGAACCCGCGAACCCTGCACGGGTCCAACGGATATCGGGCGTGTCGACGCCGCGGAGTACATGGAGCGCGGGCTATTCGCCGTTGCGTTGGCTGAGTTCTTCGAGCCGTGCGCGGCTGACAGACTGGTGATTGCCGCAGGTGGGGCAGCTGAGCGCGGCCGCACCGTCGAGATCGACAAGACCATGGTTGGGGATGGCCCTGAACTGCCGGGAACACCTGATGCATGAGCAATCGATCCGGGTGACCTGCAGGAGTGTGCCGTCTGCCCGCGTCACTCCCTCGACGCTGATTACGTAGAACTGTCCGATGTCACGCATGAAGATGAACGATCGCCCTGGTTTTGTATGGCCGCCCATCATGCTGCTTTGCCGCTCGCATGGCACGAAGCGCGCGCGATCCAATGCTGAAGAATTAAGAATGCTGCTGCAGGCTCCGCAGATCGGAGAGGTGCGCGCCGCCGGCGTCCGGGAAAGGCCGACGCCCTTCCCGGACATCTTCGATCAGCTTTCCAGGAAGGCCAGCAGGTCGGCGTTGATCCGGTCCGCGTGCGTGGTCGGAATGCCGTGCGGTGCACCTTCGTAGGTGATCAGCTTGCCGTTCTTTACCAGCTTTGCGGAAAGAACGCCGGAGTCGGCGTATGGCACCACCTGGTCATCGTCGCCATGGATCACCAGGACGGGAATGGAAATGCCTTTCAGGTCTTCGGTGAAATCGGTCTGCGAGAAGGCAACGATGCCGTCGTAGTGCGCCTTCGCCGAGCCCTGCATGCCCTGTCGCCACCAGTTCCAGATCACCGCGTCCGAGGGCTTCGCGCCCGGGCGGTTGTAACCATAGAACGGGCCTGCCGGCACATCGTGGTAGAACTGCGCACGGTTGGCCGCCAGTTGCGCCTGGAAATCGTCGAAGACGGCCTTGGGCGTGCCCTGCGGATTTGCTGCAGTCTTGACCATCAACGGTGGCACCGAGCTGATCAGCACGGCCTTGGACACATTCTTCTCGCCGTGGCGTGCGATGTAGCGGACCACCTGGCCACCGCCGGTGGAATGGCCGACATGCATCGCTCCCTGGGTGCCCAGTGTCTCGACCACGGCCGCAACATCGTCGGCGTAGTGATCCATGTCATGGCCATCCGACACCTGGCTGGAGCGCCCATGCCCGCGGCGGTCGTGCGCGACCACGCGGTATCCCTTGTTGACGAAGAACAGCATCTGCGCGTCCCAGTCGTCGGAGGTAAGTGGCCAGCCGTGATGGAAATGAATGACCTTGGCGTCACGCGGACCCCAATCCTTGTAGAAGATCTCGACACCGTCTCGGGTGGTAACCGTAGCCATTTCAGGTTCCTCGCTGTTGGGAGTTGGGAGCGTCCGGCGTCGCGGCGATCACCGCGACCGAGTCCATTGCAGGCAGCGCTGCGCGCCGCCCTGCGCGCAACGCCTGAGGTGCCGCTGCTGTTACCGCTGCGCGCGCCGACCGCGCCCATCCACGCTGTAGCGCCCTGCACCGGTGCAGGCCAGCAGCAGGAATCCACCGGCCAGGCCCAGGTTCTTCAGGAACATGATCTGCTGGGTCGGGTCGGCGAGGTTGTGGTGGAAGATGGCGGCGGTGACCAGGCTGAAACCTGCCAGCATGATCGACACCAGCCGGGTCTGGAAGCCGAGCAGGATGCACAGGCCACTGCCGATCTCGAAGGCAATGGTCGGCCATAGCAGGATGCCGGGCACACCCATGGCTTCCATGTAGCCCTGGGTGCCACTGAGATCACCCAGCTTGCCCAGCCCGGAGACGAGGAACAGCGCCATCAGCAGGATGCGCGCAAGCAGATAGGCAAGCGAATGCGATGCGTGGCTCACGTCGAGGTCCTCTGAGGATGGCTGGCGAAGGCGATCGGAGCCCACGTCCGGTGAAGCCTGTGTGCAGGCGGCCGTCGCCGTGTCTTGACAGCCACCACGCCCCCGGTGGACCTTTCCTGCATGACGATCGATATCGAATCGCTCAGCCTTCGCGAGCTGGGTGCCCTGGTGGTTGCCGCCGAACAGCGGAAACAGCTTATTTCCCGTCGCCGTCCGGCCGCTGCGGTGCGGCGGATGCTGAAGGCCGCCGCTGCCGAAGCCGGCTATACCCTGGACGAACTGTTCGGCGCAGCGGCGGTCGACGCGCCCGCACCCGGCGCCAAGCCCGCGCGGCGCAGGACCGGCAAGGTGGCGGCCAAGTACCGCGATCCGGAGTACAAGCGGCTCACCTGGTCCGGACGTGGCCGCATGCCGCGATGGCTGGCGTCCAAGGTGCAGAAGGGTCACAAGGTCACCGACTTCCTCATTCCCGGCCTGGCCCGGCCGACGGCGCGCAAGAGCAGCCCCATCGGCAAGCGCACGGTCTTCAAGAAGGACTGAACCGCGGCATGGCAGATGATGCAGGCATGACGATCGCGCCCAGGGCCCTGTACACCGCCGCAGCCGCAGCCGTGCTGGTCAGTCTGCTCGCCTGGGCGGTGGAATGGAGCGGGATGGCCTATGTCTGCCCCTACTGCCGGGTGCAGCGCACGGTGATCGGCATTGTGGGCGTGCTGACGCTGTTCGCGCGACCGGGCGGCATCGTGGTGCCCTGGCTGTCGTACACCAGCGGCGCGTTCGCCTTCGTGGTGGCCGCGATGCAGCACTTCAACGGCTGGAAGCGCATTTCCGCGGGCGACTTCCGCTTCAACGAGCAGTGGTACATCGACCCCTGGCTGCTGTCGGGCTGTGCGATGCTGATTCTGATGGCGCAGTTGATGCTGGTGCAGGCGGCGTGCCGGCGCAGGCTGCAGTGATGCCTCGACGCGGGGCGCAGCGCTAGGCGTTCTGGAACACCGCCAGCTGCGCGGCGAAGGCCCGCTGGTAGGCGGGCCGCTGCGTCGCCCGGTCCGCGTAGGCGGCCACCTGTGGGTACGGGTCGAGCAGCCCGCTGCTGTTCAGCCGCAGCAGTACCGAGACCATCATCAGGTCACCCACACTGAATTCGCCGTCCAGCCATGGGCTCCTGGCCAACCACGTCGACAGCTGCGCCAGCCGGGTCCGGACCCGCTCATCGAGCATCGGCAGCCGCTGTGCGTACCATGGCTGTTCGCGCTCCAGTACCCAGGCCATGGAGCGTTCGACAATCGGCGGCTCCACCGTGTTCAGCGCGGCGAACAGCCACATGATCGCGCGCGTGCGGGCGTCGGGCTCGCGTGGCAGCAGGCCGGCGTGCCGTTCGGCCAGGTGCAGGACGATGGCGCCGGATTCGAACAGGGTCTGGCTGCCCTCCTGCCACGTCGGAATCTGCCCGAATGGATGCCTGGCCAGGTGCGCGGGCTGCTTCAGCTCAGCAAAGGTGAGCAGGTGCACGTCGTAGGGCACCTCCAGTTCCTCCAGTGCCCAGCGCACGCGCATGTCCCGGGCCAGGCCCTGGCCGCGGTCGGGGGAGTTGGCAAAGGCGGTGAGCACGGGAAGCATGGGTACACGCTCGGGTCGGCAAGGCTTTCATGGTCCGACGAACGGGCGGGCCGGGAATCGACACCGGCGCTGGCGACGTGCACGTCGCCTGCACGCGTTCTGCACGGGAGCACGGGCGCGGATTCATCAAGCTGCCGGGGTCATCCGTAGCTACAGGCAGGTAGGCATGAATACTCCCGGTAAACCCAAGCCCAGTGGACGCCAGCGCAACATCCTCCTGGCGGCGCTCGCCGCCGTGCTGGTGATCGTCCTGATCATCCTGTTCATTCCCTGGTGAGGCTGCGCGGGCACGCGCCGTGAACGGCATGCCGCTCTGACGTGAAGCAGTCAGTCCGGGTTGGGTGAAGTGATCTGCGCATCAATCGCTGCTCACCCGCGAACCACATGGGCCTGTCCACAGTGACCCCACAGGCAGCGCAGTCGAGGCTGCTTTTCTCCCCCGAAACGACGAAACAGGAGCAACGCCATGAGCACCCAGTCCACCATCGAACATCGCCTCAACGACCTGATCGAAATCGCTCGTGACGGCAAGTCGTTCTACGAAGAGGCTGCTACCAAGGTGAAGGATGCCGAGCTGTCGGCGCTGTTCACCCGCATCGCCGGGGTCAAGGGCCGCATCGTCGCCGCACTGAGCGGTTCGGTTGCCGCCAGCGGTGGCAAGCCGGCCGAACACGGCACCGTGGTGGGTTCCATGCAGCAGTTCTATGGCAAGGTCCGCGCCGCCTTCGGTGACACCAACTATGGCTACGTGGCCGAGCTGGAAGAATCCGAAGACCGCCTGCTGGGCGCGTTCAAGGACGTGCTGCAGGACAACGAGCTTCCGCCGGCGGTGCGCCAGGAAGTGACCCAGCTGCTGCCGGAAGTGCAGGAATGCCACAACGTGATGCGTGCTCGAAAGCACGCCATGAAGGCAGCCTGATCGTTCTTAGCGGCTGCTTCCGCTGAGTCGCCGAAGCCGGGGCAGTACGCTGCTCCGGCTTTTTTTTGCGGTACGTGGCAAGAAAGTGGGGGTGGCCCTCCGGCCACCCCGATTGTTCAACCAGACGCGGCTTCGGAATCAGAAGCGCACCGACCACCGTGCTTGGGCGCCGTGGTCGCGGCTTTCGCTGCCGAACTGGCCGCTGTAGCCCAGCTCCAGCTGCTGGCGCGCGGTCAGCCAGGCCGACAGGCCCAGCTCGGCGACCACCGCGTTGTCGGCGATCGGTGCACCGTTGACCGCAAACGTCGTGCTGCCGTTGGCGAAGGCCAGGTTGGCGACCTGGCTGCGATCACCGGAGGCGCGGCGATAGCCGACGCCACCGCGCAGGTGCAGCCAGCTCTCCTGCTGGAACGAAGCCTTCAGCCCCTTGTCGAAGCGCACGCCGGCGGTGGCGATGATGGTTCCGCTATCGTCCACCTTGCCCTGCAGTGCCGCTGCTCCACCGCGTTCGTTGACGCGCTTGAGGTCCACTTCGACACGCGCCACCTGCAGGTACGGTTCCAGCCCGGCCTCCGGGCCACCGAAGCGGTAGCCGGCTTCGATGAAGGCCTGGCGGGTGCGGGCGTCGTAACGCGCGCTGAGGCTGTCACTGAAACCTGCGAAGGCGACCTCGCGAGTACTCTTCACCTCGTGCTTGCTCCATGCCACACCACCGCGCAGGCCGAAGCCGCCCCAGGTGTGGCTGGCATAGGCACCGAAGTGCGTGTTGTCGATCTTCGACTTGGCGCGGCGGTCCTGCTGCTTGACGTCGGTACGGCCGGTCCCGGCCAGCACGCCAACCTGCCAGCCGGAGAACTCGCGGTCGAGGCCGACCAGCAGGCCGTTGCTGTTGGCTTCGGTGCGGGCAGTGTTGTAGTCACCGTCCAGCGTGCTGTTGCCACCGATGGCCTGCACCCATGCACCCGTCGCATCACCGGCGTCCGTACCGGGCGCGGCGACACCGGCGCGGCGTGACAACGCGGCATCGCGCACGTAGCGGCTGCCCTCGACCAGGGCGATGGCCGTGGCCGGATGCAGCTCGCCGCTGAGACCGTCGAGCACGCCGCCGATCTGCTGCGGGAACAGCTGGGTCAGCGGCTTGGGCAGGCCCTGGGCGATCGGCAGCAGGTCGGCCGCCGCCGCCACGGCACGCTGGTTGGGGGTGTTGGCAGCCGTGGTCAGCGAGGCGCCACGGGCGACCTCGATACGCGTGCCATTGGCGCCGTAGGCCAGGCTGAACTGCAGGAAGGGCGAGAACGCGCTGAAGTCGGTCCTGGCGAACTGGCCGCTGATGCCACCGTCGGCACGCAGGAAGTTGAACTGTTCGCCGAGGTAGTACACGCCCGGTTCCGGCAGTGCGACCAGGGTGCCGCCGAGGGTGGCGGTGCCGGTCACGTGCAGCTGGTCACTGCGGCCACCCGGGGCCAGCTCCGCCGCGTACACGCCGGTGGCGCCCTGCACGTAGTTGCCGTTGATGGTCAGCGTGCCGATCGAGTTGCCCGGCGCGATGATGCCGTCGACGCGGGTGTTGCCGAGCGTGCCGACGCCCTTCAGCAGGCCGTTGGCGCCGACCGTGGTGGTGCCGCCGGTCTGCGTGCCGTTGAAGGACACCACGCCGCCGTTGACCACCAGGTTGCTGTTCTTCAGCACGCCACTGGCGCTGACCGTGCTGACGCCCCCGGTGGTGGTCAGCGCGGTGGAGACCAGGCTGCCGTTGAGCAGGAACTGGCCGCCCTGCACCTCGACCGCCGAGGTGAGCGTGTTGGTGCCGTTCAACTCCAGCGTGCCCTCGCGCAGCACCGCGCCGTTGAAGCGGTTGTTGCCGCTCAGGCGCAGCCAACCGATGCCGGACTTGGTCAGCTTGCCGGGGCCGCCGATGTCGTTGGTCCAGTTGTCCCAGGCATCGCCTTCCCAGACCTTGAGGCCACCGGCCTTCTGGTTCATCACCACGTTGGTGTCCACGCGCAGCGAGCCATAGCCTTCGATGGCCTTGCGCAGGTCGACCATGCCCCAGCCGTAGATCGGGTCGATCCCCGGCGCGCCAAGGTCGCGCGCGGTGGTCAGCAGCACGTCGCGGACCTGGGCGTTGTCCAGGTAAGGGAAGCGCTCCATCAGCAGGCCGAGCGCGCCGGTGATGTGCGGCGCCGCCATCGACGTGCCGGTCTTCGTGCCGTAGACGTACTGGGTGTTCTCGCTGTCGATGATCAGCCGCACGTAAGCGGAGGTGTTCTCGACGCGGCCCTGGATATCGCCGGAGACGATCGTGCTGACGATGTCGGTGCCGGGTGCCGAGATGCACCAGTTGGCCGCAACGCCGCAGATGCTGGAGCTGCCATCGATGACGTAGTCGGTTTCCCCGGCGGCCGCGTTGGGCCGGCGCACGTTGGCCACTGCCAGCCAGTAGGGCTCCAGTTCGGGCTTCCAGCGCGGCATCGAGGCCGTGATACCGGCGACCGCACCACTGCCATTGCCGGCCGACCACACCTGGATGAGGGTCGAGCCCGGGGTGTCGCCGTTGCTGGCGTAGATGCTGCCGTACACGCCATAGTCGGCACCGATGTTGGCGTACTGCTGGTCCAGCGCGGCGGCGGTCATGTTGCGCGTGGAAATGCCCCAGCTGTGGTTGATGGCGCGTACGCCCTGCGCCTGGATCTGCGCATACATGTCCAGGGTCGCGGCGTCATCCGGATCGGTGCGGTACAGCGCGCGCGGGCGATAGAAATTGTCGGGGTCCAGGCGCCACTCGTAGTAGGTGTCGCCGAACACGCGGGCGGCGGTGAGGTTCGCACCGAACGCCACGCCGTGCATGCCCTTGCCATCGCGGTTGGCGCCGATGGTGCCCAGTACGTGGGTGCCATGGTCGGCATAGCTGAAGCCGTAAGGCTGGCCGGCAGCGATCAGGCGTGCTGCGAGTGCGGCCGGAACGCCCGCGCCGAGACCATAGTAGTTGTAGCCGGGTTGTTCACCGCGGGTCTGTTCGCAGGCGCCGGCACCTGCGACCACACCCGGCGTCGCACAGTTGGCGCCGATGGTGATGCTGGAGGTATTGCGCCCTGCAAACTCCGGATGCGCCAGCGCGGAGCCCGAATCGAACAGCGCCAAGCGTACGCCCTTGCCGGTCAGGCCGCGTGCATAGGCGTAATCCGCGCCCATCGCAGCCAGGCCCCAATCGGCGTTGAATTCATCGCTGCGCCAGCTGGCGGGATCGCCGGGGGTGCCGAGAACCGCGGACGGGGTGGCTGCGGTCGGCAGCGCCTGAGCAACGGACGCCTCGGCGGAGGTGTTCGTCGGCTGCGCCCACGCGGCCTGCAGCTGGCGCTGCTGCTGCCAGGCATCGAGTGATTCGCTGGCCATGGCTGGCAGTGCGGTGGCCAGCAGCAGCGAGCTGGCGACGGCAAGCGCCAGCGGGCGGTGCGACAGGGAGCGGGACGAACGGCCATACAGCGGGTGATTCATCGGACAACTTCCTTGGTTGACGGACAACAAGGCCGTTAACGGCAAGGCGAGGCGACATCCCCCATTGATGTGAAGATAATTTTATGAACGTGTTAATGTTCTGTGACGGGCATCTGCGGCGGCTCCGCCGGGCAGCGCACCGTGACTCTTTTTTTCCGAGGTGTTGGAGCCGTCCATGGAGAAAGCCGTCCGTAAACCACAGGTGGCGATATTGGGTAGCGCAGACCCTGGCAGCGACGCGTTCGAGCGTGCAGCGGAAGCAGGGCGTTTCCTGGCCATCCAGGGCATCACGGTCGTCAGTGGGTGTGGCAGTGCGGCTACGCGCGTGGCTGCCGAGCAGGCAATCGCCGCTGGTGGCCAGGTGCTCAGCGTCATTCCGGAGAGCAGCATGCCGCCGGCCGACTGGCCGGCGACGGTGGTGGTGCCCTGTGGCATGGGCGATGCGCGCAACCTGATCATGGCCCTGGCCGGCGATGCCTGCATCGTCATCGGCGGGCGCGCCGGTACGATCTCGGAGGTCTGCCTGGCGTGGCTGCACAAGCGGCCGCTGTTGCCGCTTGTCGGGGCCGGTGGCTGGTCCGACGCGCTGCCGGACAACCCGCCGGACGAGCGCGGCAATTCGCCGATCCTGCCGTGGCGCAACCTGGATGAGCTGGCCGCGCAGCTGCGTGTGCTGGGTCTGCTGCAACAGTGAGTCAAGCCGCAGCCGCCTTCACCCGACGTCCTGCGTGCAGCGCTATGGTGGCCTGGCCTGGGCTCACCAGGCTTATCAAGGAGTGATGTCGATGCGTACTTTCAGGAAAGTGATCGCCGGTGCTGTGTTCGCGTTGGCCTGCAGCGGCTCGGTGGCCGTGGCCGGACCGGTCCAGCCCTGCGATCTGCCCTGCTGGAAGGCCTACCAGGCGTGTATGGCCGGTGGGGGTGATGCCATGGAATGCCAGTACGAATACGATCGATGTGTCATGGAGCGCTGCGGCGCGGTGTAAGCCCAGCAATGATCGGCTGATGACGGGCCCCGTCCATGACGGGGCTCTTCTGTTCGTGCGCAAGGTCGGGCAGTCTCGACGCTTCCTTCCCGGTGGAGTGGAACATGGCCGTCAAGCGCGTCGTCGCCAACATCGCCACGTCAGATCCGGCGCGTGCGGCAGCCTTCTACAGCGAACTGCTGGACATGTCGGTGGTGATGGACCATGGCTGGATCGTCACCCACGGCGGGCAGGGCAGTGCCCCCGCCCAGATCAGCTTCGCCAGCGAAGGAGGTTCCGGCACACCGGTGCCGGACCTGTCGATTGAAGTGGACGACCTGCAGGAGGTACTGGAGCGCGTGCGCGCGGCCGGGGTGGCGGTGGAGTATGGCCCCGTCGACGAGCCCTGGGGCATGCGCCGCTTCTTCGTCCGCGACCCGTTCGGTCGGTTGCTGAACATCCTCGCCCACGCCTGAGCGACGGCGAGCGCTTCAGCGACGGGTGCCGCCACGCTTCGGGGCCGGCGACACGCCGACCATGCGCAGGCAATCGGCCACCACCGCCGCAATGAACACCTCTGCGTCCTGCGACGGCACAGCGATCAGGTCGTCGGTGGCGCCGTGCACGCCGGCATAGATCAGCGAGGCGGTGACCTGCGGTGCCGGCAGCTGCCACAGACCCGCGTGTACACCGGCTTCGAGGATGCGAAGCAGCTGCTGCTGGATCGCGTTGCGCTCGGCGTTGCCGCGCTGGTGGTGGTGATGGTTGGGGTACACGACGTCGTGCAGCGCGTGCGTGCGCACATAGATCTCGATGTTGGCGCGGATCCAGGCGCGCAGCCGGGCCACGCCATCATGGGCTGGATGCTGCTGCACGGCCTGGTCGACTTCGGCCATGAACCGCTGTGTGTAGCGCTGCGCCAGCGCCTGCAGGATTTCGGTGCGCGAGGCGAAGTAGGTATAGAACGTGCCCTTGGCCACATCGGCGGCGGCCACGATGTCACTGATGGTGGTCGCTTCCACGCCCTGTGACAGGAACAACGCCTGCGCGGCGTCCATCAGCTCTTCCTGGCGGGTTTCAGCAGGTTTGGTGCGGGGCCTGGCGACTGCGGGAATCGGCATGGGGCGGGGTCCGGGAGCGACGGTCGCCATTCTAGCCTTCCTCCGGCAATGACTGACCGTCGGTCATTGACTGACGGTCAGTCATCAAACTACGATGCGCGCACGCTCTCTCCCGGCATCCGCACATGCAACGCTTCCGACGGCCGGCCCTGGTGCTGGCGGCCTACCTGGGCACCTTCCTCGCCTCGCTGGACATCAGCATCGTCAACGTCGCGCTGCCGACGCTGCAGCAGGCACTGCACACCGACATGGCCGGGCTACAGTGGGTGATCAACGCCTATGCCATCGCCCTGTCCGCAGTGATGCTGTCGGCGGGGCCGCTGGGTGACCGCTATGGCCACCGCCGCATGTGGCTGCTCAGCGTGGCGACCTTCACCGTGGGCTCGCTGCTGTGTGCCTGCGCAGGGAGTCTTTCCGCACTGGTGGCGGGGCGGGCGGTGCAGGGTGTGGCCGGCGCCCTGCTGATCCCGAGTGCGATGCCGATCCTCAGCCATGCGTTTCCCGAAGCGCGTGCGCGTGCGCGCGTGATCGGGGGCTGGTCGGCGTTCAGTGCGCTGGCGCTGGTGCTGGGGCCGCTGCTGGGGGGCGAACTGGTCCAGCGCGCCGGCTGGCCTGGGATCTTCCTGATCAACCTGCCGCTGGGCCTGCTTGCACTCGCGCTGGGGGCCTGGGGCATTCCAGAGCGACGGCATCCGCAGCACGCCGCGCTGGATCCGGCCGGGCAACTGCTGAGCATTGTCGCGCTGGCTGCACTGAGCTATGGCCTGATCGCCATCGGCGAGCACGGCCTGCTGGCACCTGCAACCCTGCTGGCGCTCGGCATCGCGGCTGCGGGCCTGGCACTGTTTGGCCGGGTCGAGCGCCGGGTGGCGCGGCCGCTGCTGCCGCTGGACCTGTTGGCGATACCGGGTTTTGGCGTGCTCAACCTGGCCTCGTTCGTGCTCGGATTCACCGCCTATGCCAGCCTGTTCTTCCTGTCGCTGTTCTTCCAGCAGGCGCAGGGACACGGGGCTGCGCAGGCCGGTGCGCAGCTGGTACCGCAGTTCGTCCTGATGGCGGTGGTGTCGCTGCTGTTCGGCCGGCTGGCGGCGTGGATCGGGCTGCGTACCGCGCTGGTGGCGGGCTATGCACTGACCGGCATGGCGCTGTGTGCGATTGCCACGTTCGGGCCGACCACAGCGCACGGCCAGGCCAGCGCCCTGCTGATGCTGCTCGGCACTGGCATGGGGCTGGCGGTACCGGCGACCGGCATGGCGGTGATGTCATGCGTACCGGTCGAACGTGCCGGCATTGCGTCGGCCACGATGAACGCGCTGCGCCAGGCCGGCATGAGCCTGGGTATCGCGCTGCTGGGCAGCCTGATGGGCCTGCGCGCCGTGCAGCAGTTCGCTGCGGCGGCGCAGGCGTCCGGGCAGCCTGCGATGGCTGCGCAGGCCCGCGCACTCATCCTGCACCCGGCGTTGCCGCTGCCAGGATTGCAGGCCCAGGCGTGGTACCGCAGCGCGATGGCCAGCGGTTTCGACTGGGCAATGACGGTCGCCGGCGTGCTGGCCCTGCTGGCGGCGTTTGCACTCTACCGGCACCGCAAGCCGGGCTGAACCGACGGGCTCAACCCTGCTGACGCTGCGGCGTCGAGGTCGCTGGCGCGGGTTCGGCCGCCTGCTGCTGTTGCCGCCGTGCATTGGCATGGCGCGCGTGCCCGCCTTCGCGGCCGATCGCGGCCATGTGCTGGCGGTTGCGGCTGATTGCCTCGCCACCCTTGCGGCCCGCTTCGCGCGCCTCCGCCGGGCTGAATTCATGTGCGTTGCCGGAGGCGTGGGCGGCGCGTCCCCCCTTGGCGGCGATCGCGCGCTGCTTGTCCTGGTCCATCGAGGCGAAGCCACGGTGGGAGGTGCCGTGACGCTGGTCAGCCATGTGAATTCTCCCGGTGCATGGAAAGGAAGCTCATCCTTGCCGCTACGTGGCTAAGGCAGTGTCCGCACCGGTGGCCTTGCCTTCACGCTGCGTCGCGCGCGCGTTCACGGCCGCGCTACATGGCGGCGCGGAAGCGCCGGCTTGCTAGGATGGAGCCCGCACGCCGGATGGATGCCCGGCCAGGAAGGGACACCATGAACCGATTCGGATGGCTCGCCCTGTTGGCCTGCGCTGCGCCGGCGCACGCGGACAACGCACTGCTGAGCGGCAGTTTCGTCCACTTCGGCTATTCGGCCAGCGATGAGCAACTGCCGGTGGCACAGCTGCCGATGTTCCTCGACGAGCTGCAGGATCTGGGCAATGACACGCTCATCATCGGCCAGACCCGCGCCACCCGGGCTGGCGTGGGCTGTGCCGGCAGTACGCAGGATTTCGAATGGATCGCCGGCTTCCCGGCCAAGCTGGGCACGGTACTGGACGCCGCCGCAGCGCGTGGGATGAAAGTCGCGGTCGGCACCACCTACAGTTCGGGCCAGTGTGCGACGTTCTGGCAGGGATCGAATGCCGCGGCGGTGGCGCAGGATGCCGCGCAGTCGATGGCGCAGCTGGCCCAGCAGTACGCGGCGCATCCGGCATTCGCCGGCTGGTACATCACCGATGAGCCCGCGCAGGTGCCAGCCGAGCGTGCGTCCTTCTACCGCGCGATCGTCTCCGCACTGAAGGCGGCGACGCCCTCCCGGCCGGTGATGGTGGCGCCCTACCTGGCATCCTCCAGCGTCGATCCGGCCAGCGTGGCCAGCGCTGCGCTGCGGTTCCGTGCGGCCACGGGCGTCGACGTGCAGATCTGGCAGGACGGCATCGGCGCGGCGCCGCACGCGAAACTGTTCCAGTGGGATCGACCCGGCTACAGCACCGAGCAGTACTACCAGGCCTTGTCGGCGCAGCTGGGGGCCAGTGGCCTGTGGGCCGACATCGAACTGTTCAACCATGGCAGCCCGCTGTTCCTGGACACCGGCAACGGCCTGTCCGGTGCCTACCGGCCGGCGTCGGTGCAGCGCATCAACCAGCAGTTGTGGAGTGCGCGCTCGGCTGGCAAGCGCGTTGCCTGGCTCAACCAGTACCACCTGTCCGAAGTGGCCGGCCCCGGCCAGGGCTACGGCGAGGCGCCGCGGATGATGAACACCTATCGCGGCCTGTATGGCCTGGGTGCGTCGTACATCGTCGATCCGCTGCGGACCACCTACCACTACAGCGTGGCGCCGGCGGCCAGCTATCCCGACAGCAGCGGCCATGAGCTGTTCGACCGCCGTGTGGGCGACCCGCGCAATCCGATGGATGCGGGCTGGGTCGGCCTGCACGGCAACGTCAGCATCACCCTCGACCTCGGCCAGCGCCGGCGGGTGGACTGGATCGGCCTGCACACCATGACGCGCCCCGCCTGGGGCATCGTCACGCCGACATCGGTGGAGGTGATGTGCGCCGAGCCGGGGACTGCCGCCGTTTCGATCGGCGCGCTGTCGGCACCCTTCACCCAGGCCGGCGTGATGGGTTCGACCGAAGAGGAGTATGTACTCGGCAACGCAGTGCCGCTGGCCGCGCTATGCCGCACGCTGGAGCTGCGCGTGACCAACGGCAGCTGGACCTTCCTCAGCGAAATCGAGATGGCCGCCGAGCAGTAGCGCCTCAGCGCCGGCGCGCGTCCTGCAGGCGCTGGGTGAAGGGGCGCTGTTCGAGCGCGGCAAGCGCTTCGCGCAGCACCTGCTCCAGCGACTGCCCCAGATCGGCATCGAGGCTGCGCGCTGCACGCGCGGTGGCCTGCCATTGCGCCTGCAGCGCAGGCAGCGCCCGCTGCGCGCGCGGGCTCAGCTGCAGGATGCGTTCGCGCCCATCCTCGCCGTTGGCGGCGTGCAGCCAACCGTCGCGCACCATCGCCGCCACCGTCTGGCTGAGCGCCGAATGGCTGAGCCCGCAGGCCAGTGCCAGGTCCTTGATCCGGCAGGGGCCCTGTGCCATCAGCGTGCGCAGTACCGGCGTGTAGCGGGGGCGGTAGTCCAGCTGCAGGTCCCGGTAGGCCTGTTCCACCGCAGGGTCCAGCTGGTCGAGCAGGGCGCGCAGCAGGGTGCCCAGCGTGGCGTGTTGGAGATCCATGACCCGGGATGATATATAAGCACTTACATATCTTCAATGCGGGGTGGGGCATGGCGTTCTCCTGGATGCTCGGTGCGCTGCTGGGCGCGGCCTGCCCGGCGCAGGATGCGGTGCTGCAGGCGGCGGCCAGCGCCGTGCAGGCGCAGTACCTGGACGAGGCGGAGGGCGCCCGTATCGCCGATGCCCTGCGCACCTGGGCGGCGCAGCAGCGCTATGCGGGCAGCTGTGCCGATCCTGTGGCCTTCAGTGCACGCCTGAACCAGGACCTGGACCGCTTCGACGGCCACTTCCACGTTGAACGCGTGGACGCGGCGGCCGGCCAGGACGACTGGCTGATGGCCTGGCGCGCCGATGCCCGCGGCGATGGTGCCGGCGTGCGCGAGGTCCGGGTGTTGGAGGGCAACGTCGGCTACCTGCGGCTGAGCACCTTCTATCCGCTGGATCTGGCCCGGCCGAAGCTCGCAGCGGCCTTCACACTGCTGGCCGACACCGATGGGCTGGTGCTGGACCTGCGCCAGAACGGGGGCGGCGACGACGGCAGCGCGGACCTGCTGGTACGCACGCTGCTGGACACGAAGATCGACGCGGTGCAGCAGCTGGACCGGCGCGGCCAGCGCACGCCGGTACCGCTGCCTCCGGCGAACCTGCCCGCGTACCTGAAACCGCTGGTGGTGCTGATCGACCGCCGCACCGGCTCGGCGGCCGAGTTCGTTGCCTATTCACTGCAGGCGTTGGGCCGTGCCCGCATCGTCGGCACGCGCAGCGGCGGTGCCGCGCATATGTTTGGTGATCCTGTGCTGCTGCCCGATGGCTATCAGATCAGCATTCCCGACCGGCAACCGATCAACCTGCGCACCGGCGGAAACTGGGAACGAACCGGCGTAAGGCCCGATATTGCTGGTGGCGACGACCCGCTGTTCATCGCACGGCAACTGCTGGCGCCGGCAAAGTCGTCACGATGAACGCAGCATTGCGTGGCCATGCTCTCGCAGACGCGCGGATGCGTGCCTAGAATCGAAGCATCCCGGTAGTTCCCGGGCGCTTCGAGTGAATGGACTCAATGAAGATTCTGTTGACCGGCAGTTCCGGGCGCATCGGGCGCGCGATCTTCGGTGCGCTGGCAGCCACCCACGAGGTGGTGGGCCTGGACCGCAGCCCGTTCGCGACCACGCGCATCGTTGCCGACGTCACCGATCGCCAGGCCGTCGCGCGTGCGGTTCGCGGCGTGGACGCGGTCATCCATACTGCGGCCCTGCATGCCCCGCATGTCGGCCTGGTGCCGGATACGGTGTTCCAGCAGATCAATGTGGAGGCCACCGCACACCTGCTGCAGGCGGCGCGCGACGCCGGTGCACGGCGCTTCGTGCTGACCAGCACCACTGCCCTGTACGGCCACGCGGTGGTGGCCGGCGGCTGCCGTTGGATCGACGAAGACACCGAACCGCTGCCGCGCACGATCTACCACCGCACCAAGCTGCAGGCCGAGACCCTGGCCGAAGCCGCTGCCGCGCCGGGCTTCAGCGTTCGCGTGCTGCGCATGGGCCGCTGTTTCCCCGAGCCGCCCGAACGCATGGCAATGTTCCGCCTGCATCGTGGCATCGACGCGCGCGATGTGGCCAGCGCACATGCCGCGCTGCTGCTTGACCACGACGGCATCGGGTTCGCACGCTACCTCGCCTGTGCGCCGACGCCGTTCCGCCGCGAGGACTGCCTGGAGCTGGCCACCCATCCGCGCAGCGTGCTGGCCCGCCGCGCACCGCAGCTGCTGGCCGAGTTCGAGCGCCGTGGCTGGCCATTGCCATTGAGCATCGACCGCGTCTACGACAGTGCGCGCCTGCGCAGCGTGCTGGGCTGGCAGCCGAGCTTCGGGCCGGACGAGGTGCTGCAGCAGTACGCCGTCGGCAGCATCGAGGTACTGCCGCGCGCGCAGTGGCTCAAGGACCGCGTGGCCGAATGAGGGCGTGGGCAGGGACGGGCCGCTGACCCGACCCTGAGCAGATTCAGGAATATCCAGGCGGGTTGCCTCAACCTCGTTGGCGGGCGGCCGCTAACCCGGTGCGCTTCCAGCGCCGGGGCCACCCGGCGGCCGGTGGCCTGCGCGACGGATCGCGCGCCTGCGCGGTGCCCTCGGGGTGCCGGTCGTCCTGAACTGCCTTGTGGACCCTCCCATGCCTTCTTCCCGCTCCGCCGCCGCCCGCCGCCCGGGCAGCATCGCCCACAAGCTGATGCTGGGCACCGCCGCCATCGCACTGCTGTGCTTCGGCCTGACCGCGTTCCTGATCTATCGCCAGGCCAGCACCAGCCTGATCAATGCCTCGCGGCAGACCATGACCAGCGAGGCGACCGCCGAAGCGCGCCAGGTGGCGGCCGATCTGGGCACCGCCTTCGCCAGCAACGATGCCATGGTTGAAAGCGTGCTGGCCCAGCGCGCCCGTGGTGACGTGCCCGACCGCGCCAGCCTGGCGGCGGTGCTCGGCGAGCAGCTGCGCAGCCATCCCGAATGGCTGGGCAAGAGCACCATGTGGGAGGCCGATGCCTTCGACGGCAAGGATGCCGAGTTCGTCAACACCGAGGCGCACGATGCCACCGGTCGCTACATGAGCTACTGGGCCTGGCAGGAGGGCAAGCCGCAGCAGTCGGTGATGACCGATTACACCGAGACCGCCAGCGGATCGGGTGACTGGTACATGGGGCCCAGCCGCGACAAGCTGCCGAAAGTCAGTGAACCGTATGCCTATGACATCGCCGGGCAGCAGGTGCTGATGAGCACGCTGAGCACGCCGATCATCGAGAACGGCAGGTTCCTGGGTGTGTTCACCGTCGACTTCTCGCTGGCAGCGTTGCAGAAGCACCTGGCCACGCTGAAGCCGATGGGGGCCGGTCGTGTCGAACTGCTCTCGCCCAAGGGCGTGGTGCTGGCCTCGGCCAATGCCGCCGAGATCGGCAAGCCGCGCAGTGATGCATTGACCCGCAGCATGCTGGCCGAGATTGCCGCCGACCGCCCGTTCGAGGCCTTCAGCCCCGATGCGGCCGGCAACGTGCGCGTGTATGTGCCGCTGCGCGTGGGCGACGCCCCGCAGCGCTTCGCGCTGGGCGTGGTGGT
Source organism: Stenotrophomonas sp. PI_27 (assembly GCF_027854495.1). Taxonomy (NCBI): domain Bacteria; kingdom Pseudomonadati; phylum Pseudomonadota; class Gammaproteobacteria; order Lysobacterales; family Lysobacteraceae; genus Stenotrophomonas; species Stenotrophomonas sp. PI_27. Next base: position 205,041 of record NZ_JAJNOF010000005.1, read on the forward strand.
GCCGCACGCGGTGATCGTGGCAGAAGCGCGCCAGCTGCTGTGGCTGACCCTGCTGGTCGGCGTGGTCGCCGCGCTGACCCTCAGCGCCGGCGTGTATGTGCTGCTGCGCCGCCTGGCGATCCGTCCGTTGGCTGAAGCCGTGCGCGTGGCCGGTGACGTCGCGGCCGGCAAGCTGGACAGCGCGCTGCCGGCGCGCAGCAATGACGAAGTGGGGCGGCTGCTGGACGCGATGCAGGGCATGCGCGGCCAGCTGCAGTCGGTGATGGCTGCGCAGGCCGAAATGGCGCGCCGCCACGATGCCGGTGAACTCAGCTACCGCATGGATGCGGCAGCGTTCCCGGGCGAATATGGCCGCATGGTGGCCGACAGCAACCAGCTGGTGGCCTCCAGCAACGCCGTCACCCAGCGCCTGGTGGAGGTCATGCAGCGTTATGCCGTGGGCGACCTCAGTGTGGACATGGAAGCGCTGCCGGGCGAGAAGGCGGTGTTCACCGCCGCAATGGCAACCACCAAGCACAACCTGGCCGCGATCAACGAGCAGATCCAGCAGCTGGCCGCTGCGGCGGCCGCCGGTGATTTCGCGGTGCGCGGTGATGCATTGCGCTTCGACCATGATTTCCGCCGCATGGTGGAGACCCTCAACACCATGATGCAGGTGAGCGACCACAACCTGGCTGCGCTGTCCACGCTGCTGCGTGCGATCGCCGCCGGTGACCTCAGCACCCGCATGCAGGGGGACTTCCACGGGGTGTTCGCGGTGATGCGCGACGATGCCAACAGCACCGTGCAGCAGCTGACCCAGATTGTCGGCCAGATCCAGCAGTCGGCGGCCAGCATCCGCCTGGCCGCCGGTGAGATCGCGGCCGGCAACAGCGACCTGTCGCGCCGCACCGAACAGCAGGCGGCCAACCTGGAAGAAACGGCTGCGTCGATGGAAGAGCTGACCTCGACCGTGCGCCAGAATGCCGAGCATGCGCTGCAGGCCAACACCCTCGCCGGTTCCGCGGCGGGCGTGGCCAGCGAAGGCGGGCAGGTGGTCAGCCAGGTGGTGCACACCATGGAACAGATCGAAGCGTCCTCGCAGCGCATTGCCGAAATCATCTCGGTGATCGATGGCATTGCATTCCAGACCAATATCCTGGCGCTGAACGCAGCAGTGGAAGCGGCGCGCGCCGGTGAGCAGGGCCGTGGCTTCGCCGTGGTCGCCAGTGAAGTGCGCGCGCTGGCGCAGCGCTCGGCAGGTGCCGCGAAGGAGATCAAGGCGCTGATCGACGCCTCGGTGGCCCAGGTCGGTGCCGGCGCGCAGCTGGTACACGGCGCGGGGCGCACCATGCAGGACATCGTCGGCCAGGTCGGTCGGGTCAACGAGATCATGGCCGAGATCTCGGCCGCCTCGCGCGAGCAGTCGGCCGGCATCGAGCAGGTCAACCAGACCGTGGTGCAGATGGACAAAACCACCCAGCAGAACGCCGCGCTGGTGGAGGAAGCCAGTGCCGCCGCGCGTGCGATGGAGGAGCAGGCCGAGCAGCTGGCGGTGGCGGTGTCGCGCTTCCGGCTGCAGGCCGAGCCGGCGGTCGTGGCACGCCGCGCGGCCTGATCGCACAAATGAAGACGCCCGGCGGGGGCCGGGCGTCGGTTGCATCCTTGCCGCGCATCCCTGCGCCGGTCTGATGGCTTAGAACATTCCTTCAAACGGGTTCCAGCTGGCGCGACCCTCCACCTTCTCCAGGTAGTAGCTGTAGTTGGTGCTGGAGGCGACCAGCAGATTCATCGCGATGAACAGCATGCGCCCGACGACGTCGGGAAGGAACATGCTGATGATGGCCAGCGCGATGTTGATGCCGATGACCACCAGCGCCTTGCGCCACATGCCCAGGATCAACAGGTAGATCGCACCGAAGAACAACGCGAAGAAGTTCAGGTTGATCTTCAGGCGGTCACCGAACGACAGCGCCTTCCAGGCCTGCTTGAAACCGGGATTCTTGGGGGCGCCATGCTGGCGGAAGAAGTTGAAGCGGAACTGCCACTTCGGGCTGAACTGGGACAGGTCAGTGGTATTCATTTTGGGGAAACATCCCTGTGAGAAAACGTTTTCATGATAAGGCAAGTCCTATTCAGGATCCAAGGGCTGCCGTCAAAAATGTGACGCGTGCCGTGTTCCACGTCGTGCGGCCGGGTGCCGCATCGTCACCCGCCTGCCTCGTTTTTGAGTTAGGGTGCGCAGTTCCGCTGCCGCCCCGGTTGGACCCGTGCGGCGGCGGGATGTCCATGGAGGTTGCATGACCACACCTGCTACACCGGAAAACGCACCGGGACCGGTGCTCCTGCCGACACCTGAAGTGGTGCAGGCACAACAACTGCTCGCACGCCAGCAACTGGCGGTGGCGATGGACCGTGCACGCACGGCCGCCACGCGCGACGCGGCACCGGCCGCGCTGGAAAGCGAGTAACCCGCAACACCGTCGATCGCGCTGGCAGGCCGCCAGCGCGATCACGGCGCGCGCCGCCGGTCAGAACCGTGCGGTCATGCTGAGGAAGTAGCTGCGCCCGGCGACGAAGTAGTCGGTGGAGCCCTCTGCATACAGCTTCTTGTCCGCCAGGTTGCTGACGCCACCGCGCAGGGTCAGCACCTCGTTGACGTTCCATGCCGCGGTCAGGTCATACAGGGTGTAGGCCTTGAGGAAGGTCGTGGCGGTGCCGGCCTGCCTGCCGGTGTACTGCGCCGACAGGCTGCTGGAGAACACCGTGCCGGGCGTCCAGTCCAGCGACGAATAGCCGGAGAATTCCGGCGTATCGATCAGGTCGCGGCCGGTGGTCAGGTTCCTGGCTTCCTTCATCCAGGTCGCCGACGTGCGCCAGCGCCACTGCTCGCCGAAGCGGACGTTGAAATTGCCTTCCATGCCACTGGTGCGCGCGCGCTGCACGTTGCTCATGCGCGTCCACCAGAGGCCGTTGAACAGGCCCAGGGGCGCGTACTCGATCTTGTTGCGGAAGTCGGTATGGAAATAGGTCACCCCGGCATCGATCAGGTCATTGTCGAAGCTGATGCCGATCTCGCGGTTGGTGCTGGTTTCCGGATCCAGGTCCGGGTTGCCGGCCATGTAACAGCCGCCGCGGGTATAGCCCAGCGGGATCAGCGAGGTGCAGCCGCGGCCGCCGGACTGGGTAGCCGCGCTGGCTGAGTTCTCGGTCAGGCTGGGCGCGCGGAAGCCCTTGGAGACACCACCGCGGATCGTCCACTGTTGGGCCGGGTGCCAGACCAGGTAGGCACGCGGGCTGACGTGGCCGCCGAACTGCGGGTGATGGTCCAGGCGCGCGCCCACGGTGAGGGCGAGGGTGCGGTGCAGCTTCAGTTCGTCCTCGACGAACAGCGCCCAGGTATCCACGTCCAGATCGGAGCCGCTCACCGCGTTGCCGGCGTAGTCGATCGGCGCGCGGCCGATGGTGTCGGTGTTGGTCAGCTGCTGGCGCTTCCACTGCCCACCCGCCGCGAACTGATGTTCAACGCCCAGGGTGAATGGCGTGGTCAGGCTGCCTTCGATGATCGTATCGGTGGCCTCGGAACGGCCGGTGGCACCAATGTCGTTCGTGTATTCGGTCCAGTACGCGCTGAGCCTGGAGGTGCCGAAGCGCCACCTGCCATCGTGGTTGAGCGCCAGCGAGCTGCGCTTGAGCTCACTGGCACCCCAGGCGCCTTCGTCCTGCTTTTCCAGCGACGCATCGATGAAGGCCTGCTGCACGCCATGGCCCGCCTCCAGCGACAGCGCCTGTGCGTCGCTGAGCGTCCACTGCAGCAGGGCATCGACATTGCGGTCCTTCTCGCCGGCGTAGGCGTTGCCATAGACGCCGCCGTTGGACTGGTCCGACTCACGGCGCATGCTGTTGGCACCGATGCGCAGGCCGAAGCGCTCGCCCAGCGGGCCGGAGAAAGTCGCGCCGATCTGCTGGGTATCGCCGCGCTTGCTGTCACCGGGGCGGGTAAGGCTGTGGGTGGCGCTGCCAGTCCAGGCGTCGCCGATGCGCCGGGTGATGATGTTGATCACCCCGCCCATGGCGTCGGAGCCGTACAGCGAGGACATCGGTCCACGTACCACTTCGATGCGCTCGATCTGCTCGGGCGCGATCCAGTTCAGGTCCTGGCGGCCGAGATCGGGGCGGTAGTGGGTCGAGGCCGAGCTGCCCATGCGCTTGCCGTCCACCAGCACCAGCGTGTAGTTGGACGGCATGCCGCGCAGCTTGATCTTGGACTGCTCGCCGACCGCACTGAGGCCACCGGTCACCCCCGGAACACGGCTGAGCAGGGTGGCCAGGTCGGGCACCGGCTGGCGCTCGATGTCCTCGCGGCTGATCACGCTGATGCTGGCCGGGGCATCCTTGATCCACTGCTGGCTGCCGGAGGCGGTGACCACCACGGCGTCCAGGTCCTGGGGGGAGGCCTCGGCGCTGGCCTCGGCGGCGGCCAGGACGGGCAGGGCCAGCAGGCAGGCGGTGGCCAGGGCGCTGGCCAGGCGGGTGCGCGGCAGGGGCGCGCGGGGGGAACGGGACGGCAGGGACATGACGGCTTCCATGGGAGGTAGGGTGACCCGGTGGAAGCAGCAGGCGCAGGCAGACAGCAGGCAGCTACCCTTCCGTGGGTCGTCGGGCGCGCAGTGCGGACCGGCGCAGCTGGGTGGGTCGCGGCCGTGCGGAAGACGGTGACCTGCCTGGTTTTTGAATGATACCCGTTCTCATTTGTTACGATCCAGTGCCGGCGCGGATGGAGTGACATCTGGCCGTCCCGCGACGTGATCGCCTGCTATTAGCTGAATGGGGAGAAATCCCGGCGTAGGCCTTCGCACCCGGCTTACATTTGGCGCCCTAGACTGGGCCGCATTTTCGATTCCGCCCCGTTGGAGATCGTGTGGGTTCCGGTAGTGACAGACATCGACTGTGCGGCCCCGGGCCGACACAGCCAGGACAAGTGCGGGCGCCGGGAAAGCGCGCCGGGAACCTTGGTGCATGCAGCCCGGCCGGGACGGCCGGCCTTGCCGACGGCGCGGAGTAGGTGTCGATGGGGGTGCAGACCATCCAGGCGGAAGCAGAATCGCCCCGGCGTGATGCCGGTTGGGCGCTGCTGCCCGCGGAATCGCCATTGCCGATGCCCGAGCAGACCCTGCGCCAAGGCGCACTGAAGGTCCGGCGGCACCGCACCTCGCCACGCCTGATCGGCCTGCGTCGGTTGTACATCTTCGGTGGCACGCTCGGGATGACCGCCGTGGCCACGCGGATGATGTGGCGGGTGCTGTCGGCCAATGGCATCAGCGTGCTCGAAGCCTGCCTGCTGGTGCTGTTCGTCGGCCTGTTCGCCTGGATCGCGCTGTCCTTTGCCAGCGCGCTGGCCGGCTTCCTGACCGCGGTGTTCGACCGCGGCTATCGCCTCGGCATCGACCCGGACAAACCGTTGCCGGCCGTGCACAGCCGTACCGCATTGTTGATGCCGACCTACAACGAGGATCCGCGCCGCCTGTTGGCCGGCCTGCAGGCGATCTATGAGTCGGTGGCGGCCACCGGCCAGCTCGACCGCTTCGATTTCTTCGTGCTCAGCGATACCCGCCGCGACGACATCGCCGCAGCCGAGGAACAGGTGTTCGCCGAACTGCGCGACCGGGTGCCGGACGGCCAGGCCCGCCTGTTCTACCGCCGCCGCGGTGACAACACCGGGCGCAAGGCCGGCAACATCGCCGACTGGGTGCGTCGCTTCGGCGGCGCCTACCCGCAGATGCTGATCCTGGATGCCGACAGCCTGATGACCGGCGACAGCATCGTGCGCCTGGTCGCCGGCATGGAGCACAACGCCGACGTCGGCCTGATCCAGACCCTGCCGTCGGTGATCGGTGGCCGCACCCTGTTCGCGCGCATGCAGCAGTTCGGCGGGCGCGTGTATGGCCCGGTGATCGCCCGTGGCGTGGCGTGGTGGCATGGCGCCGAAAGCAATTACTGGGGCCACAACGCGATCATCCGCACCCGCGCCTTCGCCGACCACGCCGGTCTGCCGGCGCTGCCAGGACGCAAGCCATTCGGCGGCCATGTGCTCAGCCACGACTTCGTCGAAGCGGCACTGATGCGCCGTGGCGGCTGGGCCGCGCACATGGTGCCCTACCTTGGTGGCAGCTACGAGGAAGGCCCGCCGACGCTGACCGACCTGCTGGTGCGCGACCGCCGCTGGTGCCAGGGCAACCTGCAGCACGGCAAGGTGGTCGGCAGCCGCGGCCTGCACTGGATCAGCCGCACGCACATGCTGATCGGCATCGGCCACTATTTCACCGCACCGATGTGGGCGATGCTGATGCTGATCGGCATCGCCATCCCGCTGTTCCAGGAGGGCATCGATTTCAATGCCCTGCTGCACCTGTCGCCCAGCGTGTACTGGCGCGCGCAGGACGAAGAACAGGTGGTGCGGCTGTTTGCCGCCACCATGGCGGTGCTGCTGCTGCCCAAGGTCCTGGGCTACCTGGCGATGCTGCTGGACCCGGTCGACCGCCGGGGCTGTGGCGGCGCGATCCGCGCCTTCGTGTCGATGCTGGTGGAAACCGTGCTGGCCGCGCTGATGGCGCCGGTGGTGATGTACGTGCAGTCGCGCGGCGTGGCCGAGGTGCTGTCCGGCCGCGACTCGGGCTGGGACGCGCAGCAGCGCGACGACGGCGGCATCTCGTGGATGGCGCTGATCCGCGGCTACGGCGGCCTGGGTGTGTTCGGCGCCTTCATGGGCGTGCTGGCCTGGGCCGTGTCGCCGTCGCTGGCGGCGTGGATGGCGCCGGTGGTGATCGGCATGGTGTTGGCCATTCCGGTGGTGGCGCTGACCTCCTCGCGGGGGCCGGGCGCCTTCCTGCATCGCCTGGGCCTGCTGGACATTCCCGAAGAGAACATCCCGCCACCGGTACTGGTTCGCGCCGCCCAGCTGCGGCGGGAAGCGGCCGAGCACCCGCCGCTGTACTGATTACCGCACGCCAGCGGCATAATGCGGCTCGAACTTGACGGAGCCGCATCATGCTGCAAACGGTGGAACAGGAAACCGGCGCCTCGCCGCATTGGTCGGTGATCTGGCTGCACGGCCTCGGCGCCGACGGCCACGACTTCGCGCCGATCGTGCCGGAACTGGTGCGGCCGCACTGGCCGGCGCTGCGCTTCGTGTTCCCGCACGCACCGGTGCGGCCGATCACGATCAACAACGGCGTGCCGATGCGCGGCTGGTACGACATCGTCGGCATGGACTTCCGGTCGCGTGCCGACATGGCCGGCGTCCAGGAATCGGTGGTGCAGCTGGACGCGCTGATCGCGCGCGAGATCGAGCGTGGCATCGCGGCGGAGAAGATCTTCCTGGCCGGCTTCTCGCAGGGCGGGGCGATCATCCTGACCGCCGCGCTGGCGCGCACCGCGCCACTGGCCGGCCTGATCGCCCTGTCCACCTATCTGCCCGAGGCCGACAGTGCCCGTCGCGCTGAAGGTGCCGTGCAGGTGCCGGTGTTCATGGCCCATGGCAGTGGCGACCCGGTGATCCCGCAGGCCGTCGCCGCGCACAGCGCACAGGCGCTGCGCACGCTGGGCCTGGACGTGGCGTGGCACAGCTACCCGATGGCCCACCAGGTCTGTGCCGAAGAAATCCAGGCGCTGGGTGACTGGCTGCAGGAACGGCTGGGCGCGGCCTGAGCCATGCCCCCGGCCAGCCCATCGCCGTGGATGCCGGAACTGTGCCGCCTGCCACGGCTGGCGGCGATGCTGGGCCTGGCCGAGCTGGTGGTGGTGGTGCTGGCGCTTGCGCCGGATGGCAGCCGCCACTGGACCGTTGGCGAACTGCTGTCGGCCAGCGGCTTCGCGCTGTGGCTGGCGCTGGCAGTGGCCGCCAGCCTGTGCGTGCTGCGGAAGGCGCTGTCGAGGCTGCCGCAGGTACTGGGCGCCGTTGCCGCGATCGCGCTGGCAACCCTGATCGCGGTGGTCTGCGCCGGCATCGTGCACGCGTTGTACGCGGTGCTGGGTGACAGTTTCGCCAACGGCATCAGCTTCTGGCGCTTCACCCTCGGCAGCGCCGCCACCACCGCGCTGATCAGCGCGCTGGCGCTTCGTTACTTCTATGTCAGCGACCGCTGGGCGGCCCAGGTGCAGGCCAATGCGCGCGCGCAGGCCGATGCGCTGCAGGCGCGCATCCGCCCGCATTTCCTGTTCAACAGCATGAACCTGATCGCCAGCCTGCTGCATCGGGACCCGGCGGTGGCCGAGCGTGCCGTGCTCGACCTGTCCGATCTGTTCCGTGCGGCGCTGGGCGCAGGCGAGGGTGATTCCACCCTGCGCGACGAATGCGAGCTGGCCGAGCGCTACCTGTCGATCGAATCGCTGCGCCTGGGCGAACGCCTGCAGGTGCGCTGGCAGCGCGAGGAACCGCTGCCGTGGGATCTGCCGTTGCCGAGGCTGGTACTGCAGCCGCTGGTGGAGAACGCCGTGCTGCATGGCATCTCGCGCCTGCCCGAAGGCGGCACCATCGAGCTGCACCTGGCGCGCGAGGGCAACGCGTTGCAGATCCGCGTGCGCAACCCGGCGCCCGATCCGCAGGCACCGGGGCTGGCGTTGGCGCGGGGCGCCGGCCATGCCCAGCACAGCATCGGCCATCGGCTGGCCTGGCGCTTCGGCAGCGCCGCGCGGATGACGGCTGGCTGGAGCGAGGGCTACTATGCCTGCCAGGTGACAGTGCCGATCCAGTGAGGGAACGATCGTGAGGGTAGTCATCGCCGATGACGAACCACTGGCGCGCGAGCGCCTGCGCAGCCTGTTGGCGGCGCAGGAGGGCGTGGACGTGGTGGCCGAGGCCGGCAACGGCGAGCAGGCCCTGCACGCGTGCGCGGCGCTGCAGCCGGACCTGGTCCTGCTGGATATCGCGATGCCCGGGCTGGATGGCCTGGAAGCGGCCCGCCACCTGGCCAGCTTCGAACCGCGGCCGGCGGTGGTGTTCTGCACCGCCTACGATGCGCATGCGCTGTCAGCGTTCGAGGCGGCGGCGATCGACTACCTGATGAAGCCAGTGCGTGCCGAACGGTTGGCGGCGGCGATTGCACGCGCCCGCACGTTCCTGGCCGGCCGCGATGGCCAGCCGCAGGCGCACAGCGGGCAGCAGGCGCGCAGCGTGCTGTGCGCGCGCCTGCGCGGCAGCCTGCGCCTGATTCCGCTGGACGACATCCACTACCTGCAGGCCGAGGAGAAGTACGTGGTGGTGCACCACGCGCGCGGCGAGGACCTGATCGAGGAATCGCTGAAGTCGCTGGAGGAGGAGTTCGCCAGCCGATTCATCCGCATCCATCGCAACTGCCTGGTGGCACGCCACGAGCTGGTGGAACTGCGTCGCGGCTCCGGCGGCCAGGTGCAGGCGGTGCTGCGGCATGGCAAGCAGCCGCTGGAAGTGAGCCGCCGCTGCGTGGCGACGCTGAAGCAGGAACTGCGGCATCTGTGAGTGGTCCCGCGCGGCCTGCGGCCGCGACTGCTGTGAAGTCAACAGCAACAGCAACAGCAACAGCGGGTCATGTCTCGTTGTTTCTACGTGCTGGGTCGGGCCGGGGTGGGGTGGCGGGACACGCTGCAAGTACATCCCTGTAAGCTCGATGGCGCCTTGCTCGTGTGCGCTGTCCTGCGCACACGGCAAGTCCGGGGTTGGGCGTCCTGCCCAACCCGCCCGAGGCATGCCTCGGGCCCATGGCGCCAACGGTCCCGCCACCCCACCCCGGCCCAACCCTCTCGTTTTTCCCGCGTCGGACGGCAAAGGCATTGTTGTTATCGGGTGGGGGAAGAGGGGTCAGATCCCTTTTCCTGCGGAAAAGGGATCTGACCCCGGAAGCCGTCGGCTGTTGCCTTTGCTTCTTCATTTTTCTTTTGATCTTCCGTGGCTGGCGCACACGGAAACTGTCAAAGGCCGGGGCGGTGGGGTCATGCGGGGTGTCCGCGGCATGGATGCCGCGGCCAAGCCCCCAGGGATGGGTTCACGGCGTCCCCGCATGACCCCACCGCCCCGGCCAAGCACGGCTTCTGCTTTGATACCCCCAGCCACGAGGGGCTCCGCCGTTGGCCGTATCCGCGCCGAAGGCGCGATAATGGCCGGATGGAAACCGTCCGCATCGCCACCCGCAAGAGCCCGCTCGCCCTCTGGCAGAGCGAACACGTCGCCGACCGCTTGCGCCAGGCCCATCCCGGCGTGCATGTGGAACTGGTGCCGATGAGCACCCGCGGTGACGAGGTGCTTGATCGCTCGCTTGCCGCGATCGGTGGCAAGGGCCTGTTCCTGAAGGAACTGGAGCTGGCCATGCTGCGCGGTGAGGCCGACTGCGCGGTGCACTCGCTGAAGGATGTGCCGATGGAACTGGACGAGCCGTTCGCGCTGCCGGCAATCCTGCCCCGCCACGATCCGGCCGATGGCTTTGTTTCCAACCTGTATGCCTCGCTGGACGCGCTGCCGATCGGTGCCCGGGTCGGTACTTCGTCGCTGCGCCGCCAGGCCCAGCTGCGCGCGCTGCGCCCGGACCTGCAGCTGCTGGACCTGCGTGGCAACGTCAACACGCGCCTGGCCAAACTCGACAATGGCGGCTACGACGCGATCGTGCTGGCCGTGGCCGGCCTGGAGCGCCTCGGCCTGGGCGCTCGCATCGTCGCGCGCCTGCAGCCGCCACAGTGGCTGCCGGCGCCGGCACAGGGCGCCGTCGCGGTGGAATGTGATGGCGGCAATGCGCGCCTGCGGGCGCTGTTCGCCACGCTTGATGACGCAGCCACGCGCGCCTGCGTGGAAGCCGAGCGGGCAATGAACCGCGCGCTGCATGGCAGCTGCCATGTGCCGGTGGCGGCCATTGCGCAGTGGCAGGGCGACGACCTGCACCTGCAGGGCTTGGTCGGCAGTGCCAGCGATGGCCGCGCGGTGCGTGCCGAAGCCGTGGGCCCGGGCAGCGACCCGGAGGCGCTCGGCCAGCAGGTGGCCAGGCAGCTGCTGGATGGCGGCGCCGGCGAGCTGTTGAACGCCTGAGCCATCGCCGGTAGTGCCGGCCGCTGGCCGGCAACCGCGTGCCCCGATTGAATGCAGTTGCCGGCCAGCGGCCGGCACTACCGAAAGAGGAACGGGCGCCCTGGGCGCCCGTTCTGCTTATTTGAACTTGTAGACCACGTTCATCGTGGTCAGCGTATCGGTCTTGCGCTTGTCCTCGGCGACGTCGCTGTTGTAACGCGCCTGCCAGCCGGCCTTCAGCGCCAGGTGCTCGTTCATGCTCACCGAGACACCGAAGTCGTTCTGGCCGAAGGTGTTGTACGAGCCGGACTCGACCAGCAGGGTGTTGACCAGGTCGGTGTTGTCGGTCAGCGAATACTTCATGTCGAACAGGCCACGGCCGATCAGGCCGGTGCGGGTGCGGTCGTCTTCGGTGCTGTGGGTGCGGCGCACACCGGGGCCGATCTGCGCGTCGAACGAGAAGCGCTCGGTGTTCCACAGGCGGGTGCCATAGCCCAGACCGAACGAGCTCTGGCGGTCGTAGGTGGCGAAGTCGTCGCGCTCGGTACGCACCGTGGCGGTCAGCTGGCGGTGCTCGCCCAGCTGCAGCGCGCTGCCGGCGCTGCCGGTGTAGCGGTTGGCAGTGGTGTTGTTGCGACGGGTGGTGGTGCCGTCGTCATTGGTCTCGGTCACCTTGGAGCTGGAGCGCAGGCCGAACAGGTCCATGCTGTGCACCCAGTCGCCGTCGGTGTAACGCAGGCGCAGGCGGCCGTTGAAGCTCTCGGTGCTGCTGTTGCCGCGTGCCGACGCAAAGCCGAGCTCGCCGCCGCTGCCGCTCCACGGCGAGGACATCGCCGCCAGCTCGGAGGCATCCTGCGCGTATGCGAGCGGCGCACACAGCAGCAGGGGGACCAGCAGGGACACGCGCAGGGACATCGAGGGTTCTCCGGAACGGTTGACAGCCGGTGATGATACTGGAAGCGTGATGGCGGTCCGAATCGATCCAATGCGCGCTTCAGCAAGCGTTGCTGCGATCCCCTATTCAGGGCAGATCGACGTGCAATGCCGGGTCGTTGAAGCGCGAATAGCGCAGGCGCAGCTGGAAGCTGCGGCCATGGCTGCTGCCACTGCGCACGATCTGCCGCGGCAGGCCCTGGGCATCCACCCAGTATTCCAGGCGTTCGCCGGGCTGGGCACCGCGCAGCCGGTAGTGACGGGTCTGGACCCCGTCCAGCGCCTGGCTGCCGAGGTCTTCGGCCTGCAGATCGGCCGGCAGGGCGTCGGCCGGCAGCGGGTTGCGCCATTGCTCCAGCAGGCCGGGCGGCGTCGGTACCTGGCGGATCGCGCCGTCGGCCTGCAGGAACAGGGTGTCGCCGATGATGGTCTGCGGACCGGCCGGGGTCTGCACCCGGAATCGATCGGGCGCGACGAAATCCATGGCGCTGCGCACCGGCTGCGGTGCGCCCAGGACCTCCAGTTCGGCGTGGAAGCTGCGCAGGGCCGCGAAACGCTGGCTGGCGCCCAGCACCGCCTGCGCCGGGTCGGCGGCTGGCACGGGGGCCGCGGTGCCGGCCGGCGCGGGCGCGCGATCACAGGCGGCCAGCAGCAGGCAGGCCAGCAGGGACAGGGCGGGCAACCGGCGCATCGGGCATTCCATGGGGTGGGGGCGACCACGATAGCCCAAACGTCCCACACAAGACCCGCGACTCGGACATAATCGGGGGCATGGACCGATACGAACGCATCACCGCCCTGCATCGTCTGCTCAAGTCCGCGCGCTATCCGGTCACGGTGGCGACCCTGCAGGACAAGCTCGGTTGTTCCCGTGCCACCGTGTACCGCGATCTGGCCTTCCTGCGCGACGCGCTGATGGCACCGATCGAGGGCGACGGCGAGGCGGGCTTCCGCTACCAGGCCGACGAGAGCGATCGCTTCGAGCTGCCCGGCCTATGGCTCAGCTCGGAGGAGCTGCATGCGCTGTTGGCCTCCCAGCACCTGCTGGCGCGTACCGGCGGTGGCGTGCTGTCCTCGGTGCTGGCACCGCTGCAGCAGCGCATCGAGAGCCTGCTGGCCGCCCAGGCGGGCGTCTCCAGCTGGCCGGTCGACCGCGTGCGGGTGATCCCGCATCGCGGCCGCAAGTTTGACGAGGGCAGCTTCCGCAGCGTCGCTTCGGCCGTGCTGGAGCGTCGCCAGCTGGCATTCGAGTACCGCGCCCGTTCCACCGACGAGCCGACCAAGCGCACGGTCTCGCCGCAGCGCCTGACCCACTATCGCGACAACTGGTACCTGGACGCCTGGGACCACGACCGCGAGGCCCTGCGCAGTTTTGCAGTGGACCGCATCCACAAGGCACGGGTGGTCGACAGCACCGCCCGCGACGTCGCCGACAGCGAGCTGGACGAGCAGCTCGGCGCCAGCTACGGCATTTTCTCCGGTGCGCCGAAGGGGTGGGCGACCATCCTGTTCAGCGCCAAGGCCGCGCGCTGGGTGGCCGACGAGCACTGGCATTCCAAGCAGCAGGGCCGCTTCCTGGCCGACGGCCGCTATGAGCTGAAGGTGCCGTACAGCGTCTCGCGCGAGTTGCTGATGGACGTGCTGCACTATGGATCGGATGCCGAGATCGTCGAGCCGATGATGCTGCGTGAGCAGGCCAAGGCGCTGCTTGAGCTGGCGCTGAGCAACTACGAACCCTCCTGACACTCCCCCCGAGAATCCCGTCCCCCATGAAGAAGACCCTGTTGTTGCCCCTGCTCGCCGCGGCGCTGGCCCTGACCGCCTGCGGCACGTCCAGCGAGCCCTCGCAGAAGCTGGTGGTGGCCGCCACGGCCGTGCCGCACGCCGAGATCCTCGAGGTGGTCAAGCCGATCCTCAAGCAGGAAGGCGTGGACCTGGACGTGCGCGTGTTCAATGACTACGTGCAGCCCAACGACCAGCTGGTGCAGAAGCAGGTGGACGCCAACTACTTCCAGACCGAGCCGTACCTGGATGCGTACAACCGCGACCGCAAGACCGACCTGGTGAAGGTGATCGGCGTGCATATCGAGCCGTTCGGCGCTTACTCGCGCAAGGTCAAGTCGCTGGCCGAGCTGCGCGAAGGTGCCGACGTGGTGATCCCGAACGACCCGAGCAACAACAGCCGCGCGCTGATCCTGCTGCACAAGGCCGGCGTGATTCAGCTGAAGGACCCGACCAATGCACTGTCGACCCAGCGCGACATCACCGCCAACCCGAAGAACCTGAAGTTCCGCGAGCTGGATTCGGCGATGCTGCCGCGCGTGCTGGACCAGGTCGACCTGGCGCTGATCAATACCAACTACGCGCTGGATGCCGGCCTCAACCCGACCCAGGACGCGCTGGCGATCGAGAGCAAGGATTCGCCGTACGTGAATTTCCTGGTCGCGCGCCCGGACAACAAGGACGACGCCCGCGTGCAGAAGCTGGCCAAGGCGCTGACCAGCCCGCAGGTGAAGGCCTTCATCGAGACCAAGTACAAGGGCGCGGTGCTGCCGGCGTTCTGACTGTGTGGTAGTGCCGGCCGCTGGCCGGCAATCACAGAGCATTGCGAAGATCACGGGTCTGCCGGCCAGCGGCCGGCACTACCCTCAATCCCGCGTACAGCCGCTCGCGCCGGGCCGCGTCCATCCAGCCCCCACTGCGCGGCGATCATCGAGACCAAGTACCAGGGCGCGGTGCTGCCGGCGTTCCGACCGTACGGTAGTGCCGGCCGCTGGCCGGCAATCACCGGGCATTGCGAAGATCACGGAGCTGCCGGCCAGCGGCCGGCACTACCCTCAATCGACGTGGAAGGCGAGGGTGGCAGCGACGGCCTGCTGCCACCCCGCGTACAACCGCTCGCGCCGGGCCGCGTCCATCCAGCCCCCACTGCGCGGCGATCATCGAGACCAAGTACAAGGGCGCGGTGCTGCCGGCGTTCCGACCGTACGGTAGTGCCGGCCGCTGGCCGGCAATCACCGAGCATTGCATTGCGAAGATCACGGGGCTGCCGGCCAGCGGCCGGCACTACCCTCAATCGACGTGGAAGGCGAGGGTGGCAGCGACGGCCTGCTGCCATCCCGCGTACAGCCGCTCGCGCCGGGCCGCGTCCATCTGCGGCTCGAAGCGCCTGTCCAGCCCCCACTGCGCGGCGATCTGTTCACGGCTGGACCAGAACCCTACCGCCAGCCCGGCCAGGTAGGCCGCGCCCAGCGCGGTGGTTTCGGTCAGCCGCGGCCGCAACAGCGGCACACCGAGAATGTCCGCCTGGAAACCGGCCAGGAAGTCGTTGCCGATCGCGCCGCCGTCGGCGCGCAGTTCGCTCAGCGCGATACCAGCATCGGACTGCATCGCATCGAGCACGTCGCGGGTCTGGTAGGCCATCGCTTCCAGCGCCGCGCGCACGAAATGCGCCTTGCGGGTACCCCGGGTCAGCCCGAACATCGCACCGCGCACATCGCTGCGCCAATAGGGCGCACCGAGGCCGACGAACGCCGGCACCAGGTAGGCGCCGCCACTGTCGGGCACCTGCGCGGCCAGTGCCTGGCTGTCACTGGCGCGTTCGATCATGCGCAGCCCGTCGCGCAGCCACTGCACCACCGAGCCGGCGATGAAGATCGAACCTTCCAGTGCGTACTCCACGCGCCCGTCCAGGCCCCAGGCAATGGTGGTCAACAGGCCATTGCGCGAGCGCACCGCCTGCGCGCCAGTGTGCATCAGCATGAAGCAGCCGGTGCCATAGGTGTTCTTGACCATGCCCGGCTGGAAGCAGGCCTGGCCGAACAGCGCGGCCTGCTGGTCACCGGCGATGCCGGCGATCGGGATCGGGTGGTCGAAGAAGAACTGCGGCCGGGTATGCGCGTACACCGCGCTGGAGTCGCGCACCTGCGGCAGCATCGCGCGCGGGATGTCGAGCAGGGCCAGCAGGTCGTCGTCCCAATCCAGCGTGTGGATGTTGAACAACAGGGTGCGCGCCGCGTTGCTGTAGTCGGTCACATGCGCCTGGCCGCCGCTGAGGTTCCACACCAGCCAGCTGTCGATGGTGCCGAACAGCAGCTCGCCACGCTCGGCGCGCTGTTGCGCACCTTCCACGTGGTCGAGGATCCAGCGCACCTTGGTCGCGGAGAAATACGCATCGATCAACAGGCCGGTCCGTTCGCGGATCAGCGCTTCATGCCCTCCGGACTTCAGGCGCTCGCAGATGGCGTGGCTCTGCCGCGATTGCCAGACGATGGCGTTGTGGATGGGCTGGCCGGTGGTACGGTCCCACACCACGGTGGTTTCGCGCTGGTTGGTGATGCCCAGCGCGGCGATATGGCGCGGGTCGATCTGCCCGCGGCTGAGCAGTTCGGTCAACGTGGCATAGACGCTGGTGAGGATCTCGCGCGGGTCATGCTCGACCCAGCCGGGATGCGGGAAGATCTGCGCGAACTCGCGCTGTGCGCTGCCGACGATGTCGCCGGCGCGGTCGAACAGGATCGCGCGCGAACTGGTGGTGCCCTGATCGATGGCCAGCACGTAGCGGGGCGTCATGCAGCGTCTCCGATGGCGATGGGGAAATCCTAATGCATCGATCGCGTTGCGCGCGGCTGCCCTGGTAGCTGCCAACCTTGGTTGGCACACGTGGCAATACGGGGCTCAAAGCCCTTTCTGTGGGAAAGGGATCCGACCCTCCATCCACGCCTGCAGCCGTGCCACCTGCGCAGCATCCAGCCGCAACCCCAGCTTGCTCCTGCGCCACAACACATCGTCGGAGTCGAGCGCCCACTCATGCCTGCGCAGGAAGTCCACTTCGCAGGCATGCAGGCCGCCGCCAAACGCCTCGCCAAGGTCGTGCAGGCCCTGTACACCCTGCAGCAGTTCCGCGCTGCGACTGCCGTAGGCCCCGGCCCAGCGCTGTGCGATCCCGCTCGGCAACCACGGTGCCAGTGACTGCAGGCGCGAGCACGCCTGCGTGGCGTCGCCCCAGTCGCTGCCCGGCAGCGGGTCTCCGCCTGCCGTCCACGCCGGCCCCATCTGTGGCAGCGCTGGCCGCAGCAGCTCCAGCGCCTCCTCGGCCAGCACCCGGTAGGTGGTCAGCTTGCCGCCCAGCACATGCAGCGCCGGTGCCGGGTGGGACTGCAGCTGCAGACGGTAATCACGGCTGAGTCGTGCCGCACGCGGATCGGGATCGGCCAGCAACGGGCGTACGCCAGCGAACCGCCAGACCACGTCTTCCGCTGCGATGGGATCACGCAGGTAGCGATTGGCCGCATCACACAGGTACGTCACCTCCGCAGGGAGCACGCTGCAGCGCGCCGGGTCACCGCGATAGTCGGTGTCGGTGGTGCCGACCAGCAGGTGGTCGTGGGCGAAGGGCAGCAGGAACACCACGCGCCCATCGGGCTGCTGCAGCAGGCAGGCGCTGTCGCTGGGCCAGGGGCGGCGCAGCACGATGTGGCTGCCCTGCACCAGGCGCAGCGCGGGGCCATCGCCGCGCCCCTGCATCTGTTCCAGCAGGCCACCGGCCCACGGACCAGCCGCATTGACAACGGCGCGCGCCGTCACCGGGTGCGGCTGGCCATCGGCGGATTCCAGAATGGCCTGCCATCGGCCCTGCACGGGGCGCAGGTCGATGCAGTGGCTGCGGACCCGCACCTGTGCGCCGCGCTGCGCGGCATCCAGGGCGTTGAGCAGCACCAGCCGCGCGTCATCGACCTGCGCATCGGCGTAGCTGAAGCCGTGCCGCAACGAGGGGGAGAGCCAGCGACCCAGCGGATCGCGTTGCAGGTCCAGTGCGTGCGATGCGGGGAACGCAGGGCTGCGCCGGCCCAGATGGTCGTACAGCCACAGTCCCGCGCGCAGCATCCAGCGCGGGCGCAGGTGCGGCTCCCAGGGCAGGACGAAACGCAGCGGATGGACCAGGTGAGGGGCTTGCCGGCGTACCGTCTCACGCTCACCCAGCGCTTTGCGCACCAGGCCGAACTCGCCCTGTTCGAGGTAGCGCAGGCCGCCATGGATCAGCTTGCTGCTGGCACTGGAGGTGTGTGCGGCCAGGTCATGCTGCTCGCAGAGCAGGACGCGCAGGCCGCGGCCGCTGGCGTCACGGGCGATGCCGGCGCCGTTGATGCCGCCACCGATGACCAGCAGGTCGAGGTCGTCCATCGGGCCTCCGCGTCCTGTGTGTGCGTAGAGTCGACTGTCAGTCGACTCTACAGAACGCGGGTGACGGAAACGACGACGGGCCCCGAAGGGCCCGTCGCGTTACATCCGTGAACCAGGTGCTGCCTGGATCAGAAGCGGGCGCCGATGCCGAAGCCGACGGTCCACGGATCCATCTTGGCTTCGCCGATCTTCTCGCCGCCAACCTTCACGTCCGGGCGGGCGCGCATGTAGCGGGCGTCGGCACGGGCGAACCAGGTGGAGTTGATGTTCATGTCCACGCCGACGGTACCGATCACGCCCTTGGCATCCTTGAAGCGGATGTCGGTGTCAGCGCCGTTGCCCAGCTTCTCGTTGCTGAAGCTCGACTGGTAGTAACCCACGCCCACGAACGGGCGGAACACGTTGTCAGCCTGGCCGAAGTGGTACTGGCCGCTCAGCGCGACCGGCTGCTGCTCGACCGAGCCCAGGCGGGCGTTGTTCGGGCCCTTGAACTTGTTTTCGAACTTGTCGGCAGCGCCCCACAGTTCAACGGCCCAGTTGTCGTTGATGTAGTAGCTGAAGCTGACGGTCGGCGCCGGGCCACCATCGGTCTTCTTCACGCCGGTGATCGGGTCGTTCTTCGGTTCCAGCAGCGAGATGCCGCCGACAACGGCAAAATGCTTGCCCGACGCGGTGTCGGTGCTGCTGCTGTCCTGGGCGAAAGCGGCCGGCGCGAAGGCGGCGGAGGTCAGCAGGGCGAGACTCAGGATACGGATGGAGCGCATGGGGGTATCTCCTAATGTTTCTTGTTTTGGGCCCCCGGTTGCGGGGCGAGCACACCGTAGTCGCCCCAACATGAATCGAATCCGACGCACGTTAAAAAATAGTTTTCCTTGTTCAGCGACCGGTGCGGAATGCCTGTATTCATGGGGTTTCTGGCACGCGGTGACATTCATGCAGTTGGAGAAGATGTGAGCACAGCAACGGTGTGCATCGGCCTGCAAGCGCAGGTGAACGTGGACTGCAGGGTGCTGGTGCTGGGCTCGATGCCAGGCGTGGCATCGCTGCAGCAGCAGCGGTATTACGCCCATCCGCGCAACCGCTTCTGGCCGCTGATGGCCGACATCTGCGGTTTCAGCGTGGACCTGCCCTATGCAGCGCGGCTGCAGGCGTTGAACGCTGCGGGCATCGGCCTGTGGGATGTGATCGGCCGCTGCGAGCGGCGCGGCAGCCTGGATGCGGACATCGTGCGCGGCACCGAAGTGGCCAATGCGCTGCCGGAACTGATCGCCACGCTGCCTGAGCTGACGCTGATCGGCTGCAATGGCGGTGCATCACTGCAGGCCTTCCAGCGCTGGGTGCTGCCGCGGCTGGAGGCGTCGCCCCCGGTGATCGCGTTGCCGTCAACCAGCCCTGCCAATGCCGCGTGGTCGCTGCCGCGCCTGCGCAAGGCCTGGCAACCGGTCGCTGACGCACGGGCGACATGAGGCGGACATCGCCTGGACAATACGCTACCGACTGGTCGCGCACCCGACCCATGGGCAACAGCCTGTCCCGGCTGCGTGTGTACTGAAAACACCTGTAACGGTTGGCGCTGGCCCCCGCTGGCCGCACAATAGACGTTTCCCTACACCAGATTGCCGGAGTTATCCCCATGGCCGAAATCAAGGAAGCACTTGTCCCCGATATCGGTGACTACAGCGATATCCCGGTAATCGAGGTGCTTGTCGCCGTCGGCGACACGGTCAAGAAGGACCAGGGCCTGGTGACGCTGGAAAGCGACAAGGCGACCATGGAAGTGCCGTCGTCGGTGGCGGGCGTGGTCAAGGAACTCAAGGTCAAGGTCGGCGACAGCCTGTCCGAAGGCAAGGTCGTGGCGCTGATCGAAGTGGCCGAAGGCGAAGCCGCCTCGCCGGCCGCCGCCGCACCGGCCCCGGCCAAGGCCGCTGCCCCGGCTGCCGCCACCCAGAGCGCGCCGGCCCCGGCGGCTGCCGCACCGGCTGCCCCGGCTGCCCCGGCTGCCAGCGGCGGTGCGGTTGAAGCCCGGGTGCCGGACATCGGCGATTACACCGACATCCCGGTCATCGAAGTGCTGGTCGCCGTGGGCGACACGGTCAAGAAGGACCAGGGCCTGGTGACGCTGGAAAGCGACAAGGCGACCATGGAAGTACCGTCGTCGGTGGCCGGCGTGGTCAAGGAGCTGAAGGTCAAGGTCGGCGACACCCTGTCGCAGGGTGCCGTGGTCGCCATCATCGAGGCCGAAGGCGCTGCCGCACCGGCCCCGAGCAAGGCCGCTGCTGCCGCCGCCCCGGCCGCTGCCGAGACCGCCACCAAGGTCGAGCCGGTGGCCGTTCCGGCCCAGCCGGACAAGCTGGCGGCCCGCGAGATCGCCTCGGCCGGTACCCCGTCCAGCCCGCCGGTGCAGTTCAACGCCGACGGCGTGCTGCCGGCCAAGGTGCCGTACGCCACCCCGGCCGTGCGCGTGTTCGCCCGCGAGCTGGGCGTGGACCTGCTGCAGGTCAACGGCACCGAGAAGGGCGGCCGCATCACCAAGGGCGACGTGCAGAAGTTCGTCAAGGCCGCGCTCAGCGGTGGCGTGCCGGCTGCCGGCGGTGGCGCCGTCGCCGCCGGTGGTGGCCTGAACCTGCTGCCGTGGCCGAAGGTCGACTTCAGCAAGTTCGGCGAGACCGAAGTCCAGCCGCTGTCGCGCATCAAGAAGATCTCCGGTGCGAACCTGGCCCGCAACTGGGCGATGATCCCGCACGTGACCCAGTTCGAACAGGCCGACATCACCGACCTGGAAGCCCTGCGCGTGGCGCTGAACAAGGAGAACGAGAAGGCCGGCATCAAGCTGACCATGCTCGCCTTCCTGATCAAGGCCAGCGCTGCGGCGCTGAAGAAGTTCCCGGAGTTCAACGCCTCGCTCGATGCCAGCGGCGAAAACCTGACCCTGAAGAAGTACTTCCACATCGGCTTTGCCGCCGACACGCCGAACGGCCTGGTCGTGCCGGTCATCCGCGACGTGGACAAGAAGGGCGTGGTGCAGATCGCGCAGGAAACCGGCGAACTGGCCAAGAAGGCGCGCGACGGCAAGCTGGGCCCGGCCGACATGAGCGGCGGCTGCTTCTCGATCAGCTCGCTGGGCGGCATCGGCGGCACCGCGTTCACCCCGATCGTCAATGCACCGGAAGTGGCCATCCTGGGCGTCTCCAAGTCGTCCATCCAGCCGGTCTGGAACGGCAAGGACTTCGCGCCGAAGCTGATGCTGCCGCTGTCGCTGAGCTACGACCACCGCGTCATCGATGGCGCCCTGGCCGCACGCTTCACCACGTACCTGTCGCAGGTACTGGCCGACATGCGCCGCGTGCTGCTGTAACGCACCGCTTCGCCCCTACCGTGCGGCCGCTGCCCCTGGCGCGGCCGCGTGAACAGATGCAGTGACAGCCCGCCGGCGGCGCCGGCCGGGCATGAGGAAAACCCACCATGGCCACGATTGAAGTCAAGGTTCCCGACATCGGCGATTACAGCGATGTGCCGGTGATTGAAGTGTTGGTCGCCGTCGGCGACACGGTGAAGAAGGATCAGGGTCTGGTGACCCTGGAATCGGACAAGGCCACCCTGGAAGTGCCGTCCTCGGCCGCCGGCGTGGTCAAGGAGATCAAGGTCAAGCTGGGCGACACCCTGTCCGAAGGCGCCGTGGTCGTGGTGCTGGATGCTGAAGGTGCCGCCGAAGCCCCGGCCAAGGCCGCTGCGCCGGCGCCCGCTGCGGCCGCCCCGGCCAGCAAGCCGCCGGTGACCCCGTCGCACCGTGCCCCGGCCGAACCGGCTGCGCCGAAGCCGGCGCTGTCCAGCGGCAAGCCGGCCGACATTGAATGCGAGATGGTCGTGCTGGGCTCGGGCCCGGGCGGCTACACGGCTGCGTTCCGCGCCGCCGACGTCGGCCTGGATACGGTGCTGGTCGAGCGCTATGCCAGCCTCGGCGGCGTCTGCCTCAACGTGGGCTGCATTCCGTCCAAGGCGCTGCTGCATGCTGCTGCGGTGATCGACGAAGTGGCCCACGCCGGTGATTTCGGCGTCGAGTTCGGCAAGCCGACCATCACCCTGGACAAGCTGCGCGAGTACAAGGAAAAGGTCGTCAACCAGCTGACCAAGGGCCTGGCCGGCATGGCCAAGCAGCGCAAGGTCCGCAACGTGCAGGGCGTCGGCAGGTTTGTTTCGGCCAACGAGCTGGAAATCACCGCCGCTGACGGCAGCACCCAGCTGCTGCGCTTCCAGAAGTGCATCATCGCCGCCGGTTCGCAGGCGGTGAAGCTGCCGAATTTCCCGTGGGACGACAAGCGCGTGATGGATTCCACCGACGCGCTGGAGCTGGCCGAAGTGCCGGGCTCGCTGCTGGTCGTCGGTGGCGGCATCATCGGCCTGGAAATGGCCACCGTGTACAGCGCGCTGGGCAGCAAGGTCACCGTGGTCGAGTTCATGGACCAGCTGATGCCGGGTGCCGACAAGGACCTGGTCAAGCCGCTGGCCGACCGCCTGAAGAAGCAGGGCATCGACGTGCACCTGAAGACCAAGGCATCGGGTGTCACTGCCGACGCCAAGGGCATCACCGTGACCTTCGACGCCGCCGAGGAAGGCCAGGCGCCGGCGCTGGCGAAGGGCACCTTCGACCGCGTGCTGGTGGCCGTGGGCCGTTCGCCGAACGGCAAGAAGATCGATGCCGAAAAGGCCGGCGTGCAGGTCACCGATCGTGGCTTCATCCCGGTCGATCGGCAGATGCGCACCAACGTGCCGCACATCTTTGCCATCGGCGATATCGTCGGCAACCCGATGCTGGCCCACAAGGCTACGCACGAGGGCAAGCTGGCGGCCGAAGTGGCGGCCGGCCACAAGAAGGAGTGGGTGGCCCGCGTGATTCCGTCGGTGGCCTACACCAACCCGGAAATCGCCTGGGTTGGCGTCACGGAGACCGAAGCCAAGGCCAAGGGCCTGAAGGTCGGCGTGGCCAAGTTCCCGTGGGCGGCCAGCGGCCGCGCGATCGGCATCGGTCGCACCGAGGGCTTCACCAAGCTGATCTTCGACGAAGAGACGCACCGCATCATCGGTGGCGCGATCGTTGGCGTGCATGCCGGTGACCTGCTGGCCGAGATCGGCCTGGCGATTGAGATGGGTGCGGAAGCCGAGGACATCGGCCACACCATCCACGCCCACCCGACGCTGAGCGAGTCGGTGGCGATGGCCTCGGAAATCTACGACGGCACGATCACCGATCTGTACATGCCGAAGAAGAAGTAAGGCGCCCGCGCCGTTCCGAACGAAAAGCCCCGGTTTCTGCCGGGGTTTTTTGTTGGCTGCGGGGATGCCTTCGGCAGCACATCGCGAGGGTCTGGGCCACTGCGTGGGTGGCAGGCATTTCGACAAATGTCCCCCGTCGCCCGCCTGCGGCGGTCGCCTCCTCCTTTACTTTGTCCAGACGCCTGCCACCCACGCAGCGGCCCGGCTTGCGGACGGAGCAGCCACAGCCGGCTGTTCTGCCACGGCCGCCTGGATGCCTGATACGCGGAGGGAGCGGGGGTTGTGTGCGAAGTAAAGGAGGAGGCGCCGGCCGCAGGCCGGCGCCGGGGGACATTCGCACGCAGCCCCCGCTCCCTCCAGCGCTCGACCACGCATGCGTCTACGGCAATTGCCACCCGCGCAGCGGCTCGACTTGCGGATAGTCGAGAGCCACAGCCTGGGCCGCCGGGATGCCTTACACGCGGAGGGAGCGGGGGGTGTGTGCGAAGTAAAGGAGGAGGTGCCGGCCGCAGGCCGGCGCCGGGGGACATTCGCACGCAGCCCCCGCTCCCTCCGGCGCTCGACCAACCCGCTTCTGCTCTTCGCCAGCAACCCACAAAAAACGCGGCCCCGATGTTCCGGAGGCCGCGCCAGGAGAGAAGATGCCGTGGAAGGGGCAGGGGATCAGAACACGAAGCTGATGCCGGCCACCGGGCCCTTGAACTCCTGCTTCAGGCCGACCGTGCCGTCGCTGCCCTTCTTGTCCACGTCCAGCTTGAACCAGTCGTAGCCGGCGAACACGCCGAAGTTCTTGGTGAAGCGATAATCAACGATCGCATTGGCGCGGCTCAGGTCGCCCTTGTAGTCATCGAAGCTGCCCCAGCGCGTGTTGAGGTACTGGCCCTGCAGCGTGATCATCCAGCGCTCGGACGGAGTGAAGGTCATGCGTGCACCCACCACCGGTGCCACGCCGTCGGCCTTCTCGTTGAGGAACTGGCCTTCGTACACAGTGCCCAAGTCGGCGTAGCCCTTGGTGCTCACCTTGGCGTACTCGCCACCGATCTGCAGGCCCAGGTCGAAGGTGTCGGTATCGACGACCGAGTAGTCGTAGACCAGGCTGGCCACCTGGTACTTCAGCTCGCCCTTCACGAAGCTGCCGGCCGGCACCGTCTCACCGCCGAAGGAAATGCCCTGGTCGAGCGTCTCGCGGCGGTCCTTGTCGTACTTGAAGTAGTTGAACAGCAGGCGCTGGCGGTTGCTGATGCGGAACATGCCGTCGATGCGCGGCTCCCATTCCTTGCCGCCCAGCTTGAAGTCCTGGTCCAGGGAGATGTCCTGGCCGGCCACGGTGGTGCTGCCGCGCAGCGTGTTGTCCGAGTCGATGTTCATCGCACCCAGGCGGATGGCGAAGCGGTCATCGCCTTCGGCGGCGTGGGCCGCAGAGGCGAACGAAGCGCCGGCGGCGAGCAGGGAAAGGGCGAGCAGGGTGGGTACGGGGCGCATCGAAGAGTCCTTGCAGTGGTTCATCAGAATGAAGACCACTGTGCCGGACGCACGCGTCCACCATGCGTGAACGTATGGTCCATGGGGCGTGTACGGTTCAGCCCTGTCGCGATCCTGCAAAAGGATGGCCCCGGAGCGGGGCTTCGGGGCCATCGTGGGACCTGCGGGGTGGAGCCGACGAGGATGCTGCAGGCAGGTCGAATGATCGGACCGGCATGCCTGACGAAAGTTCCGCAGCCTGCGACCAAAGTTCAATACTGCGCCGCAACATGGTGCGGACGTCATTGTCCCCCTGGTGGCACGCAAAAATGTAACCGTTACCGCAACTTGCGGCTTCCAGGGATGAACAGGCAGCGGTTGTCTCGCAAATTGTCCCATTGCTATAATTTGGCGGCTCGATGAGGCCCCCCTGCTTTAGCCGCCTCAGCCTTCCACTTGCAACCACGCGGGACGTCCTGTGCTGAACTCCGTTGATGCGGGTCGGCGACTGATGCTGCGCGCCGCGGTCTACCCGCTGGCCGCGGTCGCTGTCCTGGCCCTGGCCTTCCTGCTGGTGGGTCCGAAATATGCCCTCGGTGCGCTGGCGTCCGGAGTGGCGATTTCCGCCGGTGGCTGGGTGGCTGCACGGATGGCACTGGGCGGTGGCGCGGTGGCCGCAGGATCGGCGATGGCTCGCCTGATCATTGCGATCGTGGCCAAGTGGGTCGTGGTTTTCGGCGTCCTGCTGGTGGGGTTCCTGGTCTTCAAGCTGCCTGCATTGGCGCTGTTGGCCGGTATCGCCGTCGGCTTGATGTTCCAGGTCCTGGCCATGGCCAGGCGTTGACAGAATTCAATTAACTGAAGGTTCCGGACACATGGCGGGCGAGGCTCTAACCCCTACCAGCTACATCCAGCATCACCTGCACAACCTGACCGCGCCGGTCGGCAAGGGTGAGGGTATGTTCTGGCATATCCACGTCGATACCTTCCTCACCGCCGTCCTGATGGGCCTGGTGATCGTGGTCGCGTTCTGGCTGGGCACCCGCAAGGCCACTGCCGGCGTGCCGGGCAAGTGGCAGGCCTTCGTCGAGATCTGCCTGGAGTTCGTCGACCGACAGGCCAAGGACACCTATCACGGCAAGAGCAAGCTGGTCACGCCGATCGCCATCACGATCTTCTTCTGGATCCTGATGATGAACCTGATCAAGATGATCCCGGCCGACTTCATCGCCAAGCCGCTGGAATGGGCGGGCATCCATTACTGGAAGCCGGTACCGACCGCTGACGTCAACGCCACCCTCGGCATGGCCATCAGCGTGTTCTTCCTGATGCTGTTCTTCGCGCTGAAGTCCAAGGGCCTGCTGGGCTTCATCAAGGAATTCCTGACGGCGCCGTTCGGCAAGTGGATGATGCCGTTCAACCTGATCCTCAACATCGTCGAGTGGCTGAGCAAGCCGATCTCGCTGGCGATGCGACTGTTCGGCAACATGTTCGGCGGCGAAATCGTGTTCCTGCTGATTTGGGTGCTGGGTGGTGCCGGTTTCTTCGGTGCCATTGCCGGTGGTGCGTTCGGCCTTGGCTGGATGCTGTTCCACCTGCTGGTGATCCCGCTGCAGGCCTTCATCTTCATGATGCTGTCGATCGTGTACCTGAGCCTGTCGGAAGACGCTCACTGAGTTTCAAGCTTCAACGCGTTTCAACCTTCATCCGTTTCATCACCCTTAGCAACTTAAGTTCCTGGAGATAACCATGTACTTCGCCGTCCTGACCAACTTCGCGCAGATTCAGAGCTCCACCGCCCTTGCCGTCGGCATCATGATCGGCCTGGCCGCGCTGGGCGCCGGTCTGGGTCTGGCCATCATGGCTGGTAAGTTCCTGGAGTCGGCCGCGCGCCAGCCGGAACTGATCCCGGTCCTGCAGGTCCGCATGTTCATCACCGCCGGCCTGATCGACGCCGCGTTCATCATCTCGGTCGCCGTTGGCCTGCTGCTGGCCTTCGCCAACCCGCTGTCGGCTGCCTTCGCTGGCGCCGTCACCAAGGCTCTGGCCGGCTGATACAGCGGTTTGAGACGACCGGGTGCTGATGCACCCGGTTTCGGATGAAGGCCGGATGTGCCGCTACGGCGGCGCGTCCACCCCGAAACCAGCGATCGAGCTAACCATGAATATCAATTTCACCCTCCTTGCGCAGGCGCTGGCCTTCGCTGGTCTGATCTGGATCATCGCGACCAAGATCTGGCCGCCGCTGATGAACGCGATCGAAGAGCGCCAGCAGAAGATTGCTGAAGGCCTCGCCGCGGCCGACCGCAGCCAGAAAGACCTGGCCCAGGCGCAGGAGAAGGTCAACGAAGCGCTGAAGGAAGCCCGCACCAAGGCCAACGAGATCATCGATCAGGCCCACGCGCGTGCCAACCAGATCGTTGATGCTGCCCGTAACGAAGCGATCACCGAAGCCACCCGTCAGAAGGAACTGGCCCAGGCTGAAATCGACGCCGCCGCCAACCGTGCCCGTGAAGATCTGCGCAAGCAGGTGTCCGCGCTGGCCGTGACCGGTGCCGAAAAGCTGCTCAAGCGCGAAATCGACGCCAACGCCCACAAGGCGCTGCTCGACGAGCTGGCCTCGGAGATCTAAGGATGAGCCAGGCCCTCACGCTTGCCCGCCCGTACGCCCGCGCCGCGTTCGCGACCGCGCGCGACGAAGGCGCGTTCGCGCCGTGGTCGGACGCCCTGGCGTTCTCCGCCCACGTCGCCGCCGACCCGCGCGTGGCGGCCCTGCTCGCCAACCCGGAGCTGGGTCGTGACGACGCCGTCGCCCTGCTGGCGCCGGTGTCGCACGGCGAGACCTACTCGCGCTTCCTGGCCATCCTGGCCGAATCGCATCGTCTGCCGCTGCTGCCGGAAATCTCCGGCATGTTCGACGCCCTGCGCGCCGAAGCCGAGCACGTGGTCAAGGCCACGGTGACCTCGGCGGCCGAACTGTCGGCCGGTGAGCTGGACGCGATCAAGGCTGCGCTGCGCAAGCGCTTCAACCGCGAGGTCGACGTGACCACCGCGGTCGATGCCTCGCTGATCGGCGGCGCCGTGATCGACGCCGGCGACGTGGTCATCGATGGTTCGCTGAAGGGCAAGCTGGCCCGTCTGCAGACCGCGCTCGCTAACTGAATTCATTTAACGTCCGGCCCCGCTGCCGGCACTAGGACTTGACGATGGCAACCACGCTCAACCCCTCCGAAATCAGCGAACTGATCAAGAACCGCATCGAGAAGGTCAAGCTGGCCGCGGAATCGCGCAACGAAGGCACCGTGACCAGCGTGTCCGACGGCATCGTGCGCATCTTCGGTCTGGCCGACGTGATGCAGGGCGAAATGATCGAACTGCCGAACAACACCTTCGCCCTGGCCCTGAACCTGGAGCGCGACTCGGTCGGCGCCGTGGTCCTGGGTGACTACGAGCACCTGCGCGAAGGCGACGTCGCCAAGACCACCGGCCGCATCCTGGAAGTGCCGGTCGGTCCGGAACTGCTGGGCCGCGTGGTCAACGCGCTGGGCGAGCCGATCGATGGCAAGGGCCCGCTGGGCACCGACCTGACCGCTCCGGTGGAGCGTGTTGCGCCGGGCGTGATCTGGCGCAAGTCGGTCGACCAGCCGGTGCAGACCGGTTACAAGTCGGTCGACTCGATGATCCCGATCGGCCGTGGCCAGCGTGAGCTGATCATCGGTGACCGCCAGACCGGCAAGACCGCCATGGCGATCGATGCGGTGATCAACCAGAAGGGCACCGGCATCAAGTGCGTGTACGTTGCGATCGGCCAGAAGGCGTCGACCATCGCCAACATCGTGCGCAAGCTGGAAGAGAACGGCGCGCTGGCCCACACCATCGTGGTGGCCGCGACCGCCTCCGAATCGGCCGCCATGCAGTACATCAGCGCCTACTCGGGCTGCACCATGGGTGAGTACTTCATGGATCGCGGCGAAGACGCGCTGATCGTGTACGACGATCTGTCCAAGCAGGCCGTGGCCTACCGCCAGATCTCGCTGCTGCTGAAGCGCCCGCCGGGCCGTGAAGCCTACCCGGGTGACGTGTTCTACCTGCACTCGCGCCTGCTGGAACGCGCGGCCCGCGTGTCCGAGGAATACGTCGAGAAGTTCACCGAAGGCAAGGTCACCGGCAAGACCGGTTCGCTGACCGCGCTGCCGATCATCGAGACCCAGGCCGGCGACGTGTCCGCCTTCGTTCCGACCAACGTGATCTCGATCACCGACGGCCAGATCTTCCTGGAAACCGACCTGTTCAATGCCGGCATCCGTCCGGCCGTGAACGCCGGTATCTCGGTGTCGCGCGTCGGTGGCTCGGCCCAGACCAAGATCATCAAGAAGCTGTCGGGCGGCATCCGTATCTCGCTGGCCCAGTACCGTGAGCTGGCTGCGTTCGCGCAGTTCGCCTCGGACCTGGACGAAGCGACCCGCAAGCAGCTGGAGCGTGGCCAGCGCGTCACCGAGCTGATGAAGCAGAAGCAGTACGCGCCGATGTCGATCGCCAACCAGGCGCTGTCGATCTACGCCGTCAACGAGGGTTACCTCGACGACGTGCCGGTCAACAAGCTGCTGGCGTTCGAAGAAGGCCTGCACGCCCACTTCGCCAACACCCAGGGCGAGCTGATCAGCAAGGTCAACGCCACCGGCGGTTGGGACAACGACATCGAAGGTGCCTTCAAGAAGGGCATCGCCGAGTTCAAGACCACCGGCAGCTGGTAATCGCGGTCCTGTAGAGCGGAGCCGCTGGCTCCGCTGGACCAGATGACAAACGGTTGAACAACGCGGGGCATCAGCCCCGCGCCACGGGAAACAAGAGATGGCAAGCGGACGCGAAATCAAAACCAAGATCAAGAGCGTGCAGAACACCCGCAAGGTGACGCGCGCCCTGGAAATGGTCTCGGCCTCCAAGATCCGCAAGGCGCAGGATCGGATGAAGACCTCGCGTCCGTACGCGCAGGCGATGAAGCAGGTGATCGGTCATCTGGCCCAGGCCAGCACCGACTACCAGCATCCGTTCCTGGTCGAGCGCGAGCAGGTCAAGCGGGTCGGTTTCATCGTGATCTCCTCCGATCGCGGTCTGGCCGGCGGCCTGAACAACAACCTGTTCCGCAAGATGCTGGGCGAAGCCAAGGCATGGCAGGACAAGGGTGCCGAAGTGGACCTGGTGACCATCGGCCAGAAGGCTTCGACCTTCTTCCGCCGCGTGAAGGTCAACATGGTCGGCAGCGTGACCCACATCGGCGACGTGCCGAAGCTGGAGTCGCTGATCGGTGTGATCAAGGTCATGCTCGACGCCTTCACCGAAGGCAAGATCGACCGCGTGTACCTGGTCTACAACCGCTTCGTGAACACCATGGTGCAGAAGGCCAGCTTCGATCAGCTGCTGCCGCTGCCGCCGGCTGAGAAGCAGGTCGCTCACCACGACTGGGATTACCTGTACGAACCCGATGCCGCGACCGTGCTCGAGCACGTGATGACGCGTTACATCGAGTCGCTGGTGTACCAGGCACTGCTGGAAAACGTCGCCTCCGAGCATGCGGCACGCATGGTTGCGATGAAGGCGGCGAGCGACAACGCCAACAAGCTGATCGGCACCCTGCAGCTCGTCTACAACAAGGCGCGCCAGGCAGCGATCACCCAGGAAATCTCCGAAATCGTCGGCGGCGCGGCAGCAGTCTGACCGCGTTCGTTCAAAGCACACATTAGAGGATGCAGCAATGAGTCAGGGCAAGATCGTTCAGATCATCGGCGCGGTCGTCGACGTCGAATTCCCGCGTGAATCGGTGCCGAAGGTGTACGACGCACTGAAGGTGGAAAACACCGAGATCACCCTCGAAGTCCAGCAGCAGCTGGGCGACGGCGTGGTGCGTACCATCGCCCTCGGTTCCACCGACGGCCTGAAGCGCAACCTGGTTGCCGTCAACACCGGCCGTGGCATCTCGGTGCCGGTCGGCGCCGGCACCCTGGGCCGCATCATGGACGTGCTGGGCCGTCCGATCGACGAAGCCGGCCCGGTCGCTGCCAGCGACAACTGGGAAATCCACCGCGCTGCGCCGTCGTATGAAGACCAGTCCCCGGCCACCGAGCTGCTGGAAACCGGCATCAAGGTCATCGACCTGATGTGCCCGTTCGCCAAGGGCGGCAAGGTCGGCCTGTTCGGCGGCGCCGGCGTCGGCAAGACCGTCAACATGATGGAACTGATCAACAACATCGCCAAGGCGCACAGCGGTCTGTCCGTGTTCGCCGGCGTGGGTGAGCGTACCCGTGAGGGCAACGACTTCTACCACGAAATGAAGGACTCCAACGTCCTGGACAAGGTGGCGATGGTGTACGGCCAGATGAACGAGCCGCCGGGCAACCGTCTGCGCGTCGCCCTGACCGGCCTGACCATGGCCGAGTACTTCCGCGACGAGAAGGACGAAAACGGCAAGGGCAAGGACGTCCTGCTGTTCGTCGACAACATCTACCGCTACACCCTGGCCGGTACCGAAGTGTCGGCACTGCTGGGCCGCATGCCGTCCGCGGTGGGTTACCAGCCGACCCTGGCCGAGGAAATGGGCGTCCTGCAGGAGCGCATCACCTCGACCAAAAATGGTTCGATCACCTCGATCCAGGCCGTCTACGTTCCCGCGGACGACCTGACCGACCCGTCGCCGGCGACCACCTTCGCCCACCTGGACTCGACCGTGACCCTGTCGCGTTCGATCGCCTCGCTGGGTATCTACCCGGCCGTCGATCCGCTGGACTCCACCAGCCGCCAGATGGACCCGCTGGTCATCGGCCACGAGCACTACGACACCGCCCAGCGCGTCCAGCAGACCCTGCAGAAGTACAAGGAACTGAAGGACATCATCGCGATCCTGGGCATGGACGAGCTGTCCGAAGAGGACAAGCAGGCCGTGTCGCGCGCCCGTAAGATCGAGCGCTTCTTCAGCCAGCCGTTCCACGTGGCCGAAGTGTTCACCGGTTCGCCGGGCAAGTACGTGCCGCTGAAGGACACCATCCGTGGCTTCAAGGCCATCGTCGATGGCGAATACGACCACCTGCCGGAGCAGGCGTTTTACATGGTCGGCGGCATCGAAGAAGCGGTCGAGAAGGCCAAGAAGATGGCCGAGAAGGCCTGATCCGGGCCGGGCGGGAGCGATCCTGCCCGACCTGACGCCGGCGCCGGGCGACCGCCCGCGCCGGTGGACCCCCACGGTGGCATTGCGCCGCCGCGAACAGCGAAGAGATTTGCATGAGCACGATCCGTTGCGACATCGTCAGCGCCGAGCAGGAAATCTTCCGTGGCGAAGCGACCCTGGTCGTGGCCACCGGTGAGCTGGGCGAACTGGGCATCGCGCCCAAGCACGCGCCGCTGATCACCCGCCTGAAGCCGGGCAAGGTGGTGGTGACCACGCCGAACGGCGAGCAGCTGGATTTCGCCATTTCCGGCGGCATCCTGGAAGTGCAGCCGCAGGTGGTGACCGTGCTGGCCGACACCGCGATCCGCGCGCAGGACATCGACGAAGCCTCGGTCCGCAAGGCCAAGGAAGAAGCCGAGCGCATCCTGGCCAACCGCGGCGAAGCGATGGAAGTGGCCGAAGCCCAGCAGAAGCTGGCCGAGGCCGTCGTCCAGCTGCAGGCACTGGAACGCCTGCGCAAGACCCTCAAGCACTGAGGTTCGCGCAGCATCCACGAGAACGCCGGCCCCGTGCCGGCGTTTTTGTTTGGCGCGGGCAGGGCCGACTGGCTGGAGCCGACCGGGTAGAGTCGACTGTTAGTCGACTATCGCGCGCAGCGCGGCATTCTGGCGACCTGATGGAAGAGCAGTCGACTGACAGTCGACTCTACCAATCCCAGCCCCGATCCCGATCCTGGTGCCGTCTCAGCGGTACACCACGTAGCGCATCAGCAGGAACGACACGCACGCCAGACCGCCTTCCACCAGCGGCTTGGCCAGCCAGGTGTACTGCAGGCCCAGCGCCTGGTCGACCAGGCTGACCAGCAGCGTGCTCGCCGCCGTCAGCAGCAGCCACAGCCCGAAGAAGCGTGCAAAGCGCTTCCATCCCAGCTTGCGGGTACCGGCCTCTGCAAAGGTGTAGCGGCCGTTGAGCCAGAAGCCCAGCAGCATGCCGGCCAGGCGACCGGCGATGTTGGCTGGCGCCACCGGCATGCCCAGCGCGGTGGCGGCCACAAACACCAGCCAATCGACCAGCAGCTGCACGAGCCCAATCACGAGGTAGGCGCCTCCCTGGCGGACGAGGCTCATCGGCATGGTGAAGGAGGAAGGATGCCCATGTTAACGGCCCACGCTCTAGAATCACCGGCAACGAATTACGGACCGCCGCTCCCATGACCCAAGCCCTGCACGTCATCATCCTCGCCGCCGGCGCCGGCAAGCGCATGAAGTCGGTGCTGCCGAAGGTGCTGCAGCCGATCGCCGGCCAGCCGATGCTGGCGCACGTGATCGATACCGCCCGCGCGTTGCAGCCGGCGGCCATCCACGTGGTCTACGGCCACGGTGGCGAGGCGGTGCGGCAGTACTTTGCCGACCAGCCCGACCTGCAGTGGGCCGAGCAGGCACAACAGCTCGGCACCGGCCACGCGGTGGCGCAGGCAATGCCGCAGGTGCCCGATGCCGCGCAGGTGCTGGTGCTGTACGGCGACGTGCCGCTGATCCGCGCGCAGACGCTGCGCGACCTGCTGGCCGAGCCGGGGCGACTGGCGGTGCTGGTGGCCGAGGTCGATGATCCGACCGGTTACGGGCGCGTGCTGCGTGACGCCGAGGGCAGGGTCGGCGCGATCGTCGAGCAGAAGGACGCCACCGACGACCAGCTGCGCGTGCGCACGATCAACACCGGCATCATCGCCGCTGAATCCACCGCGCTGCGACGCTGGCTGTCGCAGCTGTCCAACAGCAACGCACAGGGCGAGTACTACCTCACCGACGTGTTCGCCTTCGCCGCGCATGAGTACACCCCGGCCGAAATGGCGCTGGTGGCCGACGCGCAGGAAGCCGAAGGCGCAAACGATCCCTGGCAGCTGTCGCAGCTGGAGCGTGCGTGGCAGCGTCGCGCGGTGCGGGCGTTGTGCGCGCAGGGCGCGCGGGTGCGCGATCCGGCGCGCCTGGACATCCGCGGCACGGTCACCGTCGGCAGTGACGTGCTGATCGATGTCGATGTCATCCTCGAGGGCAACATCGTGCTCGGTGACGGCGTCACCGTGGGCCCGTTCAATCGCCTGAAGGATGTCAATCTGGGCCCGGGCACCGAGGTGCGCGCGCACTGCGATCTGGAAGGCGTGGTCACCGAAGGTGCCGCGCTGGTGGGACCGTTCGCGCGCCTGCGCCCCGGTACCGTGCTGGCCGATGGCGTGCACGTCGGCAACTTCGTTGAAACCAAGAAGGTCACCCTTGGCGTCGGCAGCAAGGCCAACCACCTGACCTACCTGGGCGATGCCGAGATTGGCAGCCGGGTCAACATCGGTGCCGGCACGATCACCTGCAACTACGATGGCGTGAACAAGTCCACCACCACCATCGGCGACAACGCGTTCATCGGCTCCAACAGCTCGCTGGTGGCGCCGCTGACGATCGGCGAGGGCGCCACCATCGCCGCGGGTTCGGTCATCACCCGCACCGCTCCGGACGGCAAGCTGACCCTGGCGCGCGCACGACAGGAAACGATCGATGGCTGGAAGCGCCCGGTCAAGAAGCCCTGAGCCACGTGTCCCGCGCGCCGACGAGCTCGGCCTGTTGCCGGCAATTGAACAGCGTGCCGGCGAACTGCTGAAGGGCCACGAAGCCTATCCGGTGTTTGCCGGCCACGGCCTGGACCTGCAGGCACTGCAGGATGGCCTTCGGCGCGGGCAGCTGTGGGTGGTCGATGCCGCTGAAGGCGGTATTGCGGGTTACCTGCTGGGCGGCGAGCTGTGCGGCGAGTTCCATGTCGTGCAGATGGATGTGGACCCGGCACATGCGCGTCGTGGCCATGGCCGTGCCCTGCTGCGGCATGCCGTGGCGCAGGCCAGGGCGGCCGGTTTTGCCGCCGCGGTGCTGACCACCTTGAGCGATGTCCCGTGGAATGCAGCCTTCTACGCCAGCGAAGGGTTCGTTGAAGTGCCGGAAGCGGAGTGGAGCGAGGGCCTGCGCGCGGT
This sequence comes from Stenotrophomonas sp. PI_27, assembly GCF_027854495.1. Lineage (NCBI taxonomy): Bacteria > Pseudomonadati > Pseudomonadota > Gammaproteobacteria > Lysobacterales > Lysobacteraceae > Stenotrophomonas > Stenotrophomonas sp. PI_27. The sequence goes on from NZ_JAJNOF010000005.1 coordinate 240,069, forward strand.
GATGGCCGAAGAGGCCGCGTTGGGGTTCCCGATACACCTGCGGGTGGCGATGCGGCAGGTTGGGTAGGTGCCGACCTGGGTCGGCACATCCACGCATGGCGTGGATCTACCCGATCAAGCCACCGGCAACAGGATCGACACGCACAAGCCGCCATCACCGCGGTTCTGCAGCGACACCCGTCCTCCGTGCGCCTCCACGATCTCGCGGGTCAGCGCCAATCCCAGGCCGGTGCCATTGCGCTTGGTCGAATAGAAGGGCATCAGCGCGTTCTGCAGCACCTGCTCGTTCATGCCCTTGCCGCGATCCAGCACATCCAGGCGCAGCCACTGCGGCAGCCGCGTCAGCTGCACCCGCACGTCATCATTGGGCGGATCGGCTTCGGCGCAGGCTTCGTGGGCGTTCTTCAGCAGGTTCAACAGCGCCTGCCCGAACTGCGCGATGTCGATGCGGCTGCTCAGTTCCTCGTCCGGCTCCTGCTCCAGGGTGAACGGGATCTGCTGGCGCAGGCTGGACAGGAAGGGCGCCCAGTGCACGGTCTGCAGTTGTGGCTGGGGCAGCTTGGCAAAGCGCGCATAGCCACGGATGAAGCCCTCCAGGTGGCGCGCCCGGTCCTCGATGGTGGTGAAGATCTCCGGCAGCCGTTCGAAACGCTCCCGCTGCACCAGCACGCCGCCGGAATGGGCCAGCGAGGCGATCGGTGCCAGCGAATTGTTGAGCTCGTGGCTGATCACCCGGATCACCTTTTTCCACGTCTGCACTTCCTGGCGGCGCAGCTCGGCAGTGAGCAGGCGCACCAGCAGCAGATCGTGAGGGCGGCCGTTGAGCTGGAAGGCGCGGCGGGAGAGGTGATAGACCTGCTCGTCCTCCTCATCGCCTTCTTCGCCCTCGGCATGCACCGCAAAGAGGCTGTCGCCGCCGCGGACGATGGCATCGCGCAGCTCCACCGGCACCTGCTCCAGCACCTCTTCCAGGCGCTGGCCCTCCAGCTTCCAGCCGCCGTGCAGCAGCTTGCGCGCGGCCAGGTTGGAGAACACCACGCGGGCGATGCCATCGCCGCCGGATGCAATCAACAGCATCGCCACCGGCGTGTTCTGCACCATCGTGTCCAGCAGCAGTTCGCGCTGCACCAGGCCCTGCCGCTGTTCGCGCAGCACATCGCCCAGCTCGCGGTGGGCCTGCACCAGGTCGCCCAGTTCGTCGTTGTCCGGCCAGTACACGCCGAAGGTGTACTCGCCGTCGCGGTAGCTGCTGGTGGTGCCGGACAGCGCGCGCATCAACGAGCGCACCGGAGCGGTGGCGCGGCGCAGGGTCCACCACATCAGCGCCAGCAGCAGCGCCGCCGACACCGAGGTCACCACCCAGCCATGGTCCATCCAGTAGGCCAGCAGCCACGGCAACGCAGCGGCCAGGGCCAGCACCGGCAGCAGGCGCAGGAACAGGCGGAAGGTGAACGAGCGCCGTTTCATTCGCGTGGGATGCCGTGCCGGTCCATGCGCCGGTACAGCGCCTGGCGGCTCAGGCCGAGCTCGGCGGCCGCCTGGGCGATGACGCCATGGTGGCGCGCCAGCACGTCCTCGATGCGCGCGCGGTCTGGATCATTGCCGGCGCTCGCGGTGGCGCGCGGTGCCGGTGCCGCACGCGGCAGGTTGAGATCGGCCACGTCGATGCGGTTGCCGGTCGCCAGCAGTTCGGCGCGCTGGATCACGTTGCGCAGTTCGCGCACGTTGCCCGGCCACGGGTGCCGCTGCAGGGCGGCAGCGGCGGCGCTGGCCAGCGGCTTGCCGGCAGCCAGGAAGCGCTCGGCCAGCGGCACGATGTCACCCGGACGTTCGGCCAGCGGCGGCAGCACCAGTTCGACCGTGTTGAGGCGGTAATACAGGTCCTCGCGGAAGCTGCCGTCGCGGATCATCGCCGGCAGGTCGGCGTTGGTCGCGCTGACCACGCGGACCTTGACCTGTCGTTCGCGGTTGGAGCCCAGGCGCTCGAAGCGGCCGGTCTCCAGCACGCGCAACAGCTTCATCTGCCCGCCCAGCGACAGGTTGCCGATCTCATCCAGGAACAGCGTGCCGCCGTCGGCAGCTTCGAACTTGCCTTCGCGTGCCTTGTTGGCGCCGGTATACGCGCCGGCCTCGGCGCCGAACAGTTCCGCCTCGATCAGTTCCGACGGCAGTGCGCCGCAGTTGACCGTGACGAACGGGCCCTTGGCCACCAGCGAGTTGGCCTGGATGATCTGCGCGATCTTCTCCTTGCCAGCGCCGTTGGGGCCGGTGATCAGCACGGGCAGCTCCGAGCGCGCGACCTGGCAGGCCAGGGCGATGACGCGCTCGCTGGCCGGATCGGCGAAGACCGCGCCACACAGGTCGTACTTCTCCTCCAGCGCAGTGCGCTGCCGCAGCTCACGCGCGCGCCGCCGGTCCAGCTCGCGACGGGCCTCGGACAGTTCCAGCAGGTTGTTGACCGTGGTCAGCAGCTTGCGGTCGTCCCACGGCTTGGCCAGGTAGTCGGCGGCACCGGCCTTGACCAGGTCCACTGCGCTGCTCAGGTGGGTCCAGGCAGTCAGCAGGATCACCGGCAGGTCCGGGTGGCGCGCGCGGATCTGTGCGAACAGCGCTTCGCCCTCCTCGCCGGAGGTGGTGTCCTCGCTGAAGTTCATGTCCTGGATCACCAGGTCGACCGGCTGCGACTCCAGCAGCGCCAGGCCCTCGGCCGGGCTCTGCGCCTGCAGGGTGTCGATGTCGTGCAGGGAGAACAGCACGTCCAGCGCGGTGCCCACACTGGCGTTGTCATCGATGATCAGGATCGAAGGCATCAAGCGGTTCTGCAGAAAGGGATGGGCGGCACCGATGGAGCCGTGTTCGTGTCCGTACGCCGGGAGAGCCCGGCGCCACCCATCAAGCATAGCCAAAGCCGTGGCCATGCAGGCGTTGCCGCTTCTCAGGGGCGGGGCGGAGGAGGCGGCGGCGGGGGCGGCGGAGCGTCCAGCGCCTGGCGCCAGGCGTCCACATCCACCGCGACGCTCACCAGCCGTCGCTCCCGCCGCAGCAGCAGGTAGGCCCGCGCGGCGGGGGAATCGATCAGCGCCCGGGACAGGTGATCGATCTGGTACACGGGCGTGTCATCCACGCGCAGGATGCGGTCCCCGCGGCGGACACCGAATCGGCCCTCCGGGCGCGCCGCCTCCACCTGGATCTGCCCTTCGGTCGAGTGCAGCGCCAGCCGGGCCTCGCCCTGCTGCCACTGCAGGGTGCTTGCGCTGCCACCGCCGGCAACTGCCGGCAGTGGGAGGAGCATCAGCAGGGTCATCAGCCGTGTGCGCATCTCAGGCTCCGCGCGTGGCGACTGCGGGGGGGACCGCCGCAGCGCGGCGCGCCGGGCCGAACACCGCGACCTGGCCCAGCGTCCACAGCAGCAGGGCGCCCAGCGGCAGGTACAGCAGCGGCATGCGCGGCAGCTCGTACAGGTTCATCAGTGCCAGGTTGATCGCGTAGGCGGCCAGCATGCCCAGCACGATGCCCAGCGTGGCCAGCAGGAAGTTTTCGGTCTGGAAGTAGCGCAGGATCTGGCCCCGGGTGGCGCCGAGCGCGCGGCGGATGCCGATCTGCTTGCTGCGCTGCTGCACCCAGAAGCTGGCCAGCCCGACGATGCCGAGCGCAGTGACCACCAGCAGCGCCACGCAGACGGTGATCAGCAGGCCGACCATTGCGCGGTCGTTCTTGAAGAAGTCCTCGCGCTGGTCGGTGAACGACTGCTTCTCGCGGATCAGGCGGTTGGGATCGTTGCGGTCCAGGGCCGACAGTGCGGCCTTGAGCACCTCATCGCGGCGCGCAGGATCGGTGCGCAGCATGTAGATGCCATCGCCGAAGACGCGGCGCACCGGCATGATCATGGTGTCATCCCAGTTGTTGCCCCAGCCATTGGGCGTGGCCAGCGTATCGACGATGCCGATCACGTTCACCGTCTGCTTGCCCATGTAGTACGTCTTGCCCAGCGCATTGCCGTCCGGCGCCATCTTGTGCGCGGCGGCCTGGCTGAGGATCACCGGCGTGCCGTTGGCCTTGCTCAGGTTGTCGAAGTCGAAGTACTCGGCCGGCTGGAAGTCGCGGCCGGCAACCAGGTTGAGGCCCAGCGTGCGCAAGGCGTCTTCGGAGAACGTGTACATGCCGACGCTGGCCGTCGGCCGTTCCTGGTTCATTTCGCGCGAAATGCTGGTGTTGGACGAGCTGTTGCGGAACGGCACCTGGTTGATCACGCTGACCGCGGTGACCCCGGGGATGGCGCGCAGCGATGCCAGGTCCTCGCGGGTGCGGGCGGCGGCATCGGTCTGCTTGCCGACGCCGGTCACGCGGACCAGGACCAGCTCGTTTTCGGCCATGCCGCTGGTCCGGCTGATGCGCTCCACGCGCTGGCTGACCAGGAACAGGGCATTGCAGACGATGGCGCAGGTCAGGGCGATTTCAAGCACGATCAGCGCGGCAGCGGTCTTGTGCCGGCGCAGGGTGCTGAGGATGGGGCGGATGTCCATGGGAGGTCCTCGTTCTCGTGCTTACTGCGACTTGAGCTGGATGGCGGGAGTGACCTGCATCGCGCGCCAGGCGGGCAGGAAGCCGGCGGCGAGGCTGGCGAGCAGGGTCAGGCCCAGCGCGAGCAGCAGCATGCTGCCATCCAGGTGGGCCAGCTGCGCGTAGCTGACGGGCTGCTGGCGGACCGCGTACAGCCCCAGCAGGGCCAGTCCGATGCCGAGCACGCCGCCGACCACACCCACGGCACCGGCTTCGACCAGGCACTGCAGGAAGATCTGGCCGCGGCTGGCGCCCAGCGCGCGGCGCACACCGATCTCGCCGCTGCGGCGCAGGAACTTCGCCAGCAGCAGGCCGACCGTGTTGACCAGGCAGACGCCGAGGAAGCCCAGGGCCAGCCACAGCTGCAGCCGCACGTCGCTGGGTACCGCGCCCTTGAAGTCCAGCCACTCCATCACGTTGCGCAGGCGGACGTTGACCGGGCGTTCGAAGCGGCTGGCCTGGCGCTGCAGGCTGGAGTAGTTCTCCAGATAGCGCCGGTAGTCGCCGGCCTTGGACGGATCCATCTCTGCCCAGTACTGCAGGTAGGCGCAGGGCGCGTTGACGGAGTAGCTGTTGGCGCCGTCGGGATTTTCACCGAAGCAGTTCATGTTGCCATTGCTGCCCAGCTGCAGATCGAACGAGGTGGAGATCGGCGCCAGCAGATCCTCTTCCTTGCCGAACGCGCCGGTGGTGAGGTCGAAGAAGTGTGGCTCCGGGTTCCAGGCCTTCATGACGCCGACGATGCGCAGCGCATTGCCCTCGAGCCGGATTTCGCGACCGACGCTGTTCGCGCCCTGGAACAGCTTCTCGTTGAGCGCCTTGGAGATGACGGCCACGCGGGCCCGCCCGTTGTCGTCCTCGCGGGTCCACGGCCGCCCGTACTGCATGGGCACGTTGAACATCGGGAAGAAGTCGGCCGAGGTCCAGCGGGTGTCGATGGAGAACGGCTTGAGCGTACTGTTGTCCGGTTCGATCGTTGCATCACCGGCAGTCATCATCACCTGGCGCTCGGCTTTCGCTTCGCGCAGCAGCGCTTCGGCGTCATAGCGCGTCATCTGCTCTTCCGGTTCCTCCTCAAGGCCGAAGCCGTTGCGGGGCCGCGGGTCGATCTGCGCGTAGAACAGGCGCTCGCTCTTGTCCGGAATGGGGTTGCCGGACAGGACGTGGAACACGGTCAGGGTGGTCATCGAGGCACCGATGCCGAGCGCGATGGCCACCACCATCAGCGCGGTCAGGACCTTGTTGCGGCGGAAGCTGCGTACCGCCAATCGGGCGTAGTAGGCGAACATGGCCGGGCCCTCACTCGTTGACGGCGACGATGTGGCGCGGCGTGGCCAGCACCGGCTCGCGGACCAGGTCGGTGACCTGGCCGTCGACGATGTGCACGTTGCGCTGTGCACGCGCGGCCAGTTCCGGATCATGGGTGACCATCACGATGGTGGTGCCGGCGGCGTTGATCTCCTCCAGCAGTTCCATCACGCCGCGCGCCATCTGCGTGTCCAGGTTGCCGGTCGGTTCGTCGGCCAGCAGCAGGCGCGGGCTGCCGGCCAGCGCACGCGCGATCGCCGCGCGCTGCTGCTGGCCACCGGACAGCTCATTCGGGTAGTGCTTCATGCGCGAGCCCAGGCCGACCTGGGTCAGCGCCTTCTCGATGCGTTCGCGGCGCTCGTTGGCGCTCATCTTGCGGTAGCGCAGCGGCACGTCGACGTTGTCGAACAGGTTCAGGTCGGGGATCAGGTTGAAGCCCTGGAAGATGAAACCGATCTTCTGGTTGCGCAGGCGGCTGCGGGCGTCGTCGCCCAGCGTGCTCACGTCCTGGCCGTCCAGCAGGTAGGTGCCGCTGGTGAAGGTCTCCAGCAGGCCGGCGATGTTGAGGAAGGTGGTCTTGCCGGAGCCGGACGGACCCGTGACGGCGACGAACTCGCCCTCCTTGACCTGCAGTTCCAGTGAGCGCAACGCGTGGGTTTCCACCTGTTCGGTGCGGAAGACCTTGGCGACCGAACGCATTTCGAGCATGTACATGGGGTGTCCTCTCTCCAGAATGTGTCAGTTGACGGAGACGCGTTCGGCGTCCTTGAACAGGTCGCTGCCGGAGACCACGATGCGGTCGCCCGGCTGCACACCCGACTTGATTTCCACTTCGCCCAGGCTGCTGACGCCCAGTTCCACCGGACGCCGCACGGCGGTGCGGCCATCCATCACGTAGGCCATGCCATTGCCCTGCTCGACGAACGGGCCGCGCTCGACCTTCAGCACGTCCTTGCGGGTATCGAGCAGCACCCGCACCGACATCCGCTGGCTCTGGCGCAGGCCTTCCGGCTGCGCACTGGCAAAGCGCACGCGGGCGTTGACCTCGCCGTTGACCACTTCCGGCGACACCGCGCTGATCTCGCCCGGGAAGGGCTTGCCGTTGCCGCCGGTCAGCTGGGCCGGCATGCCGATCGCCAGGTCGCGGGCGAAGCTTTCCGGCACCTTGATCTCGACTTCGAACTTGGACAGGTCGACCACGCCCAGCACCGGTGCATTGGCGGCCAGGTTGGTGGACTGGACGGCCTGCACCTGGCCGACCTGGCCATCGAACGGCGCGCGCAGGGTCAGTGCATCGACCTGGCGTTGCACCTCGGCCACCACGGCCTTCTGGCGGTCGGCCAGCAGGCGCTTGTTGCGGGCATCCAGGTCCGCGCCCTGGCTCTGCAGGCGCGCATCGGTGGTGGCGTTGGCCAGGGTGATGTCGGCCTTCTTCAGCGAGTCCTTGGCCTTGGCCAGGTCGATCTGCGGCACCGCACCGCCGTCATAGCCGCGCTGGTAGCGCTGCAGGTCGCGGTCGGCGGCCTGCCGTTCGATCGTGGCCTGGTCGGTTTCCTTGCGCGACTTGGCGCGGGCCAGGGTCGCGTCCAGCGCGGCGCGGCTGGCCTCGGCTTCCAGGCCCGCCAGCGTTGCCTGTTCCTGGGCCAGCTTGCTGCGCAGTTCCGGGCTGTCGATGATCGCCAGCTCCTGGCCCTTCTTCACCACGTCACCGGCAACGACCTTCAGGTCGACGGTGCCGGCCGACACGGCATACAGGATCGGGCTGTTGGCCGCGATCACCCGTCCATCGGCGGCGATGTCGCGGACCAGATCGCCCCGCTTCACCTCCGCGATGCGCACGCGGCTGCTGTCGAAGGAGCGGCTGGCATTGGACCAGGCATGCACCGCCCAGCCGATGCCGGCCAGCAGCGCGATGGCGCCCAGCGCCGGCCAGCGGTAGCGGTGCCAGCTTGCGCGGGAGGTGCCGGCCGGGGCGGAGGAAACGATCTGGTCCTGTGCGGAAGTGTCGCGGATCATCGGTGCGTGCCTGACGGTGGTAGCCAATAGCAAGCACGTAGCGTGCCAACTTTATTTCATTGCAGATCAATGATTTGGGTGGCTTCCACGAGTGTCCGGGTGTCCGCGGACACCTTTCCGGACACTTTCATTAAGCGGACAGGAGGGCGAAGCCGGACGCGCGGGCTAGAATGCGCCGATCGTCTTCATGGAAACGCGTGACATGTGTGGAATCGTGGGTGCAATCGCCGATCGCGACGTGGTGCCGCTACTGATCGAAGGCCTGAAGCGGCTTGAGTACCGTGGCTATGACTCCTCGGGTATCGCGGTGATCGACCACGCCGAGCGCCCCGAGGTACGGCGTGTGCGCCGTACCGGCCGCGTATCGGAAATGGCGACGGCGGCTGAAGCCGAAGGCTTCCATGCGGTGCTGGGCATCGGCCACACCCGCTGGGCCACCCATGGTGGCGTCACCGAGGCCAACGCGCATCCGCACATCAGCCACGGCGTGGCGCTGGTGCACAACGGCATCATCGAGAACCACGAAGAGCAGCGCGAGAAGCTGCGTGCGCTGGGCTACACCTTCGAGTCGCAGACCGACACCGAAGTCATCGCGCACCTGATCCACCATCACCTGAAGGGCGGCGATGACCTGCTGGTGGCGCTGCAGCACACGGTGAAGGAGCTGACCGGCGCCTACGCGCTGGCCGTGGTCAGCCGTGCCGAGCCGGAGCGCTTCGTCTGCGCGCGTATGGGCTGCCCGCTGCTGGTGGGCCTGGGCGAGGGCGAGAACTTCGTCGCCTCCGACGTCTCGGCGGTGATCTCGGCCACCCGCAAGGTGATCTTCCTGGAAGAGGGCGACACCGCTGAGATCCGTCGCGATGGCGTGCGCATCTTCGATGAGCATGACCGGCCGGTCGAGCGCGATGTGCACCTGTCCGACGTGTCGCTGGCATCGCTGGAGCTGGGCCCGTACCGCCACTTCATGCAGAAGGAAATCCACGAGCAGCCGCGCGCACTGGGTGACACCATCGAGGCGGCGATCGACGCCGGTGGTTTCCCGGCCGAGCTGTTCGGCAAGAACGCCGAAGCGGTGCTGTCGGGCATCGAGGGCGTGCAGATCATTGCCTGCGGCACCAGCTACTACGCCGGCCTGACCGCGCGCTACTGGATCGAGGCCATCGCTGGCCTGCCGTGCAGCGTGGAGATCGCCAGCGAGTACCGTTATCGCGCGGCCTATGCCAACCCGAAGCACCTGATCGTCACCATCTCCCAGTCGGGCGAAACGCTGGATACGATGGAGGCACTGAAGTACGCCAAGTCGCTCGGCCACACGCACACGCTGTCGATCTGCAACGTGCCGGAAAGCGCGATCCCGCGCGCCAGCGAACTGGTGTGCTACACCCGCGCCGGCGCCGAGATCGGCGTGGCCTCGACCAAGGCCTTCACCACCCAGCTGGCCGCGCTGTTCCAGCTGACCGTGGTGCTGGGCAAGCTGCATGGCCGCATCGACGGGGCGCAGGAAGCGGATTACCTGGAGCAGTTGCGCTTCCTGCCGGGCAGCGTGCAGCACGCACTGAACCTGGAGCCGCAGATCGCGGCGTGGGCCGAGCGCTTCGCGCGCAAGTCCAATGCGCTGTTCCTGGGCCGTGGCCTGCATTACCCGATCGCGCTGGAAGGCTCGCTCAAGCTCAAGGAGATTTCCTATATCCACGCCGAGGCCTACCCGGCAGGTGAACTGAAGCACGGCCCGCTGGCGCTGGTGGACGAGGACATGCCGGTGGTGGTGATCGCCCCCAACGACAGCCTGCTGGAGAAGGTGAAGTCGAACATGCAGGAAGTGCGCGCCCGTGGTGGCGAGCTGTTCGTGTTCGCCGACCAGGACAGCAACTTCAATGAGTCCGACGGCGTGCACGTGATCCGCACCCCGCGCCACGCCGGCGTGCTCAGCCCGATCGTGCACACGATCCCGGTGCAGCTGCTGGCCTACCACACCGCGCTGGCACGCGGCACCGACGTGGACAAGCCGCGCAACCTGGCCAAGAGCGTGACGGTGGAGTAACAGCTGTCGGATGGCGGCGACGCTGCAAGCGAAGGGGGCCCGCGTGGCCCCCTTTCGTTTGCAGCGGTGGCAGCGCCAAGTGGGACAGCGGCCGGCTGTTCTGTCCGCGGGCGGCAGGCGTCCGTCAATCTTTAATGCGCAGGGCCGGCAGTATTCAGCGGCGGTTTCAGCCGCGGTGCCATTCTCTGGATCGTCAGTTGGTTCCCACGACGAACTGTCCCATCGATGCCGGTAGTGACCGAGGGTCGCAGTCGTAGAATCGATTGGACCGAGGTCCGGGTTGAGCGGTTGAACCCTTCCTCGTTCGCGTTGCAGCACGTCGCCTGCCGAAGCATTCGATGCGGCAGCCGGGTGCGCCAGACGTGCGCTGAAAGGTCTGTTCCCGGGGAGGGGGCGTATCGGAAGAGCACACTTTTTTGACTTCAGTGACCTGCACCAGGAAACAAGAATGAACGTCCGCGAACTCCTGCAATCCAAGAAAGAAGCTGTCATCACCATCGATGCCGAAGACACGATCGGTGCCGCCGCCCACAAGATGAGCGCGAACAGGATCGCTGCGCTGGTGGTGATGAAGGACGGTGCCCCGGTCGGCATCATTTCCGAGAAGGACATCGTGCGTACCCTGGCCGACGACGGCCCGCAGGCCGGCCGCCGGGTGATTTCCAGCCTGCCGTCCACCGGCCTTGAGGGCATTGCGCCGGACGCCACGCTGAAGCAGGCCATGTCGCTGATGACGTACTCGCGGCGCCGTCATCTGATGGTGACCGACGGCAACCAGCTGGTCGGCATCCTCAGCCTGGGCGATATCGTGAAGAACCTGCTGGGCGAGCTGGAGCTGGAAAAGGCCGTGCTGCAGGATATCTACATGGCGGCCCACTGAAGGCCGCAGCGCTGGATGCAGGGAAGCCGGGCATTGCCCGGCTTCTTCGTTCACGGCGCCGGTGAAATCAGAACGTGACCTTCACCGAATCGGCGCTGTAACTGGCCGGGCCGTGGTAGACCACTTCGATGTTGTTGCCATCCGGGTCGAGCACGAAGGCGCCGTAGTAGCCCGGATGGTAGGGACGTTCGCCCGGCGCGCCGTTGTCGGTGCCACCTGCGGCGATCGCGGCGGTGTGGAAGGCATCGACGGTCGCGCTGTCACGTGCCTGGAACGCCAGATGGTGGCGGCCGGTCAACTGGCCAGCGGCAGCCTTGCTGCTGGCGCTGGAAATGAACAGCTCGTCGGCCCAGAAGAAGTCCGGCCCTTCGCCGCCCAGCGGCACGCCGATCGTATCAAACACCGCCTGGTAGAAGCGGCGGCTGGCGGCCAGGTCACGCACCACCAGCTGCAGGTGGTCGATCAAGCGGCCGCGGTGCAGTTCCATCGTTTCCATGCGAACCTCGCAAAAAAGGGGACGGAGGGGATTAAGTCGCTTCCGGCCAATAGTGCCAGAAACGGCTTAATCCCCTCCGTCCCCTTTTTGTCAGTTGGCGATGATCTCGACCCAGTAGCCGTCCGGGTCCTTGATGAAGGCCAGGTTCTTCATGCGGCCGTCGGTCAGGCGCTTCTGGAAAGTCACGCCCAGGTCTTCGAAGCGCTGGCAGGCCGCCTCGATGTCCGGCACCGACACGCAGATGTGGCCGAAGCCGCGCGGGTCGCTGTTGCCGTCGTGGTAGACCGCGCCCTGCTGGGTCTCGGTGCCGTGGTTGTGGGTCAGTTCCAGCACGCCCGGCAGGCCGGCCATCCACAGGCGGCGCTGGCTGTCGTCTTCCGGCACCACCGCGCCGGTCGGCACATAGGCCAGGAAGTACAGGCTGAACTGGGCCTCGGGGAAGTCGCGCTTGTCGATCAGCTGGTAGCCGAGTACGCGGGTGTAGAAGTCTAGCGAGGCGGTGATGTCCTTGACCCGCAGCATGGTGTGGTTGAACACAAAGCCGCTGGTTTCGGCCGGGGCCTGGGCGGCGACGCCGGGGACATCGCGCAGGGCGGGAATGGTCATGGGGGAGGTCCTTCAGACAGGGCCGTTGCCGGCCGGATGGCCCATTCTACCGGCCGGCACCTGACGGCACTGCGACGTACAATGGCTGGATCGCACCGTTCCGTCCTGAAGACGATTGCCCGCCATGTCGCAGCGTGAATGGGTGGCCGCCGCCATCCGCAAGATCGAAGCCGATTTCAACCGTTCCGCCGATACGCACCTGATCCCGCTGGCACTGCCCGGGTTCGAGGGCATCGACCTCTACCTGAAGGATGAATCGAGCCATCCCACCGGCAGCCTCAAGCATCGGCTGGCGCGTTCGCTGTTCCTGTACGCGCTGGCCAATGGCTGGCTGCGCGAAGGAAGGCCCGTGATCGAAGCGTCCAGCGGCTCGACCGCGGTGTCCGAAGCCTATTTCGCGCGCCTGCTCGGCCTGCCGTTCATCGCCGTGATCCCGGCCACCACCTCGCCGGAGAAGATCGCCGCGATCGAATTCCACGGTGGCCGCTGCCACCTGGTCGAGCGCGCCTGCGACCTCAACTGTGATTCGGAAAAGCTGGCCCGCGAAACCGGCGGCCACTTCATGGACCAGTTCACCTATGCCGAGCGCGCGACCGACTGGCGCGCCAACAACAACATCGCCGAGTCCATCTTCAAGCAGATGGCCGAAGAGCCCAGCCCGGTTCCGGAATGGATCGTATGCAGCCCCGGCACCGGCGGCACCGCAGCCACGTTGGGCCGTTATGTCAGCTACCGCCGGCATGACACCCGCATCCTGTGCGCGGACCCGGAAGTGTCGGTGTTCTTCGATGGTTACAGGGCCGCTGTGGCGGGTGAACAGGACTGGCGCGCGCTGACCTGCAGCGGTGGTTCGCGCGTGGAAGGCATCGGCCGGCCGCGGGTGGAGCCGAGTTTCATCCCGACCAGCGTCGATGCGATGGTGAAGGTGCCCGATGCGCTGAGCCTGGCCGCCATGCGCCATGTGAGCCGGCAGTTGGGGCGCCGCGTCGGCGGCTCGACCGGGACCAACTTCATCGGCGTGCTGCAGGCCGCGCAGTGGATGCGCGAGGCGGGCCACCGCGGCAGCATCGTCAGCATCCTGTGCGACAGCGGCGAGCGCTATGCGCAGAGTTACTACGACCCGGCGTGGTACGCGCGGATGGGGATCGATGTCGACGGCGCCGACGCACAGCTGGCCGCAGCGGTGGCCGGGCAGGGCTTGCCCGAACTGCCGTGGTGCAGTCTGGAAGCGCTGTAGCACGGCAACGCACGGCCGGATCTGCATCGGCTGGGTAGCGTCGACGGTTGCTCGACTGCTCTCCGTTCAGGTCGTGAAATTGCCGCGCTGCGCGCGATGGTCGACCAACCGTCGACTCTGCCCGTCGCCGGGCCGTCTCAATATCCCGCCGCAGTGAACGCATCCAGCACGGCGTCGCGCAGCGCGTCCGGCAACGCCTCGATATCCATCGCGCGGTCATCCAGGTGCAGGCTGGGGTCCAGGATGCTGGCGCGGCCCTGGGCCAGCGCCTGCAGCCACAGCAGCACGCAGATCACGAACTCACGTTCGTGGCCCAGCTGCAACTGGCTGGCGCCGCGCTCGATCACCTCGAACGGGTACCACTCCTGGGCGTCGTTGAAGGTGCCCCCCTGCTGCAGTACCGCCTGCAGCTGCTGCAGATGGCGCGGGGCGTCGTCGCCGGCATCGCACAGCGCGGCGATCCAGGCCAGCTCGGCCGCACTGGCGGTTAATGCCAGCGAGCGCGGCGGTGCGGCGGATGCAACTGCAGCCAGACCTTCCATGTAGGGCCTCGTTCGATAAGTACCGCTGCGGACTCCCCCGCAGCCAGAGCTTCGGCGCGCGGCCGTCAGGCCGACGTGAACGGCAATGCACGCCCCCTTGTCAGCCGCACCTGGCAGCGCCATATCGGGAACGCTGCCCGCGTGCCGGGCCCGTCCCCTGGAGATCTGCCGTGACCGTTGCCAACCCCCTGCTCGATTTTTCCGGCCTGCCGCGCTTCGAGGCGATCCGCCCCGAGCACGTGGCGCCGGCGCTGGACGTGCTGCTGGCCGAGGCCGAAGCCGCCGTCAGCGCGGCCGAGCAGGTGCAGCCGGTGCGCTGGGACACCTTCGTGACCCCGCTGGACGATGCCACCGAGCGCCTGTGGCGCGCCTGGGGGCTGGTCGGTCACCTGCAGGGCGTGGTCAACACGCCCGAACTGCGTGAGGCCTACAACAGCAATCTGCCGCGGGTGACCCGCTTCGCCAGTGCGCTGGGCCAGAACCTGGCGCTGTATCGCCAATACCAGGCACTGGCCGCCAGCCCGGAGGCAGCACACTTCGATGAAGCCCGGCGCAAGGTGCTGGACAACACGCTGCGTGACTTCCGGCTGGGCGGTGCCGAGCTGGCGCCGGAGGCGCAGCAGCGTTTCGCTGCGATCAAGGAGGAACTGTCGGCGCTGTCGGCCAAGTTCTCGCAGAACGTGCTCGACGCCACCGATGCATGGTCGCTGTTCATCGAGGACGAAGCGCGGCTGCAGGGCCTGCCGGAAGACGTGAAGGCCGCCGCGCGCGCTGCGGCAGAGAAGGACGGCAGGACCGGCTGGAAACTGACCCTGCAGATGCCGTGCTACTTGCCGGTGCAGACCTGGGCCGAAGACCGCGACCTGCGCGAGATCCTGTACCGCGCCAGCGCGCAGCGTGCGTCCGAGTTCGGCGACGAGGCCCTGGACAACAGTGGCAACATCGACCGCATTCTGGCCCTGCGCGCCGAACTGGCCGCGTTGCTCGGCTTCGATTCGTACGGCCATTACTCGGTGGCGACCAAGATGGCGCAGGACCCGGCCGAAGTGCTTGGCTTCCTGCGCGACCTGGCCGCGCGTGCCAAGCCGTTCGCGGCCCGCGACCGGGCCGAGCTGGAGCAGTTCGCACGCGCGCAGCTGGGCATCGACGACCTGCAGGCCTGGGACCTGGCGTTCGCCGCCGACCGCCTGAAGCAGGCGCGTTACAGCTATTCCGAGCAGGAAGTGAAGCAGTACTTCACCGAGCCGAAGGTGCTGGGCGGCCTGTTCTCGGTGATCGAGCAGCTGTATGGCCTGCATGTGCAGGAGGACAGCGCGCCGGTCTGGCACGAAGACGTGCGCTTCTTCCGCCTGGTCGATGCGCAGGGCGCGCTGGTCGGCCAGTTCTACCTGGACCTGTACGCACGCGAGGGCAAGCGCGGTGGCGCGTGGATGGATGACTGCCGCAACCGTCGCGTGCGCGCCGACGGCAGCGTGCAGACGCCGCTGGTCTACCTGGTGTGCAACTTCGGACGTGGCGCCAACGGCAAGCCGGCCACCTTCAGCCACAACGAAGTGACCACGCTGTTCCACGAGATGGGCCATGGCCTGCACCAGCTGCTGACCCGCATCGGCGAGCTGGGTGTGGCCGGGATCAATGGCGTGGAATGGGATGCAGTGGAACTGCCCAGCCAGTTCATGGAGAACTTCTGCTGGGAATGGGCGCACCTGCAGGGCATGACCGCGCACGTGGACACGGGCGAGCCGCTGCCGCGCGCGCTGTATGAGCGCATGCTGGCCGCGCGCAACTTCCACAGCGGCATGGCCACCGTGCGCCAGCTGGAGTTCGGCCTGTTCGACATGCTGCTGCACAGCCAGTTCGAACCGGCGCAGGACAGCGTGCTGGCCCTGCTGGACCGCGTGCGCGCCGAGGTGGCGGTGAACCACCCGCCGGTCTGGAACCGCTTCCCGCACCAGTTCAGCCACATCTTCGCCGGCGGTTACGCGGCCGGTTACTACAGCTACAAGTGGGCTGAAGTGCTCAGTGCCGACGCCTATGCCGCGTTCGAGGAAGCACCGCAGGCAGTGGCCGAAACCGGCGCACGCTTCCGCGATGAAATCCTGTCGCGGGGTGGCAGCCGTCCGGCAGCGGAGAACTTCAAGGCCTTCCGTGGTCGTGCCCCGCAGATCGACGCGCTGCTGCGCCACTCGGGCATGGCGTAAACCCTCAGTGTGGCGGGGCCAACCCTGGTTGGCACGTCACCGTTATCCACGCAGGGCGTGGACCCACCGGAATGCCGGCCAGCGGCCGGCACTACCGGAGGCGGGTCATTCGGCGTAGATCATCTTCCGGGTCATGCCGCCGTCGACGATGAAATCCTGGCCGGTGCTGAAGCCGGACAGTGAGGACAGCAGGTACACCGCCAGCGCACCGATGTCCTCGGGGCGGCCGACACGACCGACCGGGTGCTGTGCATGGTCAATGGCCGAGTACGCGGGTGCGTGGCGGCGCGAAGGCGCCTGCCACGCCGCCGTACCGATCCAGCCGGGGCTGATGCTGTTGACCCGCACCGCCGGGCCGGCACTGATCGCCAGCGCATGGGTGAAGGCGACCAGCCCGCCCTTGGCTGCGGCGTAGGCTTCGCTGTGCGCTTCGGACTGCCAGGCCCGGGTGGAGGCGAGGTTGATGATCGCGCCCGCAGCGTTCGCCGACAGCGCCGGCAGCGCGTGCTTGCTGCACAGGAAGGCACCGTGCAGCGACGACAGGCGGCGCTGCCATTCGTCCCAGTCCATGTCCTGCAGCAGCGTGCCGTGCGGTGCGGCGATGCCGGCATTGTTGACCAGTCCATCGATGCGGCCGAAACGCTGCAGCGCGGCCGCGACGAAACCGCGCACGCTGGCTTCGTCCATGATGTCCAGGCGCTGGAACGCGGCGTCATCGCCGCGCTGCCATTCGTCCAGGCAGGCCTGCCCTGCGTCCACGTCGAGGTCGCCGATCAGCACGCGGCCGCCTGCACCGAGCACGGACTGGGCAATGCCACGGCCGATGCCGTTGGCGCCGCCAGTGACCAGCACCACCTTGCCCGACAGCGGCGCGGCCGGCCATGGGGCAATCGATGGCACCGTGCTCACGTCAGGTCCTCGCCACGCAGGCGGCGGTGCCAGCCGTCCACGCCGATGCGGTCGAGGGTCTGGATGTTGCGCTCGACGATCACGTCCGGGTCCGGATAGACGTCCACCGCGCGCGCCACGCTGTCTTCGCGCAGCAGGTGCAGGGTTGGGAAGGGGGAGCGGTTGGTGTAGTTGCTGGCATCGTCCGCCGCCACGCCTTCGAACTGGTAGTCCGGGTGGAAGCTGGCCACCTGCAGGATGCCCTGCAGGTCCAGCGCCTCGATGGCCGCGTCGGCGTTGTCGAGGAAATCGTTGTAGTCGAGGAAGTCGGTCAGCACCTGCGGGTGCACGATCAGCGTGGTATCGATCTGCTCGGCCGGCGTATCGCGCAGCAGCACCAGCTCCTCGGCCAGCTGCTCAACCAGCGCTTCGGGCGTGGTCGCATCGCTGAGCACGATGCGGACCTGCTCCTTCACATACACCGCCTTGGCGAACGGGCACAGGTTCAGGCCGATGACGATGCGCTCCAGCCACAGGCGGGTAGCGGCGATCGGGTCATCGATGGGCAGGGGGGAATCGGTCATGGCGGGCACGTCGGCTGGCGGGGCCGCCCATTGTAGGCGTGTGCCGCTACGCGCCGTTCACTGTGCAGGAACTGGACAGCGGCGATGCTGGAAATCCCCGCCACGTCAATCCCTTGCAGGCCAGCGGCGGATGGCGGATTGCCTGCCGACGGCGGTGGGCGTGGAATGGACGCACGACACAGGAGGACACCCATGACTGCAACTTCCCCGTGGCTGCCGGATGCGCTCTGGTCCGGCACCTTCTTTGATGGCCGTTGGCAGGCCGCCGTGCAGCGGCAGCCGGTGATCGAGCCGGCCACCGGCCGGGCGCTCGGCGAGATCGGCCTGGCCGACCCGGCGCAGGTCGCGCGTTCGGCAGCCGCTGCGGCGCAGGCCCAGCAGGCCTGGGCCGCGGCTCCCTATGAGCAGCGCGCACAGGTGCTGCGCACCGCCGCGCGGCTGGCCGAGGAGAATGTCGACACCCTGGTGGAATGGCTGGTCCGCGAAAGCGGATCGACCCGCCTGAAGGCCGGCTTCGAGGCCAAGGTGACCGTCAAGGCGCTGCACGAGGCCGCCGCACTACCGTCGCGCAGTGTGGGCGAGATCCTGCCCTCCGAACCCGGCCGGCTGAACCTGGCGCGGCGTCGCCCGCTGGGCGTGGTCGGCGTCATTTCACCGTTCAATTTTCCACTGTATCTGGCGATGCGCGCGGTGGCCCCGGCGATCGCGCTGGGCAATGCGGTGGTGCTCAAGCCGGACCCACGCACGGCGGTATGTGGTGGCGCGGTGATTGCCCGCCTGTTCGAGCAGGCCGGCTTGCCCGCGGGCGTCCTGCACGTGCTGCCGGGTGACGGCGCCGCCGGCGCCGCACTGACCAGCGATCCGAACGTGGCGATGATCCAGTTCACCGGCTCCACCGCGGCCGGGCGCAAGGTGGGAGAAGCCGCAGGCCGGCACCTGAAGAAGGTTTCGCTGGAGCTGGGCGGCAAGAATTCGCTGATCATTCTTGACGACGCCGATCTCGAGCTGGCGGTGGCCAATACGGCATGGGGCGTCTACCTGCACCAGGGACAGATCTGCATGGCCACCGGCCGCGTGCTGGTGCACAGGAAGATCCATGATGCGTTCCTGCAGAAGCTGGTGGCCAAGGCGGCGTCGCTGAAGGTGGGGGATCCGGCGCGCGAAGACGTGGCAATCGGCCCGTTGATCAATGCCGGCCAGCGCGACCATGCCGCGCGCGTGGTCGAGCAGGCGGTGCAGGCCGGCGCTTCGCTGGAAGCCGGTGGCACGTACCACGATCTGTTTTTCGCACCGACCGTGCTCGGCAACGTCGACGCCGGCAATCCCGCGTTCAACGAAGAGATCTTCGCGCCGGTCGCCGTGGTGGTGCCGTTCGACGACGACGACCACGCCGTGCAGCTGGCAAACAACAGCGAGTACGGGCTGTCGATGGCCATCGTCTCCAGCGATGTCGGTCGCGCGCTGCAGCTGGGTGAGCGCCTGCGCACCGGCCTGCTGCACATCAACGACCAGACAGTGAACGACGAGGTGATCAATCCCTTCGGCGGCGTGGGTGCGTCCGGCAACGGCACCAGCATCGGCGGCCCGGCCAACGGGGAAGAATTCACCCAGTGGCAGTGGTTGACCGTCAAGGGCGAAGCGCCCGCCTACCCGATCTGATCCAGGAGGACCCACGCATGAACAACGACGCTGCATCCCGTGAGATCACCGCTGCCGTTGTGCGCGGCAAGGAACAGCCCTTCGTCATCGAGCAGGCCACGCTGCGTGGCGTGCAGGATGACGAAGTACGGGTGAAAGTGGTGGCCGCCGGCCTGTGCCACACCGACCTGATCGTGCGCGACCAGTACTACCCGGTGCCATTGCCGGCTGTGCTCGGCCACGAAGGTGCCGGCATCGTCGAAGCGGTCGGGCCCAACGTCAAGGCGCTGCAGGTGGGTGACCACGTGGTGCTGACCTATGGTGCCTGCGGCCACTGCAATCCCTGCCGCGGCGGTCACGGCGCCTACTGCCGGGACTTCTTCGCATTGAATTTCGGTGGCGACGATGGCCACGGCCATACCGCGATCACCGATGCGCACGGCCAGCCGCTGCACGACCACTTCTTTGCACAGTCCTCGTTCGCCACCTATGCGCTGGCGCGCGAGATCAACGCGATCAAGGTGCCCGACGATGCGCCACTGGAACTGCTCGGCCCGCTGGGCTGTGGCATCCAGACCGGCGCCGGTGCGGTGCTCAATGCACTGCAGGTACGGTCCGGCAGCAGCTTCGCCAGCTACGGTGCCGGTGCGGTCGGGCTGAGCGCGGTGATGGCGGCCAAGGTGGCCGGCGCCACCACCATCATCGCCATCGATGTGGTGCCATCGCGCCTGGAACTGGCGCTGGAGCTGGGGGCCACGCACGTGGTCAACAGTCGCGAGACTGACGTGGTCGAGGCGGTGCGTGCGATCACCGGCGGCGGGGCCGACTACGCGCTGGAATCGACCGGGCGCCCGGAGGTGCTTTCAGCCGGGATCGAGGCGCTCGGCGGACGGGGCATGATGGGCGTGGTGGGTGCGCCGAAGCTGGGCACCACTGCCAGCTTCGATGTCAACAACCTGCTGCTGGGGGGCCGCAGCATCCGTGGCATCGTCGAGGGCGACAGCGTGCCGCAGGTGTTCATTCCGCAGCTGGTGGCCCTGTTCCAGCAGGGACGCTTCCCGTTCGACAAGCTGGTGAAGTTCTATCCGCTGGAACAGATCAACCAGGCCGCCGAAGACAGCACCCGTGGCATCACGCTGAAGCCGATCCTGCGCATCGCGGCATGAAACGATGCGTTGCCGCGGCGCCTGGTTCGCCGCGGCAACGCAGGTGTACCCTCGGTAGCCGTGGCCGCATCGGCCACCGGCGGAGGGCGCAGGTGATGATGGCCACGACAGTCGGGCAACAGCAGGTGGTGGCGGCGCGTGCCGCCTTCGCCGAGGGCGATGCGCAGTCATTGCGGCTGTTGCCGTTGCCCCTGCAGCGGTCGTGGCAGCGCTCGCGTGCGGCGGGCCTGCAGCCGGGACAGGAGCCCTGCTATCCACCGCTGCTGGGAGACGGCCGCCACCTGTCCCATCCCGATGACCGGCGCCTGGCGGGCTGCGTGCGGCCCGAGCTCGAACAGCTGTGGGCCGCGTTCGGTGGGCGCGGCTGGACGATGTTCTGCGCCAACCGCGATGGCATGGTAATCGCGCAGCAGGCGCATGGCCTGGAAGACGCGCCCCTGCTGCGGCCGATCCAGGTCGGGCGGCGGCTCGGCGAGAGCGTGATCGGCACCACCGCACCGGCGGTCAGCCTGGCCGACGACCTGCCTGCGCTGGTGCGTGGCAACGAGCACTACCTGCAGCGTTTCGCCCCGGTGTTCTGCCTGAGTGAGCCGCTGCATGATCCCGATGGCCGGGTCTGCGGGGCGATCGACATTACCGGCCTGGGCGAGCGGGATCCGTCCTTGCTGCAGGGCTATTTCCGGCAGGCGGCGCTGGCCAGCGAGAATCGCCTGTTCAGTGCGCTGGCCGACGTCCACCTGCTGGCAGTGCAGCATGATCCGCGCTGGTTGCTGTCGCCGCTGCAGGGGCTGCTGGCAGTGCAGGAGGATGGCCAGCTGCGCGCGGCCAACCGCGTTGCGCGGCGCCTGCTGGGCCTGCCCAGGCGCGGGCCGTTGCCCTTGCTGGACCTGGGCGTGCTGTTTGCCGGCGCCAGTGCGGCACAGCGGCGCCGCCTGCTGCAACCCGGTGCACCGCATCGGGTCCGGCTGGGCGAGGGCAGTGCGGTCTACCTGCAGCATCTGCAGGGGCCGCGGTGCGCGGCGCGGCGCGGTACGCCGCGCCGTGCCAGCAACACCACCGGTACGCCACTGCTGCGTCAGCAGCAGCGCGAGGCGGCACGCCGCGCGGCGCAGGCCGCGGACGGCAATCTCAGCCTGGCTGCGCGCCAGCTGGGTATCTCGCGCACCACGCTGTACAAGCTGCTGCGCGATTGACGCGGGGATCGCCGGGCACGGCCCGGCCGGATCGATCAGTCGCGGAAGTTGTTGAACTGCAGCGGCAGCTCGAACTTGCCCGCTTTCAGCACTGCGATGGCCTCCTGCAGATCGTCGCGCTTCTTGCCCTGCACGCGCAGCTTGTCGCCGTTGATCTGGCTTTCCACCTTCAGCTTGGCGTCCTTCAGTGCAGCGGCGATCTTCTTGGCGATCTTCTGCTCGATGCCCTGCTTGACGGTGATCTTCTGCCGGGCCTGGGCCAGGTTGGTCTCGATGTCACCGAACTCCAGGCTGAGCACGTCGATGCCGCGCGCGGCCAGGCGTGCGCGCAGGATGTCGTTCATCTGCTTGAGCTGGAACTCGGTCGGCGCGGTCTGGTTGATCACATCGCCGTCGCGTTCGAACCGGGCATCCACGCCCTTGAAGTCGAAGCGGGTGCTCAGTTCGCGGTTGGCCTGGTCGATGGCGTTGGTCAGTTCGTGGGTGTCGACTTCGGACACGACGTCGAAGGAAGGCATGGGCGATGCTCCGCAGGATTCAGTGGCGACCATTCTATCGCGAGGGCCCGCATGCCCGTGTTCTGCAGAAGGCGACGACCGGGCGATAATGGGCCATGAACGTGCAACGCTCCCCTTCGCGCGCGGTGGCCTGGATGGTCGCTGCGGTCGCCTGTTTCTCGCTGATGGACGCTGGCATGAAGCAGCTGTCGGCCAGCTACCCCACCCTGGAAGTGACCTTCCTGCGCGGCGCCGCCTCGTTGCCGTTCGTGCTGGTGTGGGTGCTGGCCAGCGCGGGGCCGCGTTCGCTGGTGCCGCGCCGCTGGGGCCTGCACCTGCTGCGCGGGGCGCTGGGCATGGCGATGATCGGCTGCTTCGTGTTCGCCCTGCGCGACCTGCCGCTGTCCACCGCCTACACCATCTACTTCGTCGCCCCGCTGCTGATCGCCGCCTTGTCGGTGCCGCTGCTGGGCGAGCGGGTCGGGCCGCGGCGCTGGGTCGCCATCGGCATCGGCCTGGTCGGCGTGCTGGTGGTGCTGCGTCCGGGCGTGGACGGCTTCATTTCGGTGCCCGGCCTGATGGTGCTGGCGGCGGCAACCGCCTATGCCGTGGCGGCGATCACGGTCAGCCTGCTGACCCGCACCGATACCTCGCAGTCGATGGTGGTGTGGTTCCTGGTCATCATGGCCATCGGTGCCGGCCTGCTGTCCATTCCCGGCTGGGTGCCGCTGCAGCTGGCGCATGCGCCGCTGATCGCCGGCATGGGCCTGGCCGGGGCCCTGGGCCAGATCGCCCTGACCAAGGCTTTCCAGCTGGGCGAGGCCTCGATGATCGCGCCGCTGGAGTACAGCGGGCTGGTCTGGGTGATCGGCTGGGACCTGGCCTTCTGGGGCCAGCTGCCCGACGGCTATACCTGGGTGGGCGCCGCGATCATCGTCGCCTCCGGTCTGTACCTGCTGCACCGCGAGCGGGTGAACCGGCAGGAGCCGCCGAAGCCGCTGGATCATCCCTGAGCCGGTTGGGCCAGGGAATGCGGTCAGAGCCCCTGCGGGTATCCGACCCCGGGGTCGGATCCCGCAGGGGCTCTGACCCCGGCCTACGCGCCGGCGCGGGCGGCTTAGAACCAAAAGGAATAACATTCTGGCCCATGGCGCGGGCGCGCGACCGCCTGCGCTGGTAGGCTGCACGCCCCCTTCCGTCACCCAGCCGGTGAGCCACGCCCGTGATCGAGTTCCAGCGCCTGCACAAATCCTATGCCGTTGCCGGCCGCGAAGTCAGCGCGCTGCAACCGCTGGACCTGACCATCGAAGCCGGTGAGGTATTCGGCATCATCGGCCATTCCGGCGCCGGCAAATCGACCCTGATCCGCATGATCAACCGGCTGGAAGAACCCAGTGGCGGGCGGTTGCTGATCGGCGGCGAGGATGTCACCGCGCTGGACGCGGACGGCCTGCGCGCGCTGCGCCGGCGCATCGGCATGATCTTCCAGCACTTCAACCTGCTGTCCTCGCGCACCGTGGCCGGCAATGTCGCCTTCCCGCTGGAGCTGGCCGGGACGCCGAAGGCGGAGATCGATGCGCGCGTGGCCGAACTGCTGCAGACCGTCGGCCTGGAAGCGCATGCGCAGAAGTATCCGGCGCAGCTGTCCGGTGGCCAGAAGCAGCGCGTCGGCATCGCCCGTGCGCTGGCGACCCGCCCGCAGATCCTGCTGTGCGACGAGGCCACCAGTGCGCTCGACCCGCAGACCACTGCATCGGTGCTGTCGCTGCTGTCGAAGATCAACCGCGAGCTCGGCCTGACCATCGTGCTGATCACCCACGAGATGGATGTGATCCGCCGCGTCTGCGACCGCGTCGCCGTGCTCGATGCCGGCCAGATGGTCGAAACCGGACCGGTTACCCGCGTCTTCCTGCACCCGCAGCACCCGACCACGCGCCGGTTCGTCAGCGAGTCGGAGCATGTGGACGAAGGCGCGTTGCACCGCGATTTCGACGTGGTCGGCGGGCGCATCGTGCGCCTGACCTTCCTCGGCGGTGACACCTACGAACCCCTGCTCGGCAGCGTCGCGCGCCAGACCGGGGTCGACTACAACATCCTGTCCGGGCGTATCGACCGGATCAAGGACACCCCGTATGGCCAGCTGGTGGTCGCCCTGGTGGGCGGCGACCAGTCCGCCGCGCAGGCCGCGTTCGTGGCTGCCGGCGTGCATGTTGAGGAGCTGCGTCGATGATCATCGCCACTGCCGGTGGTTTCTTCCGCCATCTGGATGCGGGCAAGTGGGCCGACATCGGCCAGGCGACCCTCGACACCCTGCTGATGCTGCTTGGTTCGCTGCCGCTGACCCTGGCCATCGGCCTGCCGCTGGGCGTGCTGCTGTACCTGTTCGGCGCGCCGCAGATGAAGCGGCGTCCGTTCGCCTACGGTGCACTGGCGCTGGTGGTGAACCTGCTGCGCTCGGTGCCTTTCATCATCCTGATGATCGTGCTGATCCCGGTCACGCTGTTCCTGATGGGCACCTCGCTGGGCGTGCGCGGTGCGATCGTGCCGCTGGTCATTGGTGCCGCGCCGTTCTACGCGCGCCTGGTCGAGACCGCGCTGCGCGAAGTGGATCGGGGCGTGATCGAGGCGACCCAGGCGATGGGTGCCACCACCTGGCAGCTGGTCACCCGCGTGCTGCTGCCGGAAGCGCGCCCGGGCCTGATTGCCGGTGCGACGGTCACCACCGTGGCCCTGATCGGCTTCACCGCGATGGGCGGTGCGATCGGCTCGGGCGGCCTTGGCGACCTGGCGTTCCGCGATGGTTACCAGCGTTCGCACACCGACGTCGCCCTGGTCACCGTGGTCCTGCTGCTGGTGCTGGTGCAGGTGCTGCAGATGCTCGGCGACCGCCTGGTCGCGCATTACAGCCGCAGATAACAGAGTGCCGGGCGGCGCCCGGCATCGTTCGGGTAGTGCCGGCCGCTGGCCGGCAGCTTGCAGCCTGCAGAGGGTCGACGGGGTGCCTGTCATAGCGCCGGGCTCTGGAAGCCGCCACGCCCATCAGGGATCGATATCGCCAGACTGGGACTGGCAGCACATCGCGTTCCTTGGTATGTTCCGTAAGGCGTAATACGTTTGGCGGAATGATCCGTTCATTCCGCTGCAAGCAGACCCGCGCCCTGTTTGAAGGAGCCTGCCCTCGCGCTTGGCGCCCGATACGACGCGCGGCTGAACGTAAACTCCAGCTGCTCGATTCGGCACAGCCGCTGGCCTTCCTGCGCAGCCCGCCCGGGAATCGTCTTGAGGCGCTGTCAGGTGATCGGAGAGGACAATACAGCCTCCGCATCAATGATCAGTGGCGGCTCTGTTTCACCTGGACCGACAGCGGCGCCGATGCCGTGGAAATTGTTGACTATCACTGAGGTGCCCGCCATGAAGCGTCCCCACAACGGCATGCGCGCCATCCATCCTGGCGAGATCCTGCGCGAAGAGTTTCTGCTGCCCCTGTCGCTGAGCGTGAATGCGCTGGCGAAGGCGCTTGATGTGCCCGCAACGCGGCTGCACGCCATCGTCCACGGTCAGCGCAGCATCTCGGCGGACACGGCAGCGCGGTTGGCACGGCATTTCGGCGGGGATGCCGCTTCCTGGCTTGCGATGCAGGCGGCCTACGATCTCAAGACATTGCCAACACGCAGCGAGATCGAACGCCGCGTGCAGCCTCGGGCGGCATGAATCCTGGACGCGCGGCCCCGGATCCGCGCCCACGATCCGGTCAACGCGCGTTCGGTACTTCGTAGCCCAGCTTGCCGACCTGCTCCGGGTGCTGCGGCACGCGCTTGAGCTTGTCGGTGTTTACCCCGTACTCGTCACGCAGGCGCTCGGCCAGCTCCTTGTACAGGGCTTTGTCCATGTCCGGCGTGCGCGAGAAGATCCAGGCCATCTCACGGCCCGGATAACCGATCAGCGCCCACGAGTAATCCGGAGCGACTTCCAGCACCCGCGAATGGGTGGGCACCACGCGGTAGAACCAGGTGCGCCAGCCGTGGTTGCCGCTGTCCGGGTCGACGCTGGCGCGCGCGCGCACTTCCTGCAGCGGTTCGCCGAAGCCATCGCGGTAACGGTAGGTGATGCCGACCTTGTGCGCGTCGCGCAGTTCGTACTCGTTGACGCTGGCCACGTGCCCGCGCTCGATGAAGTTCGGCACGCGGCCGATCACGTACCAGGTGCCCATGAAGCGCTTCAGGTCGATCGGTGCATCCGGATCGGCGGCGCGCGGGACGCTGGCACGGGGTGATGGCGGCTCACCGGCCGCCATGGCGGGACCCGCCAGGGACAGGGCCAGCAACACGGCGCAGAGCGGGCGGATCGAAGTCATGCGGGAGCGGGCTCAGGAGGGCTTTGCCTGAGCATGGTCGACTGAGCGTGCGCGATCCGTCAATGGTGTCGCAACCTGTGAGAAGGGGCTTGCCCAAGCTGTGTTGCATTGTCTACCGGAGAAGCCCCATGAACGCACGTTCCGTCCGTCGCCCTGCAACTGAACGCATTGTCGAACGCGCCGACCCGCGCCTGCTGCGTGGCGTGCGGCAGCTGGCCCTGGCCGGGCTGGCGCTGGTGCTGGTCTGGCCGGCGGCACGTGGCAACAGCACGTGGCTGGGCTGGCTGCCGATGTGGCTGGTGGGCATGCCGCTGGTGGCCTGGTGGGCGCTGCTGCGCTTTCCACTGCCGCGCCTGCCAGGGCTGCGGCTGGCGCGGCGTACCGGTGGACAGGCGCGGCGCAGGCCTGTTCCGGCCTCGCGTGGCCGGCGCAGCCCGGCCGCCACGGCCTGACCTTCGACACGGGGGAGGCCACGACATTCCGTGCTAGCGTTCCACGGCTTATGACTGCCTGGAGCTGCAATGTCACGACTCGCTTCCGCCTGCCTGCTGGCCGGCATGATGACCGCTGCCTCGGTGGGGACCGCCGTGGCCGCTGAAGACACCG
The DNA here is from genome assembly GCF_027854495.1 of Stenotrophomonas sp. PI_27. Taxonomy (NCBI): domain Bacteria; kingdom Pseudomonadati; phylum Pseudomonadota; class Gammaproteobacteria; order Lysobacterales; family Lysobacteraceae; genus Stenotrophomonas; species Stenotrophomonas sp. PI_27. The sequence continues at coordinate 266,882 of NZ_JAJNOF010000005.1, forward strand.
ATCGCTACGCCTGGCTGGAGGACGTCACCGGCGACAAGCCGCTGTCCTGGGTCAAGGAACAGAATGCCAAGTCCGAGGCGCGCCTGGCGCAGACCCCGGCCTTCAAGCAGATGGAGACCCGCATCCGCGAGGTGCTCGACTCCGATGCCAAGATTCCCGGCGTGCAGAAGATCGGTGACTACTACTACAACTTCTGGAAGGACCAGCAGCACGAGCGCGGCCTGTGGCGGCGCACCACCCTGGCCGAGTACCGCAAGGCCTCGCCGCAGTGGGAGACCGTGCTCGACCTGGATGCACTGAACAAGGCCGAGGGTGAGAACTGGGTCTGGCACGGCGCCGACTGCCTGCGCCCGGATTACAGCCGCTGCCTGATCGCGCTGTCGCGCGGCGGTGCCGACGCCGACGTGACCCGCGAGTTCGACCTGGCCAACAAGACCTGGATCAAGGACGGCTTCTTCCGTCCGGAGTCGAAGGGCGGCCTCAACTGGGTCGATCGCGACACCGTGTTCGTCTACACCGACTTCGGTGCCGGCTCGATGACCACCTCCGGCTACCCGCGCGTGGCCAAGCTGTGGAAGCGCGGCACGCCGATGGCCTCGGCCACCGTGGTGTATGAAGGCAAGCCGGAGGACATGTACATCGCGGCGATGCACGACGACACCCCGGGCTTCGAACGCAACCTGGTCAGCCGCACCCTGGCGTTCTACAACAACGAGATCTACCTGCGCGGGGACGACGGCACGCTGACCAAGATCGACGCGCCGAATTCGGCCGAGAAGGGCCTGCACAAGCAGTGGCTGACCCTGGAGCTGCGCGATCCGTGGACCGTGGGCGGAAAGACGTACGCGTCCGGTTCGCTGCTGGCGACGAAGCTGGATGACTTCCTGGCCGGCAAGCGCGAGTTCGACGTGCTGTTCACCCCGACCGCGACCACCTCGCTGGCCAGCGCCACCTGGACCAAGAACCACCTGGTGCTGAATGTGCTGGACGACGTCAAGAACCGCCTGTCGGTGCTGACCCCGGGCGCCAATGGCTGGCAGACCACCCGCTTCGTGGGCGCGCCGGCCTTTGGCACGCTGGGCGTGGCGGCCGTGGACAGCAGCGACAGCGATGCGGTGTGGCTGACTGCAACCGACTACCTGACCCCGACCACGCTGGCCCTGGCCGAGATCGGCCAGGCACCGGAAACGCTGAAGACCATGCCGGCCTTCTTCGATGCCAAGGGCAAGGTGATCGAGCAGCACTTCGCCACCAGCAAGGACGGCACCCGCGTGCCGTACTTCGTGGTGCACGACAGGGCGATGAAGCTCGATGGCTCCAATCCGACGCTGCTGTACGGCTACGGTGGCTTCGAGATCTCGCTGACCCCGAGCTATTCCGGTGGCATGGGCCGCGCCTGGCTGGAGAAGGGCGGTGTGTATGTGGTCGCCAACATCCGCGGCGGCGGCGAGTACGGCCCGCGCTGGCACCAGGCGGCGCTGAAGCAGAACCGTCACAAGGCCTATGAAGACATGGCTGCGGTGGCGCGGGACCTGGTCAAGCGCAAGATCACCAGCGCCAAGCACCTGGGCGTGCAGGGCGGCAGCAACGGTGGCCTGCTGACCGGCAACATGCTGACCCAGTACCCGGAGCTGTTCGGTGCGGTGGTGGTGCAGGTGCCGCTGCTGGACATGAAGCGCTACAGCCACCTGCTGGCCGGTGCCTCGTGGATGGCCGAGTACGGCAACCCGGATACCAGCGACTGGGAGTTCATCAAGACCTTCTCGCCGTACCACCTGTTCAACGCGAAGAAGAACTACCCGCCGGTGCTGTTCACCACCTCGACCCGCGACGACCGCGTGCACCCGGGCCACGCCCGCAAGATGGCCGCGAAGATGATCGACGCCGGCAAGGACGTGACCTACTACGAGAACATCGAAGGGGGCCACGGCGGCGCCGCCAACAACGCGCAGGCCGCGCACATGTCGGCGCTGGCTTACAGCTTCCTGTGGGAGCGGCTGGGCGGCAAGTAAGCAGAACGGAAAACGCCGCCCGAGGGCGGCGTTTTTCTTTGCCGGTAGTGCCGGCCGCTGGCCGGCAACTGCATCATTCACGCATTCCCTGGTTGCCGGCCAGCGGCCGGCACTACCGTCAACGTGATCCCTGCCAGCGCTTCAACCCGCGCGCGATCCGCGCCACCGCCTCCTGCAACCGGGGTACTTCCTGCGTGTACGCCAGCCGCACGTGCTGGTTGGCGCGATGGAAACCGAAATCCAGGCCCGGGGTGAACGCCACGTGCTCGGTTTCCAGGAAGTGGGCGCAGAACGCCTGCGCATCGTCGGTGAAGGCGCTGACGTCGGCGTACAGGTAGAACGCGCCCTGCGGCTCGACCTCGATACGGAAGCCCAGCTCACGCAGCGCGGGCAGCAGGAAGTCGCGACGCTGGCGGAACGCTTCGCGACGCTGCTCGAAGATCGCCATCGATTCTTCGCTGAAACACGCCAGCGCGGCGTGCTGGGCGATGCTGGAGGCGCTGATGTACAGGTTCTGCGCCAGCTTCTCCAGGTCCGGTACCGCTGCCGGGGGGGCCACCAGCCAGCCCAGCCGCCAGCCGGTCATGCCGAAGTACTTGGAGAAACTGTTCAGCACGAACGCGCTGTCGTCCACCTGCAGCACGCTGGGCGCATCCAGGCCGTAGGTCAGGCCGTGGTAGATCTCGTCGACCACCAGGTGGCCGCCCCGCGCGTGCAGGGCCTGCGACAGTGCCGCCAGTTCGTCGGCGGCAAGCACGGTGCCGGTGGGGTTGGCCGGCGAGGCGACCAGCGCGCCGACGCTGTCGGCGTTCCAGTGCTGTTCGACCAGGGAGGGGGTGAGCTGGTAGGCCGTGTCCGGGCCAACCGGCACCAGCTGCGCGCCGCCTTCCACCAGGCGCAGGAAATGACGGTTGCACGGATAACCGGGGTCGGCCAGCAGCCAGTGGCGCCCGGGGTCGACCAGCAGGCTGCTGGCCAGCAGCAGCGCACCGGAGCCGCCCGGAGTGACCAGGATGCGTTCAGGGTCGACGTCCAGCCCGTAGTGGCTGCGATAGAAGCCGCTGATCGCCTGGCGCAGCGCCGGCAGGCCGCGTGCAGCGGTGTAGCGGGTATGGCCGGCGGCCAATGCGGCCTGGCCGGCACGCACGACCGGTTCGGCCGTGGTGAAGTCCGGCTCGCCGATTTCCAGGTGGATCACATCGTGGCCGGCCTGTTCCAGCGCCTGCGCGCGGGCCAGCAGGGACATCACGTGGAACGGGGCGATTTCATGGCTGCGCCGGCTGTAGCCCGGCGGGTGGGGCAGGGTGCTCATGTGCCCATGGTACGCCGCGCGCCGGGGTCACGCGCTCCGGTAGTGCCGGCCGCTGGCCGGCAACCTCACGGCCTGCGGGTGGGTCGGTTGCCGGCCTGCGGCCGGCACTACCGGCAGGCATGGCCACCATGACGATCCGCAGGGTTGCCGCATTGCCGGGATTGGGGTCAGATCCCCTTTCGGGAAAACGGATGTGACCCCGCCGAAGACCATTGCATTGATGCGCCAGGAACCCTATTTCATGAAGTCCACCCTCTGCCTGTTGCTCGCCAGCCTGATGACCACGACTGCTACCGCCGCCACTCCGCCCGTTCCGCCGGATGCCGCCAGGCATCCGCATGTGGTCAAGGCGCCGTTCGGCGCGACCCGCAACGATGACTATTACTGGCTGCGCGACGACAAGCGCGAGAACGAGGACATGCTGGCTTACCTGCAGGCCGAGAATGCCTACGCCGACCAGGTGCTGGCGCCGCTCAAGCCGCTCGAAGACACCCTCTACAAGGAGATCGTCGGCCGCATCAAGCAGGATGATTCCAGCGTGCCGGCGCGCGAGCGCGGTTACTGGTATTACAGCCGCTTCGAGACCGGCCAGGACTATCCGATCCACGCGCGCCGCAAGGGCAGCATGGAGGCCGCCGAGGAGATCCTGCTGGACGTCAACGCCATGGCCGCCGGCAAGGGCTATTTCAGCGTCGGCTCGATGGAAGTGAGCCAGGACAACCAGCTGCTGGCCTGGGCCGATGATGATGTCGGCCGCCGCCAGTACACGATCCGCTTCAAGGACCTGCGCACCGGCCAGGTGCTGCCCGATGTGATCACCGGCAGCTCCGGCGACCTGGTCTGGGCCGACGACAACCGCACCGTGCTGTACGTCGAGAACGATCCGGAAACGCTGCTGACCGTGCGGGTGAAAAAGCACGTGCTGGGCACCCCGGTCAGCGCCGACACCGTGGTCTACGAAGAACAGGACGACAGCTTCTACATGGGCATCGGCCGCACCCGCGACGATCGCTTCATCACCATCGGCGTGCACAGCACGGTGTCGTCGGAAGAGCGCTACGCGCCGGCCAACGATCCGACCACGTTCACCGTGCTGGCCCCGCGCCAGCGCGACGTCGAATACGACGCCGACCACTACGACGGCCGCTGGGTGATCCGCACCAACGACGGTGCGAAGAACTTCAAGCTGGTCACTGCGCCGACCGATGCCACCTCGCGCGCGCAATGGAAGGATTGGATCGCGCACGACGATGCGGTGTTCATCGAGGGCTTTGAACTGTTCGATGCGTACACCGCCATCGCCGAACGTTCCGAGGGCCTGGAGCGTATCCGCCTGCTGTTCAAGGATGGCCGCAGCGACTACGTGAAGGCTGATGAGCCGGCGTATTCGATGGGCCTGGGCGACAACACCGAGGCCGACACGCCGTGGCTGCGCTACGTCTACACCTCGATGACCACCCCGACCACCGTGTTCGAACTGAACACCGCCACCGGTGAGCGCCGCCAACTGAAGGTGCAGCCGGTGATCGGCTATGACGTCTCGAAGTACGAAACCGATCGCGTCTGGATCACCGCGCGTGATGGGGTGAAGGTGCCGGTGTCGCTGGTCTACCGCAAGGGCTACCAGAAGGATGGCAAGGGCGCGCTGTTCCAGTACGCCTACGGCAGCTACGGCATGTCGATGGACCCGTACTTCAACCAGACGGCGGTCAGCCTGCTCGATCGTGGCGTGGTGTATGCCATCGCCCACATCCGCGGCGGCCAGGAGATGGGCCGCGACTGGTACGAGAACGGCAAGCTGCTGCACAAGCAGAACACCTTCAACGACTTCATCGATGTCACCCGCGGCCTGGTCGCGCAGGGTTGGGCGGCGAAGGATCGCGTCGCCGCGTCCGGCGGCAGCGCCGGTGGCCTGCTGATGGGCGCGGTGGCCAACCAGGCCCCGCAGGATTACCGGGTGATGGTGGCGCAGGTGCCGTTCGTCGACGTGGTCACCACCATGCTCGACCCGACCATTCCGCTGACCACCAACGAGTACGACGAGTGGGGCAACCCGGAACAGAAACAGTATTACGACTACATGCTGTCCTACTCGCCCTACGACAACGTGAAGCGGCAGGCCTACCCGGCGCTGTTCGTGGGCACCGGCCTGTGGGATTCGCAGGTGCAGTACTGGGAACCGGCCAAGTGGGTGGCCAAGCTGCGGGATGACAACACCGGCCACTACCCGATCCTGTTCCGCACCAACATGGAAGCCGGCCACGGCGGCAAGTCGGGGCGCTTCCAGCGCTACCGCGAGCTGTCCGAGTCGTACGCATTCGTGCTGCAGCAGCTGGGCATCGCCCAGCCTTGAGCGTGAAGGGGTGCCGGGCATTCCCGGCGCCCCGAACCGGTATCCTTGCGGCCATGAGCCTGCCCGAACCACCAGCCTCCGGCGATAGCGCTGTGCCGCCACGCGTGGTGCGTTTCCGCTGGGCGTGGTGGCTGCTGGCCTACGCCAGCCTGGGCACCGGCATCGTCGGCATCTTCGTGCCGGGCCTTCCCACCACCGTGTTCATCCTGATATCGGCGTGGGCCGCCTCGCGCGGATCCGAGCGCCTGCACACCTGGCTGCTGCAGCATCCGCGCTTCGGCCCGGCCATCGCCAACTGGCAGGCGCACGGCGCGGTCAGCCGCTACGGCAAGTGGATGGCCACGATCACCATGGCCGTGTGCGCCTGCATCATGCTGTGGTGCGTGCCGATCGCGTGGGTGAAGTGGTTCTCGATCGGCAGCATGACCGTGGTGGCGATCTGGCTGTGGACCCGGCCACTGCCGCCCCCCGCGGATTGAGCACCGGCGGTAGTGCCGGCCGCTGGCCGGCAACCCGATCCCCTGCACCAACCGCTCAGCCGCCAATGGCTATACTCGGGGCATGAAGATCCCCCATCGAAACGCCATCCTGATTCCGCTGGCAGCGGCCTCGCTGCTGTTCCTCGCCGCCTGCGGCAACAAGGGCCCGCTGGTACTGCCGCAGAAGCCGGTGCCGGTGGAAGAGACCGTCGAACCGGCAGCTGAGCCCGCCACCGAGGCGACCCCGGCGCAGACCCAGGGCACCGCTACCCCGGCCACGACCGTGGACCCGGCCGCACCGGCCGCCCAGCCGGCACCCGCGCCGGAGAAGAAGGCGGGCAGCGGGAATGAGTAAGGCCGGTTCCAAGGCCCTGCGCTTCAGCAAGATGCATGGCGCGGGCAATGATTTCGTAGTGATTGATCTGCGTGACGGCACCGCGCCGCCCACGCCTGAACTGGCCGCGCGCCTGGCCGACCGCCACACCGGCGTCGGCTGCGACCAGATCCTGACCATCGAGGCGCCGCGTGCGGACGGTTCGGTGGCCTCGTACCGCATCTGGAATGCCGACGGCTCCAACTCCGAACAGTGCGGCAACGGCGCGCGCTGCATCGCGGCCTGGCTGGTGCGCGAAGGCAGTGCGCAGGGCGAGCAGTTCGTCATCGACAGCCCGTTGGCCAGCCATGAAGTGAAGGTGCTGGGCGATGGCCAGTTCGCCGTGACCATGGGGGTGCCCGCGTTCGAGCCGGCCAACGTGCCGCTGGTGGGCTTTGCCCACCCGCGCGAGGAATACCTGCTGCCGCTGCAGGGCGAGAGCGTACGCTTCGCCGCAGTGTCGATGGGCAACCCGCATGCCGTGATCGAAGTGGGCCTGATCGATGCCGCACCGGTCGAGCGCGTGGGTGCGCTGCTGCAGCAGCACGCGTCGTTCCCGAGGTCGGTGAACGTGGGCTTTGCCCAGGTCATGGGCCCGGCGCACGCCCGCCTGCGCGTGTTCGAGCGCGGCGTCGGCGAAACCCTGGCCTGCGGCAGTGGCGCCTGCGCCGCCGCGGTGACCCTGATGCAGCGCGGCCGCCTGCAGCGGGATGCCCGCATCAGCCTGCCCGGCGGTGACCTGCGCATCCAGTGGCCGGGCGAGGGCCAGCCGGTGGTGATGGCCGGCCCGACCGCATTCGTCTTCGAAGGGGAGTGGGTGGCATGACCGAAACCGTCGACAAGCTCGGGGCCCATGAAGTCGCTGCCTGGTTGCGGCGTCATCCGGGCTTCCTCAAGCAGTTCCCGGACCTGGCGCTGACCCTGGTGGTGCCGCGTGATGACGGCCCGACCGCGTCGCTGGCCAGCTACCAGCTGGAAGTGCTGCGCGAGAAGAACCGCGAGCTGGCGCGACGGTTGGCCGACCTGGGCGCGACCGCCCAGGTCAATGAACGGCTGGCGGTGCGTACGCACCAGCTGACCCTGGCACTGATGAAGCAGGACAACGCGGCTGACACCCTGCGCGCGATGGCCGCATCGCTTGAGGAAGACTTCGCCGGCGACCTGGTGCGGCTGGTGGTGCATGCGCCGGTGGCCGGGCTGGAGCAGGCCGACTGGCTGCAGGTGATCGCTGCCGATGATCCGCAGCTGGGGCCGTTCCGCGACTGCCTGAAGGACGGCGAGCCGATCTGCGGCCGCCTGCAGCCGGAAAAGAACGCCGTGCTGTACGGCGCGCGCAGCGAGGAAGTGCAGACCACCGCGCTGCTGCCACTGCCGGGGGTGGGCCTGATCGCGGTCGGCAGCCACGACCCGAACCGCTTCTACCCGGGCATGGGCACGTTGTTCCTGCGCATGATGGGCGACGCCCTGGCCACTGGCCTGAAGCGCTTCGCGGGCTGAGCAGGGTACGACGGCGATGAGCGCGGTACAGGCCTTCCTGCAGCACCTGCAGGTGGAGCGGCGGATGTCGGCGCATACGCTCGACGCCTATCGCCGCGACCTGGACGCGCTGTCGGCCTGGGCCGAGCCGCGCGGCGTGGCCGTGGAAGCACTGGATGCCGATGCGTTGCGCCAGTTCGTGGCCGACGAGCATCGGCGCGGGCTGTCGGCCAAGAGCCTGCAGCGCCGCCTGTCGGCCTGCCGAAGCTTCTACGCGTGGCTGCTCAAGCACGGACGCATCGAGGCCAGCCCGGCGGCGACGTTGAAGGCCCCGCGCGCGCCGCGCCGCTTGCCGCAGGTTCTCGATGCCGATGAGGCCGTGCAGCTGGTCGAGCTGGAGCCGGACGGCGACCTCGGCCGGCGTGACCGCGCGCTGCTGGAGCTGTTCTATTCCTCGGGCCTGCGCCTGAGCGAAGTCTGCGCGCTGACCTGGCGCGATCTGGATTTCGACAGCGGCCTGGTCAACGTGCTGGGCAAGGGCAACCGCCAGCGCAGGGTGCCGTTCGGCCGGCCGGCGCGCGAAGCGCTGCAGGCCTGGCGCGCGGAAAGTGGTGGCGGCCCGGCTTCGCCGGTATTCCCCGGCCGCAACGGGCCGATCAGCCCGCGTGCGGTACAGATCCGCATCCGCCAGCTGGCGCAGCGCCAGGGCCTGTTCAAACAGGTGCATCCGCACATGCTGCGGCACAGTTTTGCCAGCCACATCCTGGAATCGTCCGGTGACCTGCGCGGCGTGCAGGAACTGCTCGGCCACGCCGACATCGCTACCACGCAGATCTACACCCACCTCGATTTCCAGCACCTGGCCAAGGTCTACGACGCCGCGCACCCGCGCGCGAAGCGCCGACGCAGCAACGACGGCAGCGGAGAAAGCTGAACGTTGCCCCTGCGGCGGCCGGTCGCGGGTGGCTTGAAGGGCGCAGCGCAGTCCCCACCTCTGGTTCTGTCACCCCGGAGGCATCATGGACCCCAGTCAGAACCCCAACGTTTTCCACGCCACCACCATCGTCTGCGTCCGTCGCGGCGAGCACGTGGCCATCGCCGGCGACGGCCAGGTCACGCTGGGCCACACCGTGATGAAGGGCAATGCACGCAAGGTGCGCCGCCTTGGCCGCGACGGCCAGGTGCTGGCCGGCTTCGCCGGTGCGGCCGCCGATGCCTTCACCCTGTTCGAGCTGTTCGAGGCCAAGCTGGAGAAGCACGGCCAGTTGCAGCGCGCGGCGGTCGAACTGGCCAAGGATTGGCGCACCGAGCGCCGCCTGGGCAAGCTGGAAGCCCTGTTGGCGGTGGCAGACAAGGAAACCTCGCTGATCATCAGCGGCACCGGCGATGTGATCGAGCCAGAGGACGGCATCATCGCCATCGGCTCCGGTGGCTCGTACGCGCTGTCTGCGGCGCGCGCGCTGATGGCGCACACCGCGCTGGATGCGCGCACCATTGCCAGCGAAGCGATCGGCATCGCCGGCGACATCTGCATCTACACCAACCGCAACGTGGTGGTCGAGGAGCTGTGAGGGTAGCGTCGGCCGCTGGCCGGAAACCTCATGCTCCCCCGCACGCGTGCCTGGTTGCCGGCCAGCGGCCGGCACTACCGACAAAGAATCCGTGAGCACATCCATGTCGAAGATCGAAGTTTCCTCCGCCACCATGACCCCGCGCGAGATCGTGCAGGAACTGGACCGGCACATCGTCGGCCAGCACGACGCCAAGCGCGCGGTGGCCATCGCCCTGCGCAACCGCTGGCGCCGCATGCAGCTGGTGCCCGAGCTGCGCAATGAAGTGATGCCGAAGAACATCCTGATGATCGGCCCGACCGGCGTCGGCAAGACCGAGATCGCGCGCCGCCTGGCCACCCTGGCCAACGCGCCGTTCGTGAAGGTCGAAGCCACCCGCTTCACCGAAGTCGGCTATGTCGGCAAGGACGTCGAGCAGATCATCCGCGACCTGGCCGATACCGCGGTCAAGCTGTATCGCGAACAGGCCAAGGTGCGCGTACGCACCCAGGCCGAAGAGCGCGCCGAAGACCGCATCCTCGATGCACTGCTGCCGCGTCGCAGCGGCGGCATCGGTTTCGATCCGGAAGTGGCGCGCAACGAGCCGTCGGCGCAGGACAACGAGACCCGCATCAAGTTCCGCAAGATGCTGCGCAACGGCGAGCTGGACGAGCGCGAGATCGAACTCGACCTGGCCGCCAACGTCAGCATGGACATCATGACCCCGCCGGGCATGGAGGAAATGGGCCAGCAGCTGAAGTCGATGTTCGCCAACCTGGGGGGCGGTGCGAAGGCGCACAAGCGCACGCTGACCATCAAGGCCGCGCGCCCGTTGCTGGTCGAGGAAGAGGCCGGCAAGCTGGTCAACGAGGACGACATCCGTACCGCCGCGATCGAGGCGTGCGAGCAGCATGGCATCGTCTTCATCGACGAGATCGACAAGGTCGCCAAGCGCGGTGACAACGTGGGCGGTGGTGATGTATCGCGCGAAGGCGTGCAGCGTGACCTGCTGCCGCTGGTGGAAGGCTCCAACGTGTCCACCAAGTACGGCACGATCAAGACCGACCACATCCTGTTCATCGCGTCGGGCGCGTTCCACCTGGCCAAGCCCAGCGACCTGATTCCGGAACTGCAGGGTCGTTTCCCGATCCGCGTTGAACTGGGTGCACTGAGCAAGCATGACTTCGTGCGCATCCTGACCGAACCGAAGGCCGCGCTGACCAAGCAGTACGAAGCACTGCTGGCCACCGAAGGGGTCAAGGTCAGCTTCACCGCCGATGCCATCGACCGCCTGGCCGAGATCGCCTTCCAGGTGAACGAGCGCCAGGAGAACATCGGTGCCCGCCGCCTGCACACCGTGCTGGAGCGCCTGCTGGATTCACTCAGCTACGAGGCGCCGGACCGTGACGGTGAAAGCCTGGCGATCGACAGCGCCTACGTGGACAAGCACCTGGGCGAACTGGTGCAGGATCCGGACCTGAGCCGCTACATCCTGTAACGCCCGATGGGGTCGGATCCCTCGCCGCGGCGAGGGCTCTGGCCCCGCCCGCTGCAACAGAAAAGGCCGCCGCAAGGCGGCCTTTTCCTTGTGCGGTCAGCGCGATGGCCGGGTGCGGTAGTCCCGCAGCACCTGGTCGATCACCGCACTGGTGCGCGCAGCGCTGGCGCCGGTCGAGGGCGAACGGCCGCTGCCACGCAGCTCGCCCACGAGGTGCGCGATCAACGGCTGCTGGATCGACGGCGGGTTCGGGATGTCGAAGGCCTGCACGCCCGCTTCGGTTTCCAGCACCACCGGTACATCCTCGAAGGTCGCAAAGCGCAGCTGGCCACGGTCGCCGGTGATCTCGACCTCATCCTGGCGACGGAACGCGCAGAAGCTCCATTGCGCGATGCCATGCACGCCTGGCCCGATGCGGAAGCACATCGAGACGCTGTCCTCGGCGGCGTAAGCGCCGGTCAACGAACTGGCCAGGCCGCGCACATCGCTCAGCGGCCCCAGCAGATGGTCGAGCAGGTCCAGCGTGTGCGAGCCTAGGTCGACGAACAGCCCGCCGCCGGCGATGGCGGGGTTGGTCCGCCAGAAATCCGGCGATGCGGCAGCCGCCGAATGCGGCCGGTGCAGGGTCGCGCGCACGCTGCGCGGCGTACCGATCGCGCCGCTGTCCAGCAGCTGCTTCACCTGCGCGAAACGGGGCAGGGCACGGCGGTAATAAGCCACGAACACCGGCACGCCACGGCGCGCGCTGGCCTCCAGAACGCGTTCGCATTCGCCATGGTCCATTGCCATCGGCTTTTCGATGTAGACCGGCTTGCCTGCGGCGATCGCCTGCAATGCGTACTGCATGTGCGTGGAGGGCGGCGTGGCGACGTACACCGCGTTCACTTCCGGGTCTGCGATCAGTGCATCGGCATCCGCGTACCAGCGCGCAATCGCGTGGCGGCGCGCATAGTCTTCGGCCAATGCGGCATTGCGGCGCATGACCGCCGCCACCCGCGAGCCGGGCGTACTGGCCAGCGCCGGACCGCTCTTCTTCTCGGTGACGCTGCCGCAGCCGATGAAGCCCCACACCACGTTGTCCAGGATCATCGATCTACCCTTGCAGGGGCGCCGCAGTGATGGGAGCAGCCTCGTTCACGCCTCGGGCAGCGGCTCGGGGACGGTGCCGGGAACGAACACGCCGTCCTTCACGTAGGCAGCCAGAGTCATGTCCAGCGCGAGCATGCCATCGCGCTTGAGGTCCATCAGGTCCGGTTCGACCATCGCGCCGTGCAGCACGCCCAGCACGGTGGCGTGCAGCATGCGTGCGGCGATCTTGGGGTCGGCACCCTCGCGCAGCTGGCCCAGGTCGCGGGCGCGGCGCAGCGCGCGCTCCATCCGGTCCAGCGCATCACGGAAGCCGGCCTGCTGCATTTCGGTCAGTACCCGGGTGTCGGCCGACGCATCACTGCGCAGCATGATCTCCATGGTCTTGCGCAGGCGCTCGTCCTCGGACAGCTCGATGAACGAGTGGATCATCACCGCGCGCAGGTCGTGCACCGGGGTATCGCGCTGGTCGGTCGAGGTGCGCTCCAGTTCCTGCATGAAAGGCAGGTGCACGCGTTCGACGATCGCGGCCAGCACCTCGCTCTTGTTCTTGAAGTGCCAGTAGACCGCGCCGCGGGTGTAACCGGCGCGGGCACCGATCATCTCCAGCGTGGTCCGGGCCACGCCGTGTTCATGGAAGCAGGCTTCGGCGGCGTCAAGGATGCCTTCCCGGGTTGCCTGGGTGTCCTCTTTGGTCTTGCGGGCCATGGATGAGTACGAGTGCGGGTGAAACGTCGCTGAATTGTACCTGTTTACAAACAAACAAGCATGTATGTATATTTCGCTCCCATCATTCCCGCCGTGTACCTGGCAGGCCGCCCGTGGCCGCCGCCGCACGCCGGAGCGCGTTGCCGGCCGGCCCCATCGGTCAATATCAGCGCATTTTGAGATTCCTTCCCCTGAGAGCCTTTCCGTCATGTTGCTGAGCCGAATCCGACCCATTGCGTTGTCGCTGGCGATCGCTGCGACCGTGGCTGCCTGTGGCGGCCAACCCCAGGCCCCCGAGCAGGGCCCGGGCGAGGTCAGCGTGGTCACCCTGAAGTCCGAGACCGTGGGCCTGACCCGCGAACTGCCGGGCCGTACCAACGCCTTCCTGGTCGCCGAAGTGCGCCCGCAGGTCAATGGCATCGTCGCCAAGCGCCTGTTCACCGAGGGCGGCATGGTCAAGGCCGGCGAGCCGCTGTACCAGCTCGACGACGCCAGCTACCGCGCCCAGGCCAACAACGCCCGCGCCCAGCTGGCCCGTGCCGAAGCCACCGCCAATGCCGCCCGCCTGAGCGCCAGGCGCATCACCGAGCTGGCCAAGGTCGATGCGGTCAGCCAGCAGGACCTGGAAAACGCCGTGGCCGCGCAGAAGCAGGCCGAAGCGGACGTCGGTGCCGCCAAGGCCTCGCTGGATGCCGCCAACGTCACCCTGGGCTACGCCCGCATCACTGCGCCGATCAGCGGCCGCATCGGCAAGTCCAGCGTCACCCAGGGCGCGCTGGTCAGCGCCGGTCAGGCCAATGCACTGGCCACGGTGCAGCAGCTGGACCCGATCTATGTCGACCTGACCCAGTCTTCGGCCGAGCTGCTGCAGCTGCGCCGCGAACTGGCTGCCGGCCGCCTGCAGGACAACCAGACCCTCCCGGTCAGCATCCTGATGGAAGACGGCAGCACCTTCGAGCACAAGGGCACGCTGGAGTTCTCCGAAGTCAGCGTCGATCCGACCACCGGCAGCTTCGGCCTGCGCGTGAAGGTGGACAACCCGGACGGCCTGCTGATGCCGGGCATGTACGTGCGTGCGGTGATCGGCGGCGGCGTGCGCAGCGATGCGGTGCTGGTGCCGATGCAGGGCATCGCCCGCGACCCGAAGGGCGACACCACCGCGATGGTGGTCGGCAAGGACAACAAGGTCGAAGTGCGCCCGGTCAAGGTCAGCCGCACGGTCGGCGACAAGTGGCTGGTCGAGGACGGCCTGAAGGCCGGCGACAAGGTCATCGTCGAAGGCCTGCAGAAGATCGGCCCCGGCATGCCGGTCAAGGCCACCGAGAAGGGCGCAGCTCCGGCCACGCCGGCAGCGACCGCCCAGCCTGCCGCCCCGGCCGGCGACGCGAAGTAAGCGGAGAACCCCATGGCACGCTTTTTCATCGATCGACCCATCTTTGCGTGGGTGATCGCCATCATCATCATGCTCGCCGGCGGCCTGGCCCTGTTCAAGCTGCCGGTCTCGATGTACCCCAACGTCGCACCGCCGGCGGTGGAAATCAGCGCCACCTACCCGGGTGCGTCGGCCAAGGTGGTCGAGGACTCGGTGACGCAGATCATCGAGCAGAACATGAAGGGCCTTGATGGCCTGATCTACTTCTCCTCCAACAGCTCGTCCAACGGCCAGGCCACCATCACGCTGACCTTCGAGAGCGGCACCAACCCGGACATCGCCCAGGTGCAGGTGCAGAACAAGCTGCAGCTGGCCATGCCGCTGCTGCCGCAGGAAGTGCAGCGGCAGGGCATCAACGTGGCCAAGTCCAGCTCGGGCTTCCTGAACGTCATCGCGTTCGTGTCCGAGAATGGCAGCATGGACGCCAACGACATCGCCGACTACGTCGGTTCCAATGTCGTCGACCGCCTGAGCCGCGTGCCGGGCGTGGGCAACATCCAGGTGTTCGGCGGCAAGTACGCCATGCGCATCTGGCTGGACCCGAACAAGCTGCACACCTATGGCCTGTCAGTGCCGGAAGTGACCGCTGCGATCAAGGCGCAGAATGCCCAGGTAGCGATCGGCCAGCTCGGCGGTGCGCCATCGGTGAAGGGCCAGCAGCTCAACGCCACCATCAACGCGCAGTCGCGCCTGCAGACCCCGGAACAGTTCCGCAACATCATCGTGCGCGGCGCGCAGGACGGTGCCGAGCTGCGCCTGGGCGACGTTGCCCGTGTCGAACTGGGTGCCGAATCCTATGACTTCGTCACCCGTTACAACGGACAGCCGGCCAGCGGCCTGGCGGTCACCCTGGCCACCGGCGCCAACGCGCTGGACACCGCCGCCGGCGTGAACGCTGCTCTGGAGGACATGAAGAGCTTCTTCCCGGCCGGGTTGAAGGCCGAGGTCCCGTACGACACCACCCCGTTCGTGCGCGTGTCGATCAAGGGCGTGGTGCAGACCCTGATCGAAGCGATCGTGCTGGTGTTCGTGGTGATGTACCTGTTCCTGCAGAACTTCCGCGCCACCCTGATCCCGACCATCGCGGTGCCGGTGGTGCTGCTGGGTACGTTCGGCGTGCTGGCGATGCTGGGCTTCTCGGTGAACATGCTGACCATGTTCGCGATGGTGCTGGCGATCGGCCTGCTGGTGGACGATGCCATCGTGGTGGTGGAGAACGTCGAGCGCATCATGTCCGAGGAAGGACTGTCGCCGCTTGAAGCGACCCGCAAGTCGATGGGCCAGATCACCGGTGCGCTGGTCGGCATCGGCCTGGTGCTGTCGGCGGTGTTCGTGCCGATGGCCTTCATGAGCGGCTCCACCGGCGTGATCTACCGCCAGTTCTCGGCCACGATCGTCTCGGCGATGGCGCTGTCGGTGCTGGTCGCGATCGTGCTGACCCCGGCGCTGTGCGCGACCCTGCTCAAGCCGCTGAAGAAGGGCGAGCACCACGTCGCCCACCGTGGCCTGGCCGGTCGCTTCTTCAATGGCTTCAACCGCGGCTTCGACCGCACCAGCGAACGCTACCAGCGCGGCGTGCGCGGCATCATCCACCGTCCGTGGCGCTTCATGGGCATCGTGGCGGCGCTGTTCGTGCTGATGGGCGTGCTGTTCGTGCGCCTGCCCAGCTCGTTCCTGCCCAACGAGGACCAGGGCGTGCTGATGGCGCTGGTGCAGGCGCCGGTCGGCGCCACCCAGGAGCGCACGCTGGAATCGATCGCGGCACTGGAAAACCACTTCCTGCAGAACGAGAAGGACGCGGTGGACTCGGTGTTCTCGGTGCAGGGCTTCAGCTTCGCCGGCATGGGCCAGAATGCGGGCATGGCGTTCGTCAAGCTGAAGGACTGGAGCGAACGTGACGCCAACAATGGCGTGATGCCGATCACCGGCCGCGCGATGGCGGCACTGGGCCAGATCAAGGATGCCTTCATCTTCGCCTTCCCGCCGCCGGCCATTCCGGAACTGGGTACCGCCTCGGGCTACACCTTCTTCCTGAAGGACAACAGTGGCCAGGGCCACGAGGCCCTGGTGGCCGCGCGCAACCAGCTGCTTGGCCTTGCCGCCGGCAGCAAGAAGCTGGCCAACGTGCGCCCGAACGGCCAGGAAGACACGCCGCAGTTCCGCATCGACATCGACGCAGCCAAGGCAACCTCGCTGGGGCTGTCGATCGACCAGATCAACGGCACGCTGGCGGCCGCATGGGGCAGTTCGTACATCGATGACTTCGTCGATCGCGGCCGCGTCAAGCGCGTGTTCGTGCAGGCCGACCAGGCGTTCCGCATGGTGCCGGAGGACTTCGATCTCTGGTCCGTGAAGAACGACAAGGGCGAGATGGTGCCGTTCAGCGCCTTTGCCACCAAGCACTGGGACTACGGCTCGCCGCGCCTGGAGCGCTACAACGGCGTATCGGCAATGGAAATCCAGGGTGAACCGGCCCCGGGTGTTGCCTCCGGTGATGCCATGGCCGAAATCGAGCAGCTGGCCAAGCAGTTGCCGGCAGGCTTCGGCATCGAGTGGACGGCGATGTCCTACCAGGAGCGCCAGGCCGGCTCGCAGACGCCGCTGCTGTACACGCTGTCGCTGATGATCGTGTTCCTGTGCCTGGCCGCGATGTACGAAAGCTGGAGCGTGCCGACCGCGGTGCTGCTGGCCGCCCCGCTGGGCATCCTCGGTGCCGTGCTGGCCAACACCTTCAAGGGCCTGGAGCGCGACATCTACTTCCAGGTGGCGATGCTGACCACGGTGGGCCTGACCAGCAAGAACGCGATCCTGATCGTCGAGTTCGCCAAGGAAAACCTGGAGAAGGGCGCCAGCCTGGTCGACGCGATCATGCACGCCGTGCGCGACCGCCTGCGTCCGATCGTGATGACTTCGCTGGCCTTCGGCATGGGCGTGGTACCGCTGGCGATTTCCAGCGGTGCCGGCTCCGGCGCCAAACAGGCGATCGGCACCGGCGTGCTGGGCGGCATGATCGTCGGCACCGTGCTCGGCGTGTTCTTCGTGCCGCTGTTCTTCGTGGTGGTGCAGCGCGTGTTCAAGCGCAAGTCCGCGACGTAAGTGAATCGGTAGTGCCGGCCGCTGGCCGGCACCTGCTGCTTGCTTGATGTGAATCCAACGAGGTTGCCGGCCAGCGGCCGGCACTACCTCCTGCCATCCGGCAGTACCGATGGAAGCCATTCCCATGAAAAGTGCATCCCTGTTCCTCTCCATTGCCGCCGCGCTCGCGCTCGCCGGCTGCTCCACCCTGGCGCCGAAGGACACCGCCGTCGCGCCGGCCATCCCGGCGCAGTGGCCGGCCGAGGCCGCGCAGGGCCAGGTCGCCGATGTCGCCGCCGTCGGCTGGCGCGACTTCTTCACCGATCGGCGCCTGCAGCAGGTGATCGAGCAGTCGCTGCAGAACAACCGCGACCTGCGCGTGGCCGTGCTCAACGTCGAACGCGCGCGGGGGCAGTACCGCGTGCAGCGTGCCGACCGCGTGCCCGGCGTGGCCGTGACCGGGCAGATGCAGCGCCAGGGCACCGACGCCGGCGTCACCGAGCAGTTCACCGCCGGGGTTGGCGTGGCCGAGTTCGAGCTGGACCTGTTCGGCCGCGTCCGCAACCTCAGCGAAGCGGCGCTGCAGCAGTACTTCGCCGTGGCCGCCAACCGCCGCAACGCGCAGCTGAGCCTGGTGGCCGAGACCGCCACCGCGTGGCTGACCTATGGTGCCGATGCGCAGCAGCTGAAGATTGCCGAGGCCACGCTGAAGACCTACGAGGATTCGCTGCGCCTGGCCGAGGCACGCCACGAACGCGGTGGCAGCTCCGCCCTGGAGCTGACCCAGACCCGCACCCTGGTCGAGACCGCACGCACCGATGCCGCGCGCCTGCGCGGGCAGCTGGCCCAGGACCGCAATGCGCTGGCGCTGCTGGCCGGTGGCCAGCTGGATCCGGCATTGCTGCCGGACAGCATCGGCCCGCAGCTGCTCGCGCTGGCGCCGCCGCCGGCGGGCCTGCCCAGCGACGTGCTGCTGCAGCGCCCGGACATCATGGCCGCCGAGCACCAGCTGCTGGCCGCCAACGCCAACATCGGCGCCGCACGTGCGGCGTTCTTCCCGAGCATTTCGCTGACCGGCAGCATCGGCAGTGGCTCGACCGAACTGTCCAACCTGTTCGACAGCGGCACCCGCGTGTGGAGCTTCCTGCCGAAGATCACCCTGCCGATCTTCCAGGGCGGCAAGCTGCGCGCCAACCTCGCCATTGCCAATGCCGACCGCGATATCGCGCTGGCGCAGTACGAGAAGGCGATCCAGGTGGGCTTCCGCGAAACCGCCGACGCGCTGGCGCTGAACGTCAGCCTGGACGAGCAGGTCAGCGCGCAGCAGCGCCTGGTGGAGGCGGCCGAGCAGGCCAATCGCCTGTCGCAGGCGCGCTATGACGCCGGGTTGGACAGCTTCGTGACCCTGCTCGACGCACGGCGCACCGCCTACAACGCGCAGCAGACCCAGCTGCAGGCCCAGCTGGCGCAGCAGTCCAACCGCATCACCCTGTACAAGGTGCTGGGCGGCGGCTGGCACGAGCGCGGCTGAGAGAAAGCCGGCCCGCGGCCGGCTCTTCCTTGATGATCGAGGGCAGTGCCGGCCGCTGGCCGGCAGTGTCACTACAGGGCTAGACCGCTTCGTCGTCACGCCGCGCGGCGTGGCAGGCGCGGACGCGCGCCAGCGCGTCGCCGGCTTCGCGTGCCATCTGCTCGTACTCGCGCCGGATTTCTTCCAGCCGCTCCTCGTCCAGTTCTTCCAGGTCCAGGAGCTCGTTGTTGGCCTCGCTGGTCGCGCGGATCAGCTCGTCCAGCTTGATCTGCATCGCGGCAGTGTCCGCGTTCTGCGTGTGCTGGATCAGGAACACCATCAGGAACGTGATGATGGTGGTGCCGGTGTTGATCACCAGCTGCCAGGTGTCGTTGAAGCCGAACACCGGACCGCTGATGCCCCAGACCACCACGATGGTCACGGCGGCCAGGAAGGTCCAGGGCGAGCCGGTGGCTGCCGCGGCCTTCTTGGCGATGGTGTTGAACAGGTTGCGTGCTTTCATCGTCGTCCGTCCCACTCAGGTGACGAGGATGATCGGTAGTGGCTCGTGCAGGGACCGTGCAGCCGCTTCGCCGCAGCTCAGGCGCGCAGGCGCGGCGCGTCCTGCAGGCGTACCGGGCTGCTCTGGTAGACGTGCTGCCAGCAACGGTCGACGAATTCGCGGGCCTGGGCTTCGCTCAGGCGGGGCATGATCTGCAGGGCGTACTGGGTCTGGAACATCTCGTCGCGCTGCGCATTGCTGGCGCGCGGCTGGGTGATCAGCGAATCACAGGCGAACTTGATCCACGGCACGTAGGAGCCGAACGAGTTGTGCGGCAGCGCGCCGTCGGCATGCTGGCGGCGCCAGTGATCAAGCTCGGCGTCAACGTTGATGACCGGGGGAATGGCGGGAACTTCAGCGTGCATGTCGATCCAATCGGTTGAGGTGGATGGGAGTGGGGGGTGATCGCAGTGTGGCGTATGCGCCGGTGCATGCCGTGTCAGCGGGATGTGGAGCCGGCGTTGCGATTGCCTATGAGCTGCGCGTGCTCGACGGCGCCGAGGTCTTCGGCCATGTCAGCCATGGCGTTGCACAGGCGCTCATGCTCCAGCGGATGGCTGCGCGCCAGTTCCAGCTGCAGCCCCTGGTAGGCGGTCCAGAACAATGCACCGCGCCGATGCAGCGCGAACTGTTGCTGCAGGCGGTCGCGGATCGGGGCAAGAATCGGGTCTGGCGTAGGGCGTACGGCGTGCGCGCACATGGCTGGCTCCGCCGGGGAAAGGAGCCCCGGTGAACCCCACCGTAGGCGTGTTGGCGGGGGCGAGTGTTACCGCAACGTGTGCAGGCCCGCTCCCTGACTGTGCACACGGTCACAGTGATGGCCGCAAACGCTGCCGGCACTAGAGCGTGCCGGCACTGAAGCGTTCATTAAACGGGTGGAACGGCAGGCGCTGCGCTGCTCATTCACCGATGTCTTCGTTCCAGATGTCCGGGTGGCGGCTGATGAAATCACCCAGGAGGTCCACGCATTCCTGGTTGTCCAGGTCGATCACGTTGACGCCGTTCTCCCGCAGCCAGTCGATGCCGCCCTGGAACGTGCGCGATTCGCCCACCACCACGGTGCCGATGTTGAACTGGCGCACCAGTCCGGAGCAGTACCAGCACGGGGCCAGGGTGGTGACCATGATGGTGTCCTGGTAGCGGCGCTGGCGGCCGGCCTTGCGGAAGGCGTCGGTCTCGCCATGCACCGACGGGTCACCTTCCTGCACGCGACGGTTGTGGCCGCAGCCGAGCAGGCGCCCGTCGTTGTGGTACAGCGCCGCGCCGATCGGCACCCCGCCTTCGGCCAGGCCCTGGCGGGCTTCGGCGATGGCGGTCTGCAGCAGGGCCTGGTAGTCGGGCGTGGTGATCATGTGGGGCTCCGGTAAGTCGTGGCCCGCCATGATACGGGCAGGGGGTGCCGCTGGCCCCCGGCGGTGCGATAATCGGGGGCATGAGCGAATCCCCCTACAAAGCCGGTACCACCCATTTCGGGTTCCGCGACGTCGCCGCCAAGGACAAGCAGAAGCTGGTCGGCCAGGTGTTCACCTCGGTCGCGCGCAACTACGACCTGATGAACGACCTGATGAGCCTGGGCGTGCACCGGGCGTGGAAGCGCTACTACGTGGCGACCGCGCAGGTGAAGCCGGGCGACCGCGTGCTGGACCTGGCCGGCGGCACCGGCGACATCGCCGCCCTGCTGAAGGAGCGCGTCGGCGCCGAGGGTTCGGTGGTGCTGGGCGACATCAACGCCGGCATGCTGTCGGTCGGCCGTGACCGCCTGACCAACCGCGGCCTGGTGCTGGGCCTGGACTACGTGCAGTGCAACGCCGAAGCCCTGCCGTTCCCGGACCACAGCTTCGATCTGGTCACCATTGCCTTCGGCCTGCGCAACGTGACCGACAAGGACGCCGGCCTGCGCGAGATGTACCGCGTGCTGAAGGTGGGCGGCCAGGCCCGCGTGCTGGAATTCTCCGAAGTGACGGCGGACTGGTTCAAGCCGATCTACGACTTCCACTCGTTCAAGATCCTGCCCAAGCTGGGCAAGCTGTTCGCCAACGATTCGGACAGCTACCAGTACCTGGCCGAGAGCATCCGCAAGCACCCGCCGCAGGACGAACTGAAGGCGATGATGGGGCAGGCCGGCTTCGAGCGCTGCCACTACAAGAACCTGACCGGCGGCATCGTTTCGATCCACTCCGGCTACAAGCTGTAAGCCCGGTGTCCGGGTAGTGCCGGCCGCTGGCCGGCATCCCCGTGCCCGGTCATCGTCCGTGCGGATGCCGGCCAGCGGCCGGCACTACCGGTGCTGTGGGCCGCCATTACCCCGCACCGCGCAACGCCTGCGCGGCCGGAGGGAGGTACCATTGGGGTTTGATCCCCGTAACGGTCCCGATTCATGCGTAATCCGCTGATGCTCCTTCCGTTGGCCGTGGCCCTGGCCGCCGGCTGCTCCCAGGAGGCGGCCGCGCCCGCCGCCGCCCCGACTGCCGCAAAGGCCCCCGCCGCCCCCGTGAACGCCGAAAACCGCAGCCACGACGAAAGCTCGTACGCCGAGCCGGACAAGGTCGTCATCAAGGACATCGCGCTGGATCTGAAGCTGGACTTCGACCAGAAGCAGATCGGCGGTACCGCCACCTATACGCTGGAGTGGAAGCAGAAGGACGCCAGCCAGCTGGTGCTCGACACCCGCGAGCTGACCGTGTCCAAGGTCGAGGCCGTCGCCGCCGATGGCGCGCGCAGCCCGCTGAAGTTCGAACTGGCCCCGGCCGACAAGGTGTTCGGCAGCAAGCTGACCATCGAGGCCGCGGAGCAGCCGGCCAAGGTGGAAGTGACCTACCACACCGCACCGACCGCCTCGGGCCTGCAGTGGCTGGCGCCGTCGATGACCGAGGGCAAGAAGCTGCCCTTCATGTTCAGCCAGTCGCAGGCCATCCATGCCCGCTCCTGGGTGCCGCTGCAGGACACCCCGAGCGTGCGCTTCACCTACAGCGCGCACGTGGTCTCGCGCCCGGACGTGATGGTGCTGATGAGCGCCGACAACGATCCGAAGGCCGCGCGTGACGGTGACTACACCTTCAAGATGCCGCAGCCGATTCCGTCCTACCTGCTGGCCATCGCCGCCGGTGACCTGGTGTTCGAGCCGATCTCCGGCCGCTCCGGCGTCTGGGCCGAGCCGACCATGGTCAACAAGGCCGCCAAGGAATTCGAAGACACCGAGAAGATGATCGGTGCCGCCGAGAAGCTGTACGGTGAATACCGCTGGGGCCGCTACGACATGCTGGTGCTGCCGCCGTCGTTCCCGTTCGGCGGCATGGAAAACCCGCGCCTGACCTTCGCCACCCCGACCGTGATCGTCGGCGACAAGTCGCTGGTCTCGCTGGTTGCCCACGAACTGGCGCACAGCTGGTCGGGCAACCTGGTGACCAACGCCAGCTGGAAGGACATCTGGCTCAATGAAGGCTTCACCACCTACGTCCAGGGCCGCATCACCGAAGCCCTGTACGGCAAGGAGATGGCCGAGATGGAGAAGCAGATCGACCAGACTGACCTGCTGGCCGAAGTGAAGGACATGAGCCCGGCCGACCAGGCGCTGGCGCTGCCGCCGCTGAACGAGCGCGACCCCGACGAAGCGCTCAGCCAGGTCGCCTACGTCAAGGGTGCATGGTTCCTGGAGTTCCTGGAACAGCGCTTCGGCCGTGAGACCTTCGATCCGTTCCTGCGGGGCTGGTTCGATGACCACGCCTTCCAGAGCGCGAACACCGACCAGTTCGTCGCGTACATGAAGAAGAACCTGCTGCCGAAGAATCCGTCGGCCGTGACCGAGGCTGAACTGAAGGCGTGGCTGGACGAGCCGGGCATCCCGGCGTTTGCGGCCAAGGCGCAGTCGCGCAACTTCAGCAGCGTCGATACCGCGCGCATTGCCTTCGCCAGCGCCGGCACCGTGCCCAGCAGCCAGGTCATCGCCGACTGGAGCACGCAGGAATGGGTGCGCTTCATCGACGGCCTGGGCGCGACCCAGCCGCTGGACAAGCTGGCCACGCTGGACAAGGCGTTCCACTTCACCGGCACCCCGAATGGCGAAATCGCCATGCGCTGGTACCCGCTGGCGATCCGCAGCGGCTACGAGCAGGCCAATGAAGGTGCTGCCGCGTTCATCGAGCGCGTCGGCCGTCGCAAGCTGATCCTGCCGATCTACGCCGAACTGGTGAAGACCCCGAAGGGGCTGGAGCTGGCCAAGCAGGCCTTCGAAAAGGCCAAGCCGGGCTACCACCCGATCACCACCGCCTCGGTACAGGACATGCTGGCCAAGGCCGAAGCCAAGTAAGCGGTAGTGCCGGCCGCTGGCCGGCAACCGGTCATTGCTTCACCACCAACGGCGGGGAAACCCGCCGTTGGTGTATCCGCTTTTCGCTGCCGATAGAATCGGGATGCACTCGCATAGGACCTCCGCCATGAAACGACTGATCCTGCTCACCGCCTGCATGCTGGCCCTGGCCGGCTGCAGCAACCCCGAGGAAGAGCGCAAGGCGCAGGAAGCCGCCGCGGCCGCCGTGCAGGCGCAGAAGGAAGCCAAGGCCGAAGACGTGGCCAAGCAGTACGACATGGCCGTGGCCGCGCAGGACTGGGAACGCGCGCGCCTG
Source organism: Stenotrophomonas sp. PI_27 (assembly GCF_027854495.1). Taxonomy (NCBI): domain Bacteria; kingdom Pseudomonadati; phylum Pseudomonadota; class Gammaproteobacteria; order Lysobacterales; family Lysobacteraceae; genus Stenotrophomonas; species Stenotrophomonas sp. PI_27. The sequence continues at coordinate 290,930 of NZ_JAJNOF010000005.1, forward strand.
CATGGCGCCTCGCTGCTGGACCAGTACAAGGACACCGCCGCCGCCGAGCGCATCGCCGCCGGCTTCGACGAGGTCAAGGCCAAGGGCGATGCCGCGCGCGACCTGCGCCGCATGCAGGCGCTGTGGCAGTACAACCAGATCCCGGTGGGCAACAAGGGCAACCAGGTGTCGGCGCAGATCTACAGCAAGGAACGGGTGGACGTGGATGGCAGCGGCGCCAAGCCGGTGCAGCTGGTGTTCCGCGATCACCCGGAGTGGAAGCGGCACGCTTACCTGGTGCTGCAGGCCGGTGATTTCCGCTGCCCGCAGTGCACGGTGAAGGTGACCGTGGACGACGGCAAGCCGGTATCGATGGCCGCGTGGCGCCCGAAGACCGATGAAGCCATCGCCCTGTTCATCACCGACCAGAAGGCGCTGTGGAAGCTGGCGCGCAAGGGCAAGTCGATCAGCATCGAGTTCCCGGTCAAGGCCGGCGGCACCCGCACGGCGGTGTTCGAAACCGGTGGCGTCGACGCCAGCCGCATGCCGCAGTGGTGGCAGTGACGGGGGCGGCGGGCAGCGCAGTGCACGCGTTGTCCGCGATCCGGCACTGGGTGTTCGACATGGACGGCACGCTGACGGTGGCCGTGCATGATTTCGCCGCGATCCGCCGTGCGCTGCAGATCGCGGCCGAGGAGGACATCCTCGACCATATCGCGGCGCTGCCGGATGCGCCGGCGCAGGCCAAGCGCGCGTGGTTGCTGGATCATGAGCGCGCGCTGGCCGAGGACGCACTGCCCGCGCCGGGCGCGGTGACGCTGCTGCGCGCGCTGGCGGCCGCCGGGTGCCGGCTGGGCATCCTGACCCGCAACGACCATGCGCTGGCGAAGCTGACGCTGGAGGCGATCGGGGTCGGGGAACTGTTCGATGATGCCGACATCGTCGGCCGTGATGAAGCGGTGCCCAAGCCCTCGCCGGATGGCCTGCAGCAGCACCTGCGGCGCTGGGGCATTGCAGCGGCGGAGGCGGTGATGGTTGGCGACCACGCCTACGACCTGGAGTGCGGCCGTGCCGCAGGCACGCACACCGTGCTGGTCAATCTGCCGGAGAACCCATGGCCGGGCCGGGCCGACTGGCATTTCGCCGATTGCCGCGCGCTGTTGGCGGCGTGGCAGCAGAAGGGGTAGTGCCGGCCGCTGGCCGGCAGTGTCGACCAAGGTCGACACCTACCAGAACACCCATGGCCGGGCCGGGCCGACTGGCATTTCGCCGATTGCCGCGCGCTGTTGGCGGCCTGGCAGCAGAAGGGGTAGTGCCGGCCGCTGGCCGGCAGTGTCGATCAAGGTCGACACCTACCAACAGCATTCCCAGCAGCGCATCGGGTGGAAAGCCCCCTTGTTGTTCAAGGGGGCGCGCCGAAGGCGCGGGGATAAGGTGGAATGCGCGGGCAGTTCGGTTTACGCGCCCAGCGCGTAACCGAACTGCTGCTTGAACTGCTCGTTGAACTCATCGAAGGTGAAGCGCTGGTTCTGCGTGCCCGGATGCTCGACCTTCAGTGCGCCCATCAGGTTGCCCATGCGGCCGATGGTCAGCCAGTCGTAGCCCTTCTGGATGCCGTAGATCAGGCCGGCGCGGAAGGCGTCGCCACAGCCGGTCGGGTCGACCACGCGGCGCTCGTGCGCCGGCGGGATGTCGTAGCTCTTTTCCGGGGTGTGGATGACCGCGCCCTTCGGGCCGCGGGTGGTGATGTAGGCCTTGACCCGGCTGACGATCTCCTTTTCGTCCCAGCCGGTGCGCTCCTGCAGCAGGTTCGACTCGTAGTCGTTGACCACCACGTAGTCGGCCTGATCGATGAAGGCGCGCAGCTCAGGGCCGTTGAACAGCGGCATGGCCTGGCCCGGGTCGAAGATGAACGGGATGCCGTCCTCGTGGAATTCCTGTGCGTTCTGGATCATGCCTTCGCGGCCGTCCGGGCCGACCAGGCCCAGGGTCACGCCCGGCACGCCGCGCACATGGTTCTCGTAGGAACGCATCATCGCGCCCGGGTGGAAGGCGGTGATCTGGTTGTTGTCGTGGTCGGTGGTGATGAACGCCTGCGGGGTGAACAGCTCATCGATCACGCGCACGCGCGACAGGTCGATGCCCAGGCCTTCGAAATACTCGCGGTACGGGCCGAAGTCCGAACCCACGGTGCCCATCGGGATCGGCTGGCCGCCCAGCAGGTGCAGGTTGTAGGCGATGTTGCCGGCGCAGCCACCGAACTCGCGGCGCATGCGCGGCACCAGGAAAGACACGTTCAGGATGTGCACCTTGTCCGGCAGGATGTGATTCTTGAACTGGTCCGGGAACACCATGATGGTGTCGAAGGCAAGAGAACCACAGATCAGAGCGGACATCGATGTAAGCCTATGCGGTGAATTTTGGGGTGGGCCGGCCCGGTTCAGCGGGCAAGCAAACGGCGCCCTTGGGCGCCCGACGGCGCAAAGGTTACCCGCTGGTGCCGCTCAGGGCCAGAACCGGGTGATGCCCGATCAGGCCGAAAGCCTGTGAAGACGCGGGTTCAGCTAGTTTTTTCCTTGCTCGGCGGCAGGCGGGTTGCTAGGCTTGTCGGCCTCGATTTCTGCCCATTTTTTCGCCATCCCGCGGCGGGCACGACACCCCTCAGGACTCCTTCCTCAGATGTTCAAGAAACTCCGTGGCATGTTCTCCAACGACCTGTCCATCGACCTGGGCACGGCCAACACCCTCATCTACGTGCGCGGGCAGGGGATCGTGCTGAACGAGCCGTCGGTCGTGGCCGTGCGCCAGGACCGTGCCATCGGTGGCACCCGCTCGGTGGCAGCCGTGGGCGCCGAGGCCAAGCAGATGCTCGGCCGTACCCCGGGCCACATCACCACCATCCGCCCGATGAAGGACGGCGTCATCGCCGACTTCACCTACACCGAGGCGATGCTCAAGCACTTCATCAAGAAGGTGCACAAGTCGCGCGTGCTGCGCCCGAGCCCGCGCGTGCTGGTCTGCGTACCGGCCGGTTCGACCCAGGTCGAGCGCCGCGCGATCAAGGAATCGGCCGAGGAAGCCGGTGCCCGTGACGTGTTCCTGATCGAAGAGCCGATGGCCGCCGCGATCGGCGCCGGCATGCCGGTTACCGAGGCCCGTGGCTCGATGGTCATCGACATCGGCGGCGGCACCACCGAAGTGGCAGTGATCTCGCTCAACGGCATCGTCTATTCGGCCTCGGTCCGCATCGGCGGCGACCGCTTCGACGAGTCGATCACCAACTACGTGCGCCGCAACCACGGCATGCTGATCGGTGAAGCCACCGCCGAGCGCATCAAGGTCGAGCTGGGCTGCGCCTACCCGCAGGCGGAAGTGATCGAGATGGAAATCTCCGGCCGCAACCTCGCCGAGGGCGTGCCGAAGATGATCAAGATCAGCTCCAACGAGGTGCTCGAGGCCCTGCACGAACCGCTGTCGGGCATCGTCAGCGCGGTCAAGCTGGCGCTGGAGCAGACCCCGCCGGAACTGTGCGCCGACGTCGCCGAGCGCGGCATCGTGCTGACCGGTGGTGGCGCCCTGCTGCGCGACCTGGATCGCCTGATTTCCGAGGAGACCGGCCTGCACGTGCAGGTGGCCGACGATCCGCTGACCTGCGTGGCCCGCGGCGGTGGTCGTGCGCTGGAGCTGGTGGACATGCACGGCAACGAGTTCTTTGCGCCGGAATAAGCCGTCCCGGCCGTTCCTGCCCGCCGCGCCCTTCCGGGGTGCGGCCCGCCGTGAAGGCGGGCCGGCACCGGCGGGGCGTCCGCGTGTTTCCCTTCCGCCTTCTGCCAGTTGAATCGTTGCCGTGCCGCCCTACGCCGGTCCTCCCGTCGCCTCCCGATCCGGTGATGCCGCCAGCCCCCTGCGGTTGCTGGCCTATCTCGCGTTGGCCATCACCCTGATCGTGCTCGATGACCAGGCCGGCTGGCTGGCGCGCCTGCGCGAGCAGGCCAACAGCCTGGTGCAGCCGGTGTGGGCCCTGGCCGGCCTGCCCGGCAAGCTCGGCAACCAGGTCAAGGATTCCGCCGCCAGCCATACCCAGCTGGTCGCCGAGAACCGCGAACTGCGCAACCAGCTGCTGCTGGCCAACGCGCGCCTGACCCGCCTGCAGACCGCCGCGCTGGACAATGCGCAGCTGCGCGAACTGCTGAACGTGGCCGAGCGCAGCGGCCTGGACGTGCAGCTGGCGCCGATCCTGGACATCGACCTGGACCCGGTGAAGCAGCGCCTGGTGCTCGACGCTGGCGCCCGCGAAGGCGTGCACGTCGGCCAGGCCGTGATCGACGCCGGCGGCCTGATGGGGCAGGTGATCAGCGTGACCGGTGGCACCTCCACCGTGCTGCTGCTGACCGATCCCGACCACGCGGTGCCGGTCACCGTGGCCCGCAACGGCGTGCGCCTGATCGTCTACGGCCGCGGCGACACGCTGGAGCTGCGCGATATTCCGCTCAGCGCCGGGGTGGAAGTGGGCGATGAGATCGTTACCTCCGGTCTTGGCGGGCGTTTCCCGGCCGGCTTCCCGGTCGGCACCATCACCGGCCTGCGCCCGGACGACACTCATGCGTTCCTGGTCGGCGAACTGAAGCCGGCGGCGCAGCTCGACCGCGGCCGCGACGTGCTGCTGCTGCGCCCGGGCGCGGCGATCCGCATTCCGCCGGAGCTGCGCCTCCAGCTGGAAGAAACCGCCCCGGGTGGCCCGGCCACCGGCGCCACCGTGCCTGTGGGGACCGCGCCAGCGGCAACGACGCCAGCTCCGGTCAGCGCCCCGGTAGTGCCGGCCGCTGGCCGGCAACAGCCCTCGTCGCAAACGAGGACTGTTGCCCCCGCATCCTCGCCTGATCCTGCTGCTCCGGTAGTGCCGGCCGCTGGCCGGCAACCGACCACGCCGGAGGCGCAGCGATGAGCCGCCTGCGCGACAACCCATGGGTGCTGCCGGCCAGCCTGGTGGTGGCGCTGCTGCTGGGCCTGCTGCCGTTGCCGGCGCTGCTGCAGCCGCTGCGCCCGTACTGGCTGGCGCTGGTGCTGGCGTACTGGGTCATCGAAGCGCCCGAGCGCGTCGGCCTGGGCATCGCCTTCGCCAGCGGCGTGGTCGCCGACCTGCTGTACGGCGGTGTCCTCGGCGAACAGGCGCTGCGGCTGGTGATGCTGGCCTTCATCCTGCAGCGCTTCCGCGCCCGCATCCGCTTCTTCCCGATGTCGCAGCAGATGCTGGCCATCGGTGGCCTGCTGTTCAACGACCGCATCGTCAGCGCGCTGGTGCACATCCTGGTGGGCGAACCGACCCTGCCGTGGTCGTACTGGTGGGCGCCGCTGCTGGGCATGGGCCTGTGGCCGCTGGTGTTCGTGCTGCTGGACGCGGTGCGCTTCGGCAAGCGCGGGCGCTGAGCCATGATTCCGCGCCGCCAGGTCAAGAATCCGCACGCCGAAGCCGAGCAGTTCCGCCGTCGCGCGGCGCTCGGCTTCCTGGGCGTGCTGGTCTGCCTGCTGGGCCTGGGCGGCTGGTACTTCAAGCTGCAGGTGCTGGACCACGATGTCTACGCCACCCGCTCGGAAGCCAACCGCATCAAGCCGCGGCCGGTGGTGCCCGGGCGCGGCATGATCTACGACCGCAACGGCCGCCTGCTGGCCGAGAACGTGCCGGCGTTCCGCCTGGACGTCACCCCGGACAAGGTCAAGGACATGGACGCCACCCTGGAAGGGCTGGCGAAGATCATCAGCATCAGCCCGGAAGAGCTGGAAGCGTTCAACAAGTCGCGCAAGGCGCGCCGCAAGTTCCTGCCGGTCACGCTGAAGCTGCGCATGAGCGACGAGGAGATGGCGCGCTTTGCCGTCGACCGCTGGCGGTTCCCGGGGGTCGAGCTGGAACCCTACCTGACCCGGCGCTATCCGTATGGCGATCTGTTCGCGCACATCATCGGCTACGTCGGTCGCGTCGATGACAAGGATCTGGAGATCCTCGGCGAAGGCAATGCCGCGCTGACGCACATCGGCAAATCCGGGCTGGAGCGCTATTACGAGCAGCAGCTGCGTGGCCGGGTCGGCTACGAACAGGTCGAGACCAACGTGCAGGGCCGCGCGATCCGCACCATCGGCCGCGTTGCCGCGCAGTCCGGTGCCGATCTGCGGTTGTCGATCGACGCCGACCTGCAGCGCGCCATGGTCGCTGCCTTCGGCGACCAAGAAGGCTCGGCGGTGGCCATGGACCCGCGCACCGGCGAAGTGCTGGCGATGGTGAGCCTGCCGTCCTACGATCCGAACCTGTTCGTCAACGGCATTTCCCATGCCGACTTCAAGGCATTGAACGAAAACCCGTCGCGGCCGCAGTTCAACCGCCTGGTGCTCGGTGGCGTTGCCCCCGGTTCCACGCTGAAGCCGCTGATCGGCCTGGCCGGACTGGATTCGGGTGTGCGCCGCCCGGAAGACAAGGTGCTGTCCACCGGCATGTTCTACCTGCCCGGCACTTCCCGTGGCTGGGGTGATGCGCATCGTGGCGGCCACGGCTGGACCGACCTGCGCAAGTCCATCGCTGAGTCGGTCAACACCTATTACTACAAGCTGGCGCTGGACCTGGGCATCGAGCGCTTCGACCATTACATGGAGTACTACGGCTTCGGCCAGCCGACCGGCATCGACCTCACCGGCGAAATCGGCGGCATCCTGCCGTCGCCGGCCTACAAGCGGAAGACCCGCAAGGAAGCCTGGTTCCCGGGCGACACGGTCAACATCAGCATCGGCCAGGGCGACTGGAAGGTGACCCCGCTGCAGCTGGCGCGCGGCGTCAGCGCGCTGGCCGACGGGCAGCTGCGCACCCCGCACCTGGTGATCCAGCAGCGCGAAGGATTCGACAGTGACTGGACGGCCATGCCGGCCGGCGCAAGCAAGCCGATCAGTCCCAACCCCAACAACGTGCAGGCCGTGCGCGAGGGCATGATGGCGACCATGCGGCCTGGCGGCAGTGGTTGGCGCGTGGCGGTGGGTGCGCCGTACGTGATGGCCGGCAAGACCGGCACCGCGCAGGTCATCAGCCGCAAGGGCACCGCTGCGGTGAATCCGAAGAGCCTGCCGATGCACCTGCGCCACCGCGCGTTGTTCGTGGGTTTCGCGCCGGTCGAGAACCCGGTGATCGCGATTGCGGTGGCGGTGGAAGGCGGCGGCTACGGCGGCTCGGCCGCCGCACCGATCGCACGCAAGGTGTTCGATGCCTACCTGCTGGGCAAGATGCCCGAGGGCATGCAGCCGCTGGACAGCGAGCGCGGCACCACGGCCATCGGCGCCACCGCGTTCGACAACGAGGACGCGGGCGCGCGCCAGGCAGGCGACCTTGCCGCCGCGCAGCTCGAAGACCATCCGGTGCTGATCGGCGTGCCCGCGCCCGCACCGCAACCGGATGCACCGGCGGCGGCCGCACTGCCGGCCACGCCACGCCCGACCCACGCGGAGCCTGCACGATGAGCGTCTTCCTGCGCTGGGCCGGCGACATGCTGCGCCGCTTCTTCAGCACCCTGGACTGGGTGCTGTGCCTGGCGCTGGGCGCGCTGATGCTGATCGGCCTGGCCACCCTGAAGAGCGCCGGTGGCGACAGCCTGGTGATGGCCCAGGGCGCGCGCTTCGCAGTGGGCATGGCCGCGCTGTGGGGCATCTCGCGGGTCTCGATCCTGCGCATCCGCTCGGCCACGCCGATGATCTACGCGATCTCGATGATCCCGTTGCTGGCGGTGTTCGTGCTGGGCACCGGCAAGTACGGCCGGCAGTGGCTGGACCTGAAGTTCTTCTACCTGCAGCCGGCCGAGCTGCTGAAGGTCAGCCTGCCGATGATGGTGGCCTGGTACCTGCACAGGATGCCGCTGCCGCCGCGCTTCAGCACGGTGCTGACCGCGCTGGTCATCATCGGCGTGCCGACCGGCCTGGTGATGCTGCAGCCGGACTTCGGTACCGGCGTGCTGATCGCCGCCAGTGGCGTGTTCGTGCTGCTGCTGGCGGGCCTGCCGTGGTGGTGGGTGGGCCTGGGCGTGGGCGGCGTGGCCGCAGTCGCGCCGGTGGCGTGGTTCTGGCTGCTGCGGCCGTACCAGAAGGACCGCATCATGATGTTCCTGGACCCGGAGATGGATGCGCTGGGCGCCGGCTGGAACATCATCCAGTCGAAGATCGCGATCGGTTCCGGTGGCTTCGACGGCAAGGGCTGGGGCGAGGGCTCGCAGTCGCACCTGAACTTCATTCCCGAGCAGACCACCGACTTCGCGTTCTCGGTGCTGAGCGAGGAGTTCGGCTGGATCGGCGTGGCCACCGTGCTGGCGCTGTACCTGGTGGTGATCGGGCGTTGCCTGTGGATTGCCAGCCAATCGCGCGATTCCTATTCGCGCCTGCTGGCCGGTGCCACTGGCCTGGCGTTCTTCGTTTACGTGCTGGTCAACGGCGGGATGATTTCCGGCCTGCTGCCTGTGGTGGGCGTGCCGATGCCGCTGATCAGCTACGGCGGTACCTCGGCGGTGTCGCTGCTGGCTGGCTTCGGGCTGGTGATGGCGGTGCGCAGCCACAACCCGGTGCACGGCGGCTACGGCTGAGTCCGGGAGCGGAAACACCCTGACAGCTTCACGCAAGCGCCCGTTGCTAGCGTGCTGCGCGTGGAATGGAAACGACTGTTTGGCGGCTGCCGTGAGGCAGTGCGCACGATCGATCTGCCGTTGCTGGTCGCATTGCTGATCCTGATGGGCGCGGGCCTGGCGGTGCTGCACAGTGTGTCCGGGCCGGTGGCCGGGCAGGCGGCGCGCTTTGCCGGTGGACTGCTGGCCATGTGGCTGCTGTCGCGTGTTTCGCTGCTGCGCCTGCGCGCGTGGACACCGGCGTTGTATGCGTTGTCGATGCTGCCGCTGATGGCCGTGTACGTGATCGGTACCGGCAAATACGGGCAGCGCTGGCTGAACCTCGGCGTGTTCTACCTGCAGCCGTCGGAGCTGCTCAAGCTCAGCCTGCCGCTGATGATGGCCTGGTACCTGCACCGGCAACCGCTGCCGCCGTCGCCACGCACGGTACTGACCGCCGCGGTGCTGATCGGCGCGCCGGCGCTGCTGATCCTGATGCAGCCCAACCTCGGCACCGCCACGCTGGTCACCGCCAGCGGCGTGTTCGCGTTGTTGCTGGCAGGCCTGCACTGGGGCTGGGTGGCGACCGGTGCGGCGGGGCTGGCAGTGGCCGCGCCGCTGGCGTGGTTCGGGCTGTTGCGGCAATACCAGAAGGACCGCGTGTTGACCTTCCTCGATCCGGCGGCCGACCCCCTGGGCACCGGCTGGAACATCCTGCAGTCGCGCATCGCGATCGGCTCCGGGGGATGGCAGGGACGCGGTTGGGGGCAGGGCACCCAGGCCACGCTGGATTTCCTGCCCGAATACACCACCGACTTCGCGTTTTCGGTGCTGGCCGAAGAGTTCGGCTGGATCGGCGTGGCGACGCTGTTCGCGCTGTACCTGTTCGTGGTGGGGCGTTGCCTGTGGATTGCGGTGCACGCGCGCGACACGCATGCGCGGTTGCTGGCCGGCAGCCTGGGCCTGGCCTTCTTCGTCTACGTACTGGTGAACGGTGGAATGATTTCCGGCCTGCTGCCGGTGGTGGGCATTCCGATGCCGCTGATCAGTTACGGCGGGACCTCGGCGGTTTCGCTGTTGGCCGGCATCGGACTGGTGATGGCGGTGCGTGGGCACCGGCCCGTGCACGGGGGATAGCGCTTCCAGCCAACGGCGCAGCCCCTCGTGGGTGGAGTCTGGGTGGTCGCGGAAAGCAGAAGCCGCGGGTAGGCCGGTCGGGTTGGGTACGCGGGGGACGCCGTGAATCCGTCCCTGGAGGCTTGGCAGCCGCATCCATGCGGCTGACACCCCCGCGTACCCAACCCGACCGCCCTCTGACAGATTTTGGCGGTCTGCCACCCACGGAGAAGCAAGAGAAAATCAAAAGCGGGTCGCGGCGCTGCGCTTGCTCGTGAGCCGAGCATGGCTCGGCTCCACACAAGGCAATGAAGCGACCCGCCAAACCGCTTTTGCTTTTGATCTTCTCTTTTCTTCTCCGTGGGTGAACGCGCCCGACAACTGTCAGCGGCCGGGTGGGTGGGCAGTGCGGGGTGTCCGCGGCATGGATGCCGCGGCCAAGCCCCCATGGATGGGTTCACGGCGTCCCCGCACTGCCCACCCACCCGGCCAGCCCTCAGCAATCCGGCTTTCTGCGACCACCCAGACTCCACCCACGAGGGGCTGCGCCGTTGGCTGGAAACTCTCTGACGTTGCGCAGTGCCTGTTGTGGAAGCGTTCTCACAACAATGCGAAGCAATACACCCACCGACCAAAGTCCGCAAAAAACGTTATCTGGTTCACACTTTTACACCGCGTTGATCTTGATCAATGGACTTGTCGTAATCGGCCTGCACAATGGCGGCCCGTTCGGCACGGCGCGCCGTCAATCGTTGCAGCGCGAGGGGGCGTCGGGCGGGAAGCAGTACTGATCCAACGGGTACAGGGAGCGCGGGGTACTGCCACTGGGGAGCGGCAGCCGCGCAGGTACCGACCGGATCCGGTCGCCGGTTGCGTCTGCGGGGATGGGGACGCAACCGGCAACCTCTCACTGAATGGGGAAGCCCGATCACGACGTCTTCACATTTCCCGCTGAACGCGGGCAAATCGTTGTGATTCATGGTGTTAGGGGTTTTAATTCATCCATGACCTGCTAACCTGCGACGATGATTCGACGCACTCTGGCCTGCATGCTCACCCTCGGCCTGGTCGCCTGCGCGACCCAGCCGAAGTCCCCACCGTCTTCGCCCCAGGCCAGCAGCACGCCGCGCCAGCCCGCCGCCAAGGCCCATGGCCCGGCCGAGGCCGCGCCTGAAGCCACCGCCGCCACCGCGCCGCCGGTCGATCTCACCCCGGTCCCGTTCGAGGTCGCGCGGGACCGCTTCATCGCCGATACCGCCAAGCGCTATGGCCTGAAGCCGGAGCAGATCCGCAGTGTGCTCGACCAGGCACAGGTGCGCCAACCGATCATCGCCGCGATGTCGCGCCCGGCCGAACGGGTCAAGCCGTGGAATGAATACCGGCCGATGTTCATCAGCAAGGCGCGCATCGATGGCGGCCGCGCGTTTCTGGCCGAACACCGCGCCGAACTGGATCGCGTGCAGCAGCGCACCGGCGTGCCGGCCGAAGTGATCGTGGCGATCATCGGCGTGGAAACCAGCTATGGCAGGAATGCCGGCAACCACCGCGTGCTCGATGCGCTGTACACGCTGGCGTTCTATTACCCGCGCAGTGGCGACCCGGCCAAGCTGGAACGCGAAGTGCGCCGCGAGCTGTTCTTCCGCGACGAACTGGCCAAGCTGTTCGAGCTGGGCCGCGAGGAGAAGCTGGACATCACCACGCTCAAGGGCAGCTATGCCGGTGCGATGGGCATGGGCCAGTTCATGCCGTCCAGCTATCTGGATTACGCCGTGGACGGCAATGGCGATGGCCGTCGTGACTTGTTCACCAGCTATGACGATGTGTTCTCGTCCATCGCCAACTACTTCGTGAAGAAGGGCGGCTGGGTCCGGGGTGGCCAGGTGGCCGTACCGGCCACGCTGGCGCCGGGGCGCGAGGAATTCAACCCGACCGAGTGGATGCCGACCTGGTCGCTGGCCGATCTGGCGCAGCGCGGCTACCAGCCCAGCGCACCGGTGCAGCCGGGCGCCACGGCCACGCCGATCACGCTGGAAGGCAGCACGGGCAAGCAGTACTGGCTGGGCTTCCAGAACTACTACGCGATCACCCGCTACAACCTCTCGAAGATGTACGCGATGGCCGTGTTCCAATTGTCCCAGGCCATCGCCGGACAGGAGCTGCCCCCGGCATGAACATCAGATGGCTGGTCCCGAGCTTGATCGTCTTCGCGCTGGCCGCCTGCAGCAGCGCGCCGAAGAAGCCGGCCACGGCCGGCCACGGTGGCAAGCCCAGCGGCACGGTGGTGCAGGGCCGCGGCGCGCGCCCGGCGCATTGCCCGGAGGGCTCGCCGTATGCGGCGGCCAAGGAAGACCCGAACACGCGCGGCAACTACACCGCCGGCGGCCTGTACAGACCCGGCGTGCGTGACAGCACCCCGGACTACATTCCCAACGTCGCCTGCATTCCCGAGCCGGAAGTGACCGCCGAAGAGCGTTCGGCGATCGGCAACAAATCGCCCTACGTGGTGCTGGGCAAGTCGTACAAGGTGCTCGACGACACCCGCAACTATGTCGAGCGCGGCACGGCGTCGTACTACGGCGCCAAGTTCCATGGCCGCCTGACCTCCAACCGCGAGGTCTACGACATGTACCAGTTCACCGCCGCGCACAAGACACTGCCGCTGCCCAGCTTCGCCCGCGTCACCAACCTGGACAACGGCGAATCGGTCATCGTGCGCGTCAACGACCGTGGCCCGTTCCATGACGGCCGCGTGGTCGATCTCAGTTATGCCGCCGCAGTGCGCCTGGGCATCACCCAGCGCGGCACCGGCAACGTGGAAGTGCGTGCGCTGCAGCCGGGCGAGAGCAACCTGCTGGCGCAGAAGCCGTCGCGCCGCGAGCGCCGTGCCGCCGAAACCGCGGTCGCGGTGGCCGGGGCGCGCCCGGTACCGGCCGCGCGTGCCACCGCCGACAGCGACATCGATCGCCTGGTCAAGCGCCTGCCGGCCGACGCCACGCCTGCGCGTGGCCAGCCGGCCACCACCCAGGGCGTGGCCAGCGCGGTGCCGGACGTGGCGGTCAGCAGCCTGCCGCCGAGCGCACCGCCGGTGCGCAGCCCCACAACGGCGCCGGTTGCAGTCGCCAGCGCCGCACCGCGCGCGGTCGCGCCGGCCGCAGTGCGTACGGTGCCCGCCACCGCAGCAGCCCCCAGCCTGTCGCAGCAGGTGGTCGGCGCAGTGATGGTGCAGGTCGCCAGCTTCTCCAGCCGCGACAATGCCAACCGCGCGATGGGCCAGCTCAACGCGGCCGGCATTGTCGGCGCCACCATCAGCGACATCGCCGCCGGTGGCCGTACCCTGTTCCGCCTGCGCGTTCCCGCCAGCGACCATGCCAGTGCCGCGGAACTTGTCGGCCGCATCGCCGGTCTGGGCCTGGGTTCGCCGCAGATCGTCAAGGATTGATCCGCCTGGGCTGGTGCTGCCGGCCCGGGCTCGCCCGGCCTTACAATGGCCGCTTCGTTCCACCCTCCATTCCTGGCCGTCCCCTGGAGCCTGCTGTCCAATGAATTTCCGTTCCGCCGCCACCGCCCTGGCCGCCACCCTGGTGGTGGGCCTGGCTTCCGCCCAGACGCCGCTGCCGACCCCGGCCACCCCGGCGCCTGCCGCCGCTGCCCCGGCCACCGTCGCGACCCCGCCGGCCCCGGCGCCGAGCGTGTCCAAGGCCTGGGTCCTGATGGACTACGCCACCGGCCAGGTGCTGGCCGGCGAGAACATCCACGAGCAGCTGGCCCCGGCCAGCATCACCAAGGTGATGACGTCCTACGTGGTTGCCGCCGAGGTCAAGAACGGCAAGGTCCGTGCAGATGACCAGGTGATGATGAGCGAGCGCGCCTGGCGCGAGGGTGGCGCGGGTACCGACGGCAGCTACAGCGGCTTCCCGGTCAACCAGACCGCGCGCCTGGAAGACATGGAAAAGGGCATGGCGATCCAGTCCGGCAATGACGCCGCGATCGCCCTGGCCGAGCATGTGGCCGGCAGCGAAGAAGCCTTCGCGTCGCTGATGAACAGCTACGCCGCCAAGATCGGCATGAAGGACTCGCACTTCGTCAACGCGCACGGCCTGACCGCCGAAGGCCATCACAGCACCGCCTACGACCTGGCACTGCTGGGCCGCGCGATGGTGCGTGATTACCCGGAAACCTACGCGTACAACAAGATCAAGGAATTCCAGGTCGGCAACATCAAGCAGCCGAACCGCAACCTGCTGCTGTGGCGCGATGGCAGCGTGGATGGCATCAAGACCGGCCACACCTCCGAAGCCGGCTACTGCCTGATGAGCTCGGCCCAGCGTGGCGACCAGCGCCTGATTGCCGTGGTGCTGGGCGGTGCGTCGGAAAAGCAGCGTGCCGATGACAGCCTGGCCCTGCTGAACTGGGGCTTCCGCTTCTTCGAGACCCATCGCCTGTACGAGCCGGGCAAGGCCGTGGCCGAGCACAAGGTCTGGAAGGGCACCACCGACAAGGTGCAGCTGGGCGTGGCCCAGCCGATGCTGGTGAGCGTGCCGCGCGGCCGCTACAACGACCTGAAGCCGAGCATCGACGTGCCCAAGACCCTGGAGGCACCGTTCACCGCGGGCCAGCAGATCGGCACTGTGAAGGTCACGCTGGATGGCAAGGTCATCGCCGAAGCGCCGCTGGTGGCTGTGGCCGCCGTCGAACAGGCCGGTTTCTTCAAGCGCCTGTGGGACAGCTTCTGGATGTGGTGGGAATCGGAATGATCCACGCCCCGGCGTGGTGAACGAAAAGGCCGGCAATGCCGGCCTTTTCTGTTTCGGGAGGCCGCTTTCCCCCCGCATGCGCGGGGTAGGGCCGGCCGCTGGCCGGCTCCCAGCAACCCAACCGGGACGGGGGGTAGAGCCGGCCGCTGGCCGGCTCCGCAGCAACCCATCCGGATCTGCCGGCAGCCGGCCAGCGGCCGGCACTACCGGCAGCCTGCCCGCTTACAGCGCGCGGCTGATGGTGAAGCTGCCGAACACGGGTGACTGGCGCTGGCCATCGAACTCGCGGGTGCTGTGGTAACGCGCCATCGCGAATTTCCAGCGCCCGCGCATCACCGCGATGCCGTAGCCGCCCTGTGCCACCACATGGCGCTTGTCCACGCTGTGGCTGCTGCGGAACGTGTTGCCGTCCAGGGTGATGTCTCGGATCATCCAGGCCGCGTCGGTGGTCACGAACAGGTGCCAGGACCAGCCACTGGGGCGGCCGCCGCGGGTCGGTGCCGTGTTCTCGCCCGCCGGGCGCAACGGCGTGCTGCCGAAATCGTCGGGCAGCTTCCAGCCGAAACGCAGCTCGCCGCCGGCATTGGCCTTGGTCTCCAGATTGCCGATGGCACCGCCGTAGTGGCTGATCGCATCCCAGCCCCAGCCGCCGGCGTTGACACTGGCATCGGCCGGCCAGCGCCGCATGCGCTCGTGGGTCAGCATGAACACCGGTTCGTTGTGCAGCTGGTTGTCCCAGCCCTCGAACTTCTTGTCGCCCAGAAGGTCGTGCACCGCATCCTGCACCTGCTTGCCCTGTGCCCAGGGGCCGACCACGCCCACCGCCAGCTGGGTGGTCTGCAGCCGGTCGCCACTGCGCGCATTGAAACCGAAGCTGGCCAGCAGCACGCCGGCATACGGCCGGTCCTCCTTGATCAGGTCGCGGCGGGCCGGGTCGGAGGGGGTGAAGATGCCCTGGCCGATGCTGAAGATCATGTTCTGCTGTTCGAACCGGCCCGGGTGCAGGCCTTCCAGGTACTGGTTCACCCAGCGCGCCATGCGCGGCAGGCAGGGGTCATCGGTGTAGTCGACCAGGTTCGGCGAGACCAGGGTCAGCTGCGCGCCGTTGGTGTAGCCCTGGTCCTGGTGGCGGCCACCGAACAGGTCGTTGTCGACGCGGAAATTGACCTGGGGCGGGTGGTCGCGCATGGCGTCCGGACCACACTGTTCGGCCGCCTGTGCGGCAAGGGGGAGGGCAGTGGCCAGCAGGCCGGCCAGCCCAAGGACTGCGACACGATGCATGGATGGAATGCTCATGGGGAAGGGGATGGTTTTCTGTCGTTTTGTGCAACGCCACGGTACTCGCGCCCGCGCGCCGGAACGAGCGCGTCCGGATCACTTGTCTGTTCCGAAAACAACATTGTCCGGCGGACACAATTTGTTACCCGCGCAGGCGCCGGGGGCCTCGCGTGAAGGCGGGCGCCAGCCGTGCGGCGCGGCATCGCGGCCTGCGCCGGCGCAGGAATCGCAGTCAGCTGCCGTTGGGCATGGCAGCGCCGGTGTGGGTGCCACCTGCAACGCAGCAGGCCGCCGGTACCGCCTTTGATGTTGATGAATACTCTTGGGTTTGTTGCCCTGCGGCCCGATAATGGGCCCATGGAAATCAAGTCCGACAACCCCGACCACGGCTTCCAGTTCCCCGGCCAGTTCGAGCTCAGCGCCATGGGCGCGGCCAACCGCGGCCTGGAACATGAGCTCCCCCGCCTGCTGCTGGCTGCCGGCATCGATGTGGTGAACGAACGCATCAGCTGGAAGCATTCGTCCAACGGCAAGTACGTGTCCGTCCGCATCGTGTTCAAGGCAGAAAGCCGCGAACAGTACGACCTGGCCCACCAGGCGCTGCGCGACCACCCGGAAGTGAAGTGGACGCTGTAGCCGACAGCTGCCCGGCCGAGGCCGCCCCGGAACACCGCGCGCCGCGTCCGGCGGTGGTGCGTGACCTTGGCCGCCAGGCCTATGAGCCGGTGTGGCGCGCCATGCAGCGCTTTACCGACCAGCGCAGCGACGCCGATGCCGACGAGCTGTGGGTGGTCGAGCACGATCCGGTCTTCACCCTGGGCCAGGCCGGCAAGGACGAGCATGTGCTGGCGCCGGGCGACATCCCCGTGCTGCACGTGGACCGCGGCGGCCAGGTGACCTATCACGGTCCCGGCCAGATCGTGGTCTATCCGCTGCTGCGCCTGCCGCGGCTGGGCATTGGTGTGCGCGACTACGTGTGCCGCATCGAGCAGGCCCTCATCGATACGCTGGCCGAGTGGAACATCGGTGCCGAACGCCGCGAGGGCGCCCCGGGCGTCTACGTCGGTGGCGCCAAGATCGCCGCGCTCGGCATCCGCGTGCGGCGCGGCTGCACCTTCCATGGGCTGGCCTTCAACGTGTCCATGGACCTGGAACCCTTCCACCGCATCAATCCCTGTGGCTATCAGGGGTTGCAGGTGACCTCGGTGGTAGACTTGGGCGGCCCCTCCGGCATGGAGGCCGTCAAGCCGGTGCTGCTGGACCACCTGGCCCGCCAGTTCGGCCTGCTGCTGCAGCACACGCCCGAACTGCCCGATCTTTCTGCGGCCGCCTGACCGCCCCCGGAACCGCCATGACTGAAACCACCGCCCGTTCCATTCCCCTGCAGATCGTGCAGGGCGATTCTCCGTCCGCCGCGCCGTTGCAGGCCGGGGTCAAGCAGCTGGGCGGTGACAAGATCAACCGTTCGCCGGTGCAGTTCGCCGATGCGCCCGTGCTGCGCAAGCCGTCGTGGATCCGCGTGCGCATTCCTTCGGGCAATGCGGTGCAGAACCTGAAGGCCAAGCTGCGCGAGAACCGCCTGGTGACGGTCTGCGAGGAAGCCAGCTGCCCGAATATCCATGAGTGCTTCGGGCACGGCACCGCCACCTTCATGATCCTCGGCGAGGTCTGCACCCGCCGCTGCTCGTTCTGCGACGTCGCCCACGGCCGCCCGAAGCCGCCGGATGCCAACGAACCGGCCAGCCTGGGCCAGACCGTGGCCGACATGGGCCTGAAGTACGTGGTGGTGACCAGCGTCGACCGCGATGACCTGCGTGACGGCGGTGCCCAGCACTTCGTTGACTGCATCACCGCCATCCGCGAAAAGTCGCCGGGCACCCGCATCGAAGTGCTGACCCCGGACTTCCGCGGCAAGGGCCGCATGGAACGTGCGCTGGAGATCCTGGCGCAGAATCCGCCGGATGTGTTCAACCACAACATCGAGACCGTGCCGGACCTGTACCGCAACGTGCGCCCGGGTGCGGACTACCAGTGGTCGCTGAACCTGCTGAAGAACTTCAAGGCGCAGCACCCGGACGTGCCGACCAAGAGCGGCATCATGCTGGGCCTGGGTGAAGACTTCGAACAGATCAAGGCCACGATGCGTGACCTGCGCGCGCACGATGTGGACATGATCACCATCGGCCAGTACCTGCAGCCGACCGCGCATCACCACCCGGTGCTGAAGTACTGGACCCCCGAGGACTACAAGGCGCTGGAAGACTACGGCTACGCGCTGGGCTTCAGCCATGTGGCATCCGGCCCGATGGTGCGCTCGTCGTACCATGCCGACGTCCAGGCCAAGGGCGCCGGCGTCCGGTAAGCGGTTGCCGCCGGGACATGGCCCGGCGCTGCCAAGGGATGCCACCACCACCCTGGTGGGCGCGCGCACGCCTTCGCCTGCATTCACAATTTGCTACACCGGCCCGGCTAGGCTGGTTTTCCACCGAGCGCGGCCGGGTGACAAACCCGGCAACTTTCGGCACTGTCGCGGTGTCAGAGCACCCCGCAGTCTCTCCCTTGGCAAGGCGCCTTCGAGCACGTCAATGAAATTCAAAGCCCCCGCATTCCTGATGGCCCTGGCGCTGGTCGCGCCGCTGGCGCTGGCGGCCAAGGCCGACTCGCCTGCCTTGCCCGCCGCGGCCACCGCCGATCAGGTGACCACCTCCAAGCTGGTGTACGGCCTGTTGTCCGACAGCCGCTACGCCTATCGCCCGCGCGCGCTGGACGAGGCCACCTCCAAGGACGTGTTCAAGCGCTACCTGGAAACGCTGGACGGCGCCAAGCAGTACTTCACCCAGGCCGACGTGGCGCGCTTCGCGCCGTTCGAAGCCAACATCTCCTCGGCCATCCGTGGTGGCGAGCTGGAGCCGGCGTTCCAGGTGTTCGCGGTCTACAAGCAACGGGTCGGCGAACGCGTGGCCTATGCGCGCAAGCTGCTCAAGCAGGAGCCGGACTTCACCACCGACGAACGCTTCGAGTACGACCGCAAGAAGGTGCCGTGGGCGGCCAGCAGCGCCGAGCTGGACGAGCTGTGGCGCAAGTCGGTCAAGAATGACTGGCTGCGCCTGAAACTGGCCGGCAAGAAGCCCGATGACATCCGCAAGACGCTGGACAAGCGCTATGCCACGCTGGAAAAGTCGGTCAATGAGCTGAAGGGCGAGGACGTCTTCCAGTTCTTCATGAACGCCTACACCAGCGCTGTCGATCCGCACACCGACTACTTCACCCCGCGCACCGCCGAGAACTTCAACCAGGCGATGTCGCTGTCGCTGGAAGGCATCGGTGCGCAGCTGCAGCGGCAGGACGACATGGTGGTGATCCGCGAGATCATCGCCGGTGGTCCGGCCGCAGTGGACGGCACCCTGAAACCGGGCGACCGCATCGTCGGCGTGGGCCAGGGCAAGTCCGGGCCGGTCGAGGACGTGATCGGCTGGCGCATCGACGACGTCGTGGCCAAGATCCGCGGTGCCAAGGATACCCAGGTCAAGCTGGAGTTCATCCCGGCCGCCGAGGGCGTGGACGGCAAGCACCACACGCTGGTGCTGACCCGCCAGAAGGTGCGCCTGGCCGAACAGGCCGCCAAGGGCGAGACCATGAGCATCCCGGCCGCCAACGGCGAACCGGCGCGCAGGATCGGCGTGATCAAGCTGCCGACCTTCTACCAGGACTTTGAAGGCCGCCGCCGCAATGCCGCCGACTACGCCTCGGCTACCCGCGACGTGGCCAAGCTGCTGGCCGGCTTCAAGAACGACAAGCTGGACGGCGTGGTGCTGGACCTGCGCAACAACGGGGGCGGCTCGCTGGATGAAGCGATCGAACTGACCGGCCTGTTCATTGAACAGGGCCCGGTGGTGCAGGTGCGCGAGTCCGGCGGACGCGTCACCGTCAACAGCGACCGCAACCAGGGCGTGGCGTGGGACGGCCCGCTGGCGGTGCTGATCAACCGCGGTTCGGCCTCGGCTTCGGAGATCTTCGCCGGTGCCATCCAGGACTACGGCCGTGGCCTGGTGATCGGTGAAACCAGCTTCGGCAAGGGCACCGTGCAGAACATCGTCGACCTCGATCGCTGGCCGAGCGGCGAAACCCAGCGCTTCGGCCAGGTCAAGCTGACCATCGCCCAGTTCTTCCGCATCAGCGGCAGCAGCACCCAGCACAAGGGCGTGGTGCCGGACCTGGCGTTCCCGGCCAGCGTCGATGCCACCGAGTTCGGCGAAAGCACCTACGACAACGCATTGCCGTGGACCCGCATCGCTGCCGTGCCGCATACCCAGTACGGCAACTTCGCGCCGCTGCTGCCGAAGCTGGAAACCCGTCATGACGCGCGCATCGCGACCGACAAGGAATTCCAGTGGTGGAACGAGGACGTGGAGCAGTTCCGTGCCGAGGCGGCCAAGAAGTACATCTCGCTCAACGAGGCCACCCGCCGCGCCGAGCGTGAGCGCCAGGATGCCCAGCGCAAGGAGCGCCAGGTGCAGCGCAAGGCACTGGGCCTGGCCCTGGACCCGCTGGCCGATGACAGCAGCGATGATGGCCTGACCGGCAACGAGCGTGACATCGTCAAGGATGCCGCGCGCGAGAAGGCTGCCGAGAAGCGCCCGGACCCGCTGCTGCGCGAGTCGGCGTCGATCCTGGCCGACGCGGTGAATCTGCTGGCCAACGACCGCCCGCTGTCGGCACAGGTGCTGCCGCAGTCCACCGGCGCGGGCCGCTGGGCGGACTGAACCGGCGCACCACGCGATCCCCGAGGGGCCGGCATTGCCGGCCCCTTTCTATTTTGGGGCCCCGTCTGTTTGAGGGCCCCCGTCCGTGGCGCTGCCGGCGCATGAACCGGGAGCAACATGGGCGGCGATGTCGACCTGCCGCACACGGCGGCGGGACTACCCTTGCCGCTACCGTCCTCGCAGGAGTACCCATGCGGGCCTCCCGTCTTTCCAGCGCTGCCGTCGCCTGTGCCAGCGCCCTGATCCTGTCGGCCTGTGGTGGCCGCGCCGCCGACAGCACCGTGCTGCGCGAGTCCTTCGACTCCGGCGACACCTTCTCGCGTACCGTCGAGGGACGCCCTGCGGAGGCCTGTGAAGCAGCGCGCCGCACGCTGCTCAGCCAGGGCTATGCCATCGCCCGTGCCGATGATGCCCAGGTGGAAGGCAACAAGAACTTCCAGCCGCGCGAGGACGATCATGAGCAGCTGGTGCTGCGCATCTCGTGTGCGCCGCGTGGCGGCCAGGCGCTGGTGTTTGTCAGCGCGGTGCAGGACCGTTACGCGCTGAAGAAGAGCCCGACGTCGGCCAGTGTCGGCGTGGGCGCATTGGGCTCAGTGTCGCTGCCGTTCGGCAGCAACGACGACTCGCTGGTGAAGGTGGCCAGCAGCACGGTCACCGATGCCGAGTTCTATCGCCGCTTCTTCCAGCGCCTGCAGCAGTACCTTCCCGCCGCGGCGGGCGCGCCATCGCCATCACCGGCCGCAGCGCCGGAACCCGCACCGGCGGCGACGGACCAGGGCTGAGCGTGCGCGGCAGGTTGCTGAGCGTGGCCCTGCTGCTGGTGCCATCGTGGGTCGTGGCAGCGCCGTCGCTGGACTGTGCGCAGGGCCTGCTGCAACGGCTAGGCTGGCGCTTCGAGGACGCGGTCGTGAGTGCACCGCAGGTACACGGCGGCGCAGTGTGCACGCGTGCGTCGCTGGCTGCGGCGCAGGCCGCCGGCGATCTGCAGGTGCGTTGGCCAGCGGCTCTCGCCCCGACCGCACGGCAGGCGCTGCTGCAGCAGCTGCTGGATGATCCGGCCACGCTCTGCGCCTACGCGTTCGAGCTGGGCGCAGCCACGCGGCGTGCGACGGAGGCGCTGGAGGGCAATCCCGGATTCCGGTTCTCCGGCCTGCAGCTGGGCTGGATCGGCTTCGGCGTGCGCGGTGCGCCGGCACAGGGGTGGCAGCGCACGCGCAGCCTCGGCCGTGGCTTCATGCCCAGTGCGGGCAACAGCCGCGCACTGGAGGCGTTCTATAGCGGGGCCGTGCGTGCCGAATGCGGTGTCGGTCGCCAGGTTGCGCAGCTGGCCACCCAGCGCGAGCTGTACGGCGACGCTGCGTTCGACGCCGGCTTTGCGGCGGATGAACTGTCGATCGGCACCTTCCTCGCGCTGCACCGGACCGACAGCATTCTGCTTGGCGCGCACGCGGGCGAGTTCTTCGCCGATGGCAAGGCAGTGCGCACCTCGGCGATGGGACGGCAGGCGTTCGTCGGCGTGCCCGGTTTCATCGAACATGTGTACGACAAAGGCACGCTGGACGACCTGAGCAACCAGGCCGAGAACTTCGTGGTGGTCGAGGTGGGCGAGGATGCTGCGCGGGCGCTGGCCACGCACGGCGGACTGGCCTGGTATGACCAGCGCAATGCCGAGGTGTGGGCACTGGCGCAGGACATACCGCGTACCGGCCAGCGCTACTTCGAGCGGCTGCTGTACGAGCGCGATCCACAGCTGCGCGCACGGCTGGCGCCGCGCTACCACGCGGCGCTGGCGCGCATGGACCAGCTGCTGGACGATCCGTTCTACCGGCAGTTCGTGATCTACGTGCATCCACGCGGTATACGTCCCATCGGCTACCACATCGCCCGGCTGCTCGACCGCAACCCGCGAACCCCGTTTTCGATCGACCTGGCGGTGCACAATCTGCACACCACGCTCTACCGGCGTTGGCGCGAGGCGCAACTGCGCCACTGCGCGGCTACCGGCAGGCCAGGCAGCCTGACCCTAGACCCCAACTGAAGGTGAAACAATGGATATTGCAATGATCGGCCTCGGCCGCATGGGCGCCAACATGGCCCAGCGCCTGCATCGCGGCGGCCACCGCGTAGTCGGCTACGACCCGGGCGAAGGCGCCCGCCAGCGCGCCGCCGAGGCCGGCCTGGAGGTGGTCGATTCGCTGGCCGCCGCCGTGGCCGCGCTGCCGGTGCCGCGCGTGGTGTGGCTGATGGTGCCGGCCGGTGAAACCGTCGACCAGACGCTGGGCCAGCTGACCCCGCACCTGGCCGAAGGTGACATCGTCATCGACGGCGGCAACTCCAACTACCAGGACTCGATCCGCCGCGCCAGGGCGCTGGCCGAGGACGATCTGGGCTACGTCGACTGCGGCACCAGCGGTGGCGTGTGGGGCCTGCAGGAAGGCTACAGCCTGATGGTCGGTGGCGAAGCGTCGGTGGTGGAGCAGATCGCACCGCTGCTGCGCACGCTGGCACCGGCCGAGGACCGGGGCTGGGGTCGTGTCGGCCCGTCCGGCGCTGGCCACTTCACCAAGATGGTCCACAACGGCATCGAGTACGGAATGATGCAGGCCTACGCCGAGGGCTTCGCGCTGATGGAGCGCAAGCAGGAAATGGAACTGGACCTGGCCCAGGTCGCCGAGGTGTGGCGCCACGGCAGCGTGGTGCGTTCGTGGCTGCTGGACCTGAGTGCCGAAGCCCTCAAGCGCAATCCGTCGCTGGATGGCATCGCACCGTACGTCGAGGATTCCGGTGAAGGCCGCTGGACCGTAGCCGAAGCAATCGCGTTGGACGTGCCTGCACCGGTGATCACGCTGTCGCTGCTGGAACGCCTGCGTTCGCGCGAATCCAATTCGTTCACCGACCGCCTGCTGTCGGCGATGCGCAATGAATTCGGCGGGCACGCGATCAAGAAGTCGTAAGCACTGCGGTGGGGTCAGAGCCCTTCGGCGTTGCCGAAGGGATCCGACCCCAGGCAGATCGGGGTCGGATCCCCTTTCGCAGGAAAGGGCTCTGACCTCATGCAGCCAGTCGAGCATGGCTCGACTCTACAAGAGCCTCACGGATAGCCGGCTTTTGCTGTTGCTGTTGAGGTTGCCGGCCAGCGGCCGGCACTACCGTTTCTGCGGGTGCAGGGCGCAGCCCTGCCGATCACCCAACGCGATCCGCCGCCCTTCGCGCGCGCTGTCCATGCCGGCTTGCAGCAGCCGCATCAGCTGCAGGGCCTGCACCGGGCTGACCGTGGCTTCGCCCTCGCCGTGCATCGCCGAGGCGAACTGTGCATACAGGCGGCGGTAGTCGCCGGGCAGATTGTCGACGGTGCTGCGCTGCACGTTGTCTTCGGCATCGCAGCGCACCAGCTCGCCATGCCGCGGATCAATGCCCCAGCCCGGTGCGCCCGGCGCAACGCCGCGGCGCAGCTGCGCCTCCTGTACGTCCAGTCCGTGCTTGATCCAGCTGGCGGTGCTGCCATGCACGCTGAAGTGCGGCGTCTGCGCTGCCACCAGTGAACCGGCGTGGACGATCGCCCGATGCCGCGGGTAGTGCAGTATCGCGTGGAAGTAATCGATGCCGCCGCCGCCTTCGCGCTGCACGGCCAGATCGGCATCGATGGCGTCGGGCCAGCCGAACAGCACCAGCATCTGGTCCAGCAGGTGCGGACCGAGGTCGTACCACAGGCCACTGCCGGGCCCGTCCTGTTCGCGCCAGCGGTCGCGCACCTGTGGCCGGTAGCGGTCGAAGTGCGCGTGGCACTCGGCCACGTCGCCCAAGGTGCCTTCGGCCAGCAGCGACTGCAGGGTGAGGAAGTCGGCATCGAAACGCCGGTTCTGGAACACGGTGGCGATGCGCCCGGCGTTGCGTGCCGCCGCCAGCACCGTTTCCGCTTCGGCCACGTCCAGTGCGAACGGCTTGTCGACCAGCACATGCTTGCCTGCCGCCAGCGCCGCGATGGCCAGTGGCGCATGCTGTTCGTTGGGCGTGGCGATCACTACGGCATCCACGGCCGGATCATCGAATACCTGCTGCGGCGTGGCACGCACGTGCACATCGCTGAACGTCCGCAGCAGCGTGTCGCGTTGTGAACTGACGATGCTGTGCAGCGCCAGCCCGGGCGTGTGCTGGATCAGCGGCGCATGGAAGACGCGGCCGGCGAGGCCGTAACCGATCAGGGCCAGTTGCAGGTCGGGGCGCATGGCAGGGCTCCGGCAATGGGGAAGGGCAGGGTAAACGACGATGGCGGACGATCCCAAACTGAACCATTGGCATCGCCGGGCTGCCGATTCACGGCAGCATGACCGCAACGCCACGCCTGCTCCACGTGCGCTTGTCCAGACTGGCAGCACATTCCGAAGGAGTACGACACGATGAGCAATACGACCCGCACGCTGATTGCCTCGGCCCTGACGCTGGGCCTGGCCATGTCCTCCTCGGCCGCATTCGCCAAGGATCCGGCCGCGAAGAGCCCGCCGACCAGTGCCCACCCGACCACCCATGCCGATCGCCATGACTCCAATGAGCCGGTGACCGACACCTGGATCACCACCAAGGTGAAGGCTGACCTGCTGGCCAGCAGCAACGTCCCGGGCACCGAGATCAAGGTGGAAACCGTGAACGGCGTGGTCAGCCTGAGCGGCGCCGTCGCCACGCAGGCGGAGAAGGACAAGGCAGTCAATACCGCCAAGGGCATCAAGGGCGTGACCCGCGTCGATGCCGCCGCGCTGAAGGTCAGCGCCGCCGCCAAGCGCTGAACAGCCACCACGCGTTGAACAGGTTGGGCGCCCCGCAAGGGGCGCCCACTCGCGTATGGGGCCGGCTGCGTGAGCCCGTTCAGCCTGCCGCGCATCGGGCTCCAGAGTTGTGACCGCCTGCGCTATATTGCCGGTTCCGCCGCAGCCGGGCTCCGCCCCGGGTCCCGCTCCGCGGCCGTGCTGACGAGGAACTATGGCGCTGGTTTTCAGTGACGACATCTGGGACCGCTGGCGGTTGCCGGCCCTGGCGCTGGCGGCTGCCGCGATCATCGTGGTGCCGTGGTTGACCCTGCGCAAACTGCAGCAGGACAGCGAAGAGGCGATGGCCTGGGTCAACCATACCCAGGCCGTGGGCGTGGCACTGCAACAGCTGCAGGCCGATGTGCGCGACGTCGAATCGGCCGCCCTGACCCTGTCCAAGGGCGTGGATGCGCCCGGCCTGCGCGAGCGCATGGCCAAGGCCAACGACATTCCCGGACGACTGGCCGAGCTGGGGCGGATGACCCGCGACAACCCCGAGCAGCTGATCCGCATTGGCCGCATCGAATCGATGCTGGACGGCCGCCTGGCGGTGGCACGCGAACTGGCCCGGTCCGAACCGAACAGCGACCAGCGCGAACTGGTGCAGGACCTGAGCACGCGGTACCCGATCCGGGGCCTGGTGGAAGAACTGCAGGCCAGCGAGCAGACGCTGCTGGCACGGCGTGCGGAGCAGGCCGCGCGCCAGCGCAAGCAGACCGAACTGGTCGCGTGGAGCTCGCTGGTGATCCAGCTGGCGCTGCTGGGCCTGGTGCTGTGGCTGCTGCAGCGGCAGATCGGCCGCCGCCTGCATGCCGAACGCCAGTCGCTGCGCTCGGCCGCGCGTGCGGCGTCGGTACTGCAGACCGTGCGCGAACCCATCGTGCTGCTCGACCGCGACCTGCGCGTGCAGCTGCACAACCCGGCGTTCGCCGAACTGTACGACCTGCAGGACGAGCGTGCCGATGGCCTGCTGCTGGAAAACGTCGGCGACGGCGCTTGGCGGGATACGGTGGTGCGCCAGCGCCTGGCCGATGTGTTGTCGCGTGGCCGCGAGCTCTGGGACTTCGAGCATGAGCAGCGTACCGCCGATGGCATGGTGCGCTACATGATGCTCAATGCGCGCCGCATGCCGCTGCCCGACACCGATGACGAGGTGGTGCTGCTGACCATCAGCGACGTCACCCTGCAGCGCGCAGTGCAGTTGCGCGTGGAAGAGCTGAACCGCCAGCTGGAAGGCAAGGTCGCGCAGGTGTCCGAGGTCAACCGCGAGCTGGAAGCCTTCAGCTATTCGGTCTCGCACGACCTGCGCGCGCCGCTGCGCCACGTGGCCGGATTCTCCGACAAGCTGTCGCGCCACCTTGGCGATGCTGCCGATGACAAGAGCCGCCACTACCTGGAGGTGATCTCCAGTTCCGCCCGTCGCATGGCGGCGCTGATCGACGACCTGCTGGTCTACTCGCGCCTGGGCCGTGCGGCGATGCGCCAGCAGGCCGTGGACATGCAGTCGCTGGTGGCCGATACCCGCGCCATGCTCGATGCCAACCTGCAGACCGAGGCCGAGAACAGCGGTCATGCGCACCGGGTGGAGTGGAGCATCGCGCCGTTGCCGATCGTGGTGGGCGACGAGAACATGATCCGCCAGGTCTGGCTGAACCTGCTTGGCAACGCGGTGAAATACTCGGGCAACCGTGAACCGGCGAAGATCCGCGTGGACTATCAGCCGCAGCCCGATGGCGGCCATCAGTTCACGGTCAGCGACAATGGTGCAGGCTTTGACATGGCTTACGCCGGCAAACTGTTTGGTGTGTTCCAGCGCCTGCACAAGGCCAGCGATTATCCGGGCACCGGCATCGGCCTGGCCAGCGTGCGCCGCGTGCTGACCCGCCATGGCGGCCGCATCTGGGCCGAGGCCGAGCCGGACGTCGGCGCCACCTTCCACTTCTACCTGCCTCCCGCGAACGACGCGGACAAACAAGGGCCTTCTGCATGACCACTCTGCGCACCATCCTTCTCGCCGAAGACAGCCCGGCCGACGCCGAAATGGCGATCGATGCCCTGGAAGAGGCGCGCTTGGCCAATCCCATCGTGCACGTCGAAGACGGCGTGGAAGTGATGGACTACCTGCTGCGTCGCGGCGCCTTCGCCGAGCGCGAGGAAGGCCTGCCGGCGGTGCTGCTGCTGGACATCAAGATGCCGCGCATGGATGGCCTGGAAGTGCTGCGGCAGATCCGCGAGCACGAGGAGCTCAAGCGCCTGCCGGTGGTGATCCTGTCGTCCTCGCGCGAGGAAAGCGATCTGGCCCGCAGCTGGGACATGGGCGTGAACGCCTACGTGGTCAAGCCGGTGGATGTGGACCAGTTCTTCGGCGCAGTGCAGACCCTGGGCAAGTTCTGGGCGTTGATCAACCAGGCACCGGAACTCGAGTGAGCCCATGCCCCTGACCGGTCCCGCCCTGGGGGCGCTGCGCATCCTGCTGGTGGAGGATTCACCGGAAGATGCCGAGCTGATGTCCGAACAGATGCTCGATGCGGGCCTGGACGCCCGTTTCGAGCGCGTCGAGAGCGAGGCTGAACTGCGCCAGGCACTGGCCGCGTTCCAGCCGGACATCGTGCTGTCCGACCTGAGCATGCCGGGGTTCTCCGGTGATGATGCGCTGCGCATCGTGCGCGAGACCTCGCCGGAAGTGCCCTTCATCTTCGTCTCCGGCACCATGGGCGAGGAGAACGCGGTGGCGGCGCTGCAGAAGGGCGCCAACGACTACATCATCAAGCACCTGCCGGCACGCCTGCCCTCGGCGGTCGCGCGTGCGATCCGCGATGCACGCAGTGCGGTCGAGCGCGCACGCGTGGAAACCGAACTGATGCGTGCGCAGCGGCTGGAAAGCCTGTCCCTGCTTGCCGCCGGGCTCAGCCACGACCTGCGCAACATCCTGCAGCCGTTGCTGATCATGCCGGACCTGCTGAAGGCGCGTACCGACGATCCGCAGCTGCACCACCTGGCCGATGTCATCGCCGAGTGTGGCCGCCGTGGCCACGAGATGGCCGAATCGATGCTGTCGTTCGTGCGCGGATCGCGCAAGCCGAGCGAGCGCATCGAGATCAAGGGCCTGTTCGATGCGGTGGCCCTGCTGTTGCGCAGCAACGTGCCCGATGCCGTGCGCCTGGAACTGTTGGTGCAGGATGAAGGGCTGGTGGTCGACGCCAACTACACCGAACTGCAGCAGGTGATGCTGAACCTTGCGCTCAACGCGATCCAGGCGATGCCCAACGGTGGCCGCCTGAGCCTGACCGCCAGCCATGCCGGCCAGCGCGATGGCGTGGACTGGATGCGCATCTGCGTGGCCGATGAAGGCATCGGCATGGACGCGGACACGTTGTCGCACCTGTTCAATCCGTTCTTCACCACCAAGGCCGATGGCACCGGCCTGGGCCTGATTTCCTGCAAGCGCATCGTGGAAGGCGCCGGCGGCAGCATCCATGTCAGCAGCCAGCCGGGGCAGGGCACCTGCTTCGAACTGCGCTTGCCCATGCACGAAGCCAGCGACGGTAGCGAGCCGATCGAACAGCTGGTGGCGTTGGGCAGTGGCCAGTCGATCCTGGTCGTCGACGGCGAAGCCACGCGCCTGTCGCTGCTCGGCAATGCGTTGTCCAGCCAGGGCTACCAGCTGCAGCTGGCGTCCGACGGCCCGGCGGCGCTGCGCTGGATGCAGCAGGAGGCGATGCCGGCCCTGGTGATCGCCGATGCCGGTTCCAAGCTGCTGCCGGCCAGCCAGCTGCTGGGCGAGATGGCCGCGTTGGGCTATCGCGGGCCGGCGCTGGTGCTGGAGGATGCCGCGGTGGCCGTGCCCGCCGATGCGTTCCCGCCCGGCGTGGAGGTGCATGTGCTGCGCAAGCCGCTGCAGATGCAGCAGGTGTTCCGCGCGGTGGCCGAAGCGCTGGGCTGATCTCGCGGTAGTGCCGGCCGCTGGCCGGCATCCCTGTGTGGTGGGATCAACGCGGTTGCCGGCCAGCGGCCGGCACTACCGGTCCAGGGTTTCCCAGGGGAAGCGCGGCAGCGCATCCACTGCCTGTTCCAGCCGCAGCCGATGCAGCTGGTCTTCCGCGCGGTGGCCGAAGCGCTGGGCTGATGCCACGGTAGTGCCGGCCGCTGGCCGGCATCCCCGTGTGGTGGGATCAACGCGGTTGCCGGCCAGCGGCCGGCACTACCGGTCCAGGGTTTCCCAAGGGAAGCGCGGCAAGGCATCCACTCCCTGTTCCAGCCGCTGCAGATGCAGCCGGTGTTCCGCGCGGTGGCTGAAGCGCTGGGCTGATGCCACGGTAGTGCCGGCCGCTGGCCGGCATCCCTGTGTGGGGGGATCAACGCGGTTGCCGGCCAGCGGCCGGCACTACCGGTCCAGGGTTTCCCCAAGGGAATCGCGGCAAGGCATCCACTGCCTGTTCCAGCCGCTGCAGATGCAGCAGGTGTTCCGCGCGGTGGCTGAAGCGCTGAGCTGATGCCACGGTAGTGCCGGCCGCTGGCCGGCATCCCTGGGGTCGGGTCAATGCGGTTGCCGGCCAGCGGCCGGCACTACCGTCCGGCGGTTTCCCAGGGGAATCGCGGCTACCTGTTCCAGCCGCAGCAGATGCAGCAGGTGTTCCGCGCGGTGGCCGAAGCGCTGGGCTGATGCCACGGTAGTGCCGGCCGCTGGCCGGCATCCCTGTGTGGTGGGATCAACGCGGTTGCCGGCCAGCGGCCGGCACTACCGGTCCAGGGTTTCCCAGGGGAAGCGCGGCAAGGCATCCACTGCCTGTTCCAGCCGCAGCAGATGCAGCCGGTGTTGCGCGCGGTGGCCGAAGCGCTGGGCTGATACCAGGGTAGTACCGGCCGCTGGCCGGCATCCCCGTGTGGTGGGATCAACGCGGTTGCCGGCCAGCGGCCGGCACTACCGGTCCAGGGTTTCCCAGGGGAAGCGCGGCAGCGCGTCCACCGCCTGTTCCAGCCGCCGCGACCAGTTCTGGTGGATGTCGGCATACAGCGTGGAATCCGCGCCCAGCCGCAGCTGCTGGCCGATGCGCAGTTCGCCGTCGCGCAGCAGCGCCAGATCGATCGGCAGGCCCACCGACAGATTGGAACGGATGGTGGAATCGAGCGACACGATTGCCGTACGCGCGGCATCCTCCAGGTGCGTGGCCGGGCTGAGGATGCGGTCGAGGATCGGCTTCCCGTACTTGGATTCGCCGATCTGCAGGTAGGGCGTCTCCGGCGAGGCGGCAATGGCGTTGCCGAGCGGGTAGATCATGTACAGCCCGGGCCGCTCGCCGGCGATCTGGCCGCCGAAGATCAGCGTGGCCTGGGTGTTGACCCCGTCATGGCCGTGTTCGCTGTGGCTGCCGTGCACCTGGCTGTCCACCAGCAGCTGGCCCACATACGCGGCGGCTTCGAACAGGTGGGTCATGTCGCGCAGGTTGGGCACGCGTCGCTCTGCGGCGTCGCGGCCCAGGCGCGACACCAGCAGCTGGGTGGTGGCCAGGTTGCCAGCCGCCATCAGCACGTAGGCTGCCTGGCCGGGATACTCGAACACGTGCAGCTTGCGATGCACGCGCACATCGTCCAGCGAGGCATTGGTCCGGGTGTCGGCAGCGAAGACCAAGCCCTCGTCCACCTCGATTCCAACGCAATAGGTCATGTCGGTGCCCTATCATGTGCGTCCCGGATTGTAGGCAGGCCGCCGTGACGACGGCATGTCCACGCCCCCCAAGTGCCGTCACCTGAACCGCATGACCACCGTGCTCCTGAGCCTGGGCAGCAACGTCCAGCCCCGCCGCTACCTCCACGCCGCGGTGACGGCCCTGCGCGAGCGCTTCGGCGCGCTGCAGGTCTCGCCCGCCTACCGTACTGCCGCGGTCGGCTTCGATGGCCCGGCCTTCCTCAACAACGCGGTGGCGATCGAGACCGGCCTGCCGCTGCAGGAACTGGACGACTGGCTGCATGCGCTGGAGGATGCGCATGGCCGCGACCGCAGCGGGCCGCGCTTCTCCGACCGCACCCTGGACATCGACGTGGTGTTCTATGGCGACCTGGTGGTGGAAGGGCCGGGGCACCTGCGCATCCCGCGGCCGGAGCTGAAGCACGCGTTCGTGTTGAAGCCGCTGGCCGACATCGCGCCGGACTTCATCGATCCGGTCAGCGGACTGGACCTGGCCACGCTGTGGCGCGCGCACCCGCAGTTTGGCGAGGCGTTCGAGGTGGTTGACCTGGAATGATGGGGTTGCCGGCCAGCGGCCAGCACTACCGGTATGCCGGTCGCTGGCCGGCAACCTCTCAGCTGACCGTACGCCCGCCATCCACGCGCAGGGTATGGCCGGTCACGAAGCTGGCCTCGGCCACCAACCAGTACACCGCCTCGGCGATCTCCTCGACCGTGCCGATCCGCGCCAGCGGCGTGCGTGCCAGCAGCGCCTCGCGGGCGAAATCGTCCTTGCCCTGTTCCGGCCACAGGATCGCCCCCGGCGCGACCGCATTGACCCGCACCTTCGGTGCCAGCTCCAGCGCCAGCGCGCGGGTGGCCATCTCCAGCGCGGCCTTGGCCATGGTGTAGGCGATGTGGTCGCGCATCGGGTCGGTGCCGTGCAGGTCGGTCAAATTGACGATGCAGCCCTGCTGGCGGCGCAGGTACGGCGCCGCCGCCTGTGACAGCAGCAATGGCGCGCGTGCGTTGACCGCATACAGCGCGTCCATCGCCTCAGCGGTGACCTGGCCGAGCGGAGTGGGGAAGAAGTTGGACGCGTTGTTGACCAGCGCATCCAGGCGGCCGAAGTGGGTAACCGCCTGTTCCACCAGGTCGGGCAGGGCGTCGGCGTCACGCAGGTCGGCCTGCAGGGCCAGCACGCTGCCGGGGCGCACGTTGTCGAAATCGAACGCGGCCTGCTGCAGCTCGGCGCTGGAGGTGTGGGCGTGCAGCACCACCGACCAGCCGCAGGCATGGAACTGGCGGGCGATGGCCGCACCGATCCGGCGTGCGCTGCCGGTGATCAGGACCACGGGGTGGGTGTCGCTCATCGAGGGTCCTCCAAGGGTCGGCTATCCTGTGCACCATTGTCACCGCATTCGAAGACGCCATGCAGCCCACCTTCCCCCTGCCCGAAGCCGATGCCCTGGCCCACAGCGACCAGCTGGCGGCCGCCCTGCGCGCCGAAATCCTTGCCCAGGGCGGGGCGATGCCGTTTTCCCGCTTCATGGAGCTGTGCCTGTATGCCCCCGGCTGGGGCTATTACAGCGCGGGTGCCAGCAAGTTTGGTGGCAGTGGCGATTTCACCACCGCGCCCGAGCTCGGCAGCCTGTTCGCCGGCAGCGTAGCCAATGCGCTGGCGCCGGTATTCGCACAGCTGGGCGCGCAGTCGCGCCTGCTGGAACTGGGGGGCGGCACCGGTGCGTTCGCCGAGGCGGTGCTGCTGCGCCTGGCGGAACTTGATGCACTGCCGTCGCGCTACGCCATCCTTGAACCCAGCGCCGACCTGCGCGAGCGCCAGCAGCAACGGCTGCAGCAGAACCTGCCGGTGGAGCTGGCCGCGCGCGTGGACTGGGTCGACCGCCCGTTCGAAGAGGACTGGGAGGGCGTGGTGTTTGCCAACGAAGTGATCGACGCGCTGCCGACGCCGCGCTTCCTCATCCGGGATGGCGAGGTCTACGAGGAAACCGTGGAACTGGATGCCGAAGGCAACTTCATCCGTGGCGCGCAGCCGGCCGACATCCTGCTCAACGGTGCGGTGCGCCACATCGAGCGCTACCTGGAGCGCCCCTTCGCCGAGGGCTACCGCTCCGAGGTGCTGCCGCAGCTGCCGTACTGGTTGCAGGCAGTGGCGGGCGGCCTGCAGCGCGGCGCGATGCTGTTCATCGACTACGGTTACAACCGTGGCGAGTTCTACCAGCACGACCGTGATGAGGGCACCGTGCGCGCGTTCTACCGCCACCACGTGCACAACGACGTGCACCGCTGGCCGGGCCTGCAGGACATCACCGCGTCGGTGGATTTCACCGCGATGGCCGAGGCCGGCATGCACGGCGGTTTCGAGCTGGCGGGCTACTGCAGCCAGGCCAGCTTCCTGCTCGGCAACGGCCTGGACCAGGTGCTGTCGCTGGCCGAGGAGCGGACCGATGAAGTCGGCCGTATCCAGCTGCGCGACCAGGTGAAGAAGCTGACCCTGCCGACCGAGATGGGGGAGCGCTTCCAGGCGATCGGCCTGCAGCGCGGCGTCGACTTCGAGCCCGCCTTCGAGCTGGGTGACCTGAGCTGGCGCCTGTGAGCGATGCGCTGCCGCTGATCAAGCCGCTGCGGCGGCCGCGGCTGTGGACCGCGCTTTGGACATTGGCGGTGCTGCTGGTGATCGTGGTCTGCCTGATCCCGCCGCCGCCGATCCCGCTGCCGGAAAACGGCGACAAGGGCGAACACGTCCTCGCTTACTTCATCCTGGCCGGCAGCGCGGTGCAGCTGTTCCGTCGCGGTCGTCCGCTGCTGTGGGTGGCCGTGGGCCTGGTGCTGATGGGGATCGGCATCGAGTTCGCGCAGGGTGCATTGACCGATGACCGCATGGCCGATCCGATGGACGCCATCGCCAACACGGTGGGCGTGCTGGCGGGCATGGGCACGGCATTGACCCCCATGCGCGACCTGCTGCTGCGCTGGCGCGGGTAACGTCGTGCCAACCCAGGTTGGCACCTAACCGTAGATCCACGCCATGCATGGATGAAGTGCCCGAGGTGCCGACCAAGGTCGGCACCCACCCGGACAGGCCTGCCGTCATTTCCGCAGCGTGACCTCATCCAGAACCCACATCGCCGGGCGCGTGTCGCCGGTGAAGTTGATGCACAGGTCAGCGGTGCCCTGCGTCCGCTTCGGCAGCGCCGCACGCAGCGTCACGAAGCCATCGGCATCCGGCTTGGCCGGCAACGGCACTTCCGCCAGCACCTTGCCGCTGCAGTCGCCACGACGAACCAGCATCTCCCCATGCGCGCGCTTGGGCTTCTCGAAGCGACGCTTGGGCTCGTCGTGGGCCAGCTGGAAGTAGTACGGAATGCGCCCCGCGCGGACTTCCACGCTGCCGATGCCGTCCAGCTGCGCCTGCGGCCAGCGCCAGCACGGCTGGAAGATGTCCACGTTGAACACCGCACGCGTTCCCTCGCGCGGGCCATCGTCTTCCAGGCGCAGCACCAGACCCTTCTTGCCCACGCAGCTGAGCAGTTCATCGCTGCGGCGGCTGAGCAGCGATTGTGCGCTGAACGCTGCGACCGTCGGCTTCGCCGCCAGCATCTGGCCCTGGTAGAACGCGGCGGCCTGTACGGTAGCAGGCAGCTGCGCGGTCAGCGGCTGCTGGTACAGCGGCGACTGCGCCGTCACCGGCTGGCCATCGGTGCTGTAGCGCACCTCATAGCCCAGCGGGTTGGCCAGCGACACGGTCACGGAGTTCTTCGCGCGATCATCGGTGTAGTCCACGCCCACTTCGAACGGCGTCTGCGCGTAGGCCAGGCCCCAGGCGCGGTAGCGTTGCAGCTGCGCGGGCAGGCGCGCGAGGAAATCGCGGAAGTCACGATGTTCCGGCGTGCTCCAGCCGGTCTCGGCCACTGCGGCCAGGCGTGGGAACAGGTTGTGCTGCAGGCGCGCGTAGGTGCGCGTGTGTTCGGTGAACATGTTGGCCTGCAGGCCCAGGATGTGCTGGCGCTTGTCGGCCGCAAGCTCGGCCGGCACCGGTTCGAAGTTGTACAGCTTGCCGAGGTTGACCTGGGTCGGGCGGCCGGGAGGTTCGTTCGGCGAGGCCGTCTGCAGGTAGTCCAGATACAGGTAGCCGACCGGCGACATGACCACGTCATGGCCGGCACTGGCCGCGGCCAGGCCACCTTCGGTGCCCTGCCAGGACATCACCGTGGCCTGCGGCGGCAGCCCGCCTTCGAGGATTTCATCCCAGCCGATCAGGCGCCGGTCGTGCTCCTCCAGGAAGGTCTCCAGGCGCTTGAT
Source organism: Stenotrophomonas sp. PI_27 (assembly GCF_027854495.1). Lineage (NCBI taxonomy): Bacteria > Pseudomonadati > Pseudomonadota > Gammaproteobacteria > Lysobacterales > Lysobacteraceae > Stenotrophomonas > Stenotrophomonas sp. PI_27. The sequence goes on from NZ_JAJNOF010000005.1 coordinate 326,231, forward strand.
GATGTGGCTCTGCATGGCCATTTCATCCTTGATGCCCAGCGCACGCATGCGCTGCTGGACCTGCCTGGAGGCTTCCCACTGGTCCTTGACCGCCTCGTCGCCGCCGACGTGCACGTACCTGGCCGGGAACAGCGCAATCACCTCTTCCAGCACGTTTTCGAGGAAGGTGACGGTGCTGTCTTCGACGTTGAACAGGTTCGGGAACACGCCCCATTCGCTGATCGGCTTCAGCGGGGTATTGATCGAACCCAGTTCCGGGTACGCGGCAATCGCTGCGGTCGCGTGCCCCGGCACATCGATTTCCGGAATCACCTGGATATGCAGCTTCGCGGCATAGGCGATCACTTCGCGGATCTGGTCCTGCGTGTAGAAGCCGCAATACGGATGCTCCTTGCCAGTGACCGGATCGATGCCACCGTCGCCGGCCGGCAGGCGGCAGCTGCCCACCTCGGTCAGCTTCGGGTAGCGCTTGATCTCCATGCGCCAACCCTGGTCATCGGTCAGGTGCCAATGGAAGGTGTTCAGCTTGTGCGCGGCCATCGCATCGAGCACGCGCTTGATCTCGTCCAGGCTCTGGAAATGCCGTGCCGAGTCGAGCATGAAACCGCGCCAGCTGAAGCGTGGCGCGTCCTGGATCTGCACTGCCGGCAGCACGCCGTTGCTGCCGCCGGTGGCGAGCTGTGCGAGGGTGGTTGCGCCATAGAACAGGCCGGTTTCGTTGCCGGCCTGTACCACGACGCCCTGTGCGGTGCTTTCCAGCGTGTAGCTCTCACCGCTGTCGCGGAAGGTGGGCACGATCTGGAAGCGGATGCCACCGGTCCTGGCCGCCGTCTTGCCCTTGGCCAGCGCCAGGCGCGGGCCGCCACTGCGCGCCAGCAGGTCGGCGAACTGGCTGGCGACGCGCTGTGCGGCCTCGCCTTCGGCCAGCAGCACGGTATCGCCGCGCACGGTGATGCCGCTGCCCTGGCCGCGTTGCACAGTGGCTGGCGCGGGAATCAGCATCAGGCTGCCGGTGCGCAGCTGCGGGCCGGGGGCTTCGGTGGCGGGCGTGGGATCGGCGGCCAGCGCCGGCAGTGCCGGCAGCAGGGCGATCAGGCTGCCCAGCAGCAGCGCGCTGCGCATCCGGGCGCGGGAAGGCTTGACCATCGGAACGACTCCTTGGAACGGTGCGATGAACGCTATACATGAAAAACGCCGGGCCCGGAATGACCCAGGCCCGGCGTGCGTGCACGACTCGGCGATGTTGCTGCCGCTGGATCAGTACTTGAAGCGGAAGTTGAGGTAGTACTGGCGACCGTTGCTGTAGAACGAGGTCGGGATGGCCGCGGTCTGGTAGTACTTGTAGGTCGGGTTGTTGAGGTTCAGGCCATCCAGGCTGATGCTCAGCCAATCGGTGGCCTTGAAGCTCAGCGATGCCGACAGCGTGCCGAAGTCATCCTGGTAGTACGGATTGGTACCGGACAGGCTGATCAGGAACGAGGAACGGCGGGTGTAGCTGACGCGGGCACCGAAGCGCTCGTTCTCGAAGTAGGCACCCACGTTGTAGGTGTTCTTCGAGGTGCCCAGCAGGTTGTGCGAGCCATCCGACCAGGTATGCGAGGTGGTGCCGTTGGCATAGGTGTAGTTGGCATTGATGCCGAAGTACTCGCCGATCGGCTGCTCGTAGGCCACTTCCACGCCGGTGACCTTGCCGTCGGCATTGATCGGGGTGGAGATCTGGTAGGTCTCGAGCTGGTTGGTCAGTTCGCTGTACAGCTGGCGCGAGACCACGTCGAAGGCGATGTAGTCCTTCAGGTCCATGTGATACGCGCCCACCGACAGCAGGCCGCGCGGCATGAAGTACCACTCCAGGTTGGCGTCCAGGTTGGTGGACAGGGTCGGCTTGAGGTTCGGATTGCCGCCGCCGCCGGTGCGGTTCAGGTCCGAACCGTACGAGGAGGCACCCAGTGCCGAATAGTCCGGCAGGGTCTGGGTCTGCGAGGCGGCGACGCGCAGCACCAGCGAGTCGTCCAGGTCGAACTTGATGTTGGCGCTGGGCAGCACACGGTTGCGCTTGTTCTGGAAGGCCAGGCGCTCCCACATGCCGAACAGGCTGCTGACATCGGCATCGGCGGCCTTGCTGACGGCGTTGTAGGTGTCGATGTCCTGCTTGATGTTGACGTAGCGCAGGCCGACGTTGCCGCTCCACCAGTCGCCGCGGAAGTTGGCCTGCACGTAGCCGGCGAAGTTCTTTTCCTTCACCTTCCATTCGGCGCCGTAGTTGTGGCGACCGGTCGGGCCATCATTGCCGGCCAGCCAGGTGGAGTTGTTGGTCACCGCGTCCTTCAGCGCGCCCGGCGTGAAGTACCAGAGGTTGCGCGGGAAGGTGCCGCCGATGTCGCCGGCAAAGCCGCTGGGATAGTTGGCCGTCGCGCCGTTCTTCAGTGCGCTCCAGATGTCACCCGGCGTTGCGCCTTCCGGCGACAGTGCTTCGCGCTTGTGGTCGGCGAAACGCAGGCCGAAGTCGATCGAGCTCAGCACGCCGCCATCGTTGAAGTACTGGTTGAAGTCGAGCGTGGCCCACTTCTCCTTGTCTTCGGCGGTGACCTGCTGGTTGCCCCAGGTGCCGAAGCTGGTCACGCCGTTGGGCGAGATGTCGCCGCCGACGTTCCAGTCGATCGGCGAGCCATTGCCGTGGGTGGCCCAGCTGGCGCCGCCGCCGTTGGCCAGGGTGACTTCGGCGATGTACTGGCGCGGCGTTTCGCCGGTGCCCTTGGTGCTGCCGGCCTGGAACTTTGCCGTCAGGCTGTCGTTGATTTGCCAGTCGGCATCGAAGGTGACATAGCTCGACTTGGCCTTCGACTCACGGTAGATCATGTCGTACACCGCGTAGTCGGTGCCCGGCACGCCCCGGTAGGTGGCATTGGTCAGCACGCCATCCTTGACCACATAGCCCGGATCCGGCGCCTGCGACTTGGCGAAGCTGTTGCCGAACATCATGAAGTTGCGGTTGTAGTTGTTCGCCTTCAGCTCGGAGCTGAAACCATTCAGGCCGAGGGTGAGGCTGTCACTCGGCTTGAACTGCAGCGAGACCAGGCCGCCCTTGCGCTCGCGGGTCTGTTCGAACAGGGTCGAACCCAGCAGGCCCGGAACGTTGACGCCGATCAGGTCCGGATTGGTCCTGGCGACCGGATCGTTTGCGCCGATCTTGAAGAAGCCACCCGGGATTTCCTGCGCTTCACGGCGCAGTTCGCGCTTCTGGCTGAAGCCCTGCACCATCACGCCGAAGGTGCCTTCGTCGTTCTTGTAGTTGAACAGCGCCGAATACTGCGGGTCGTTCGACTTGGCCTGGTCCGAGCGCACCAGGCCGATCGAGCCTTCCGCGGTGAACGGCTTGGAGAACTCCAGTGGCTTGCGGGTGATGATGTTGACGGTGCCGGTGGTGCCGCCGTCCTGCAGCTTGGCCTGCGAGGACTTGTTCACTTCCACCGAGCTGACCAGTTCGGACGGCAGCAGCGAGTAGCTGACGCTGCGGCCGACGTTGTTGCCCTGGCTGAGCACGAACCAGTCGGCCGAACCGACGGTGTGGCCGTTGATCAGGGTCTGGGTCAGGCTCGGGCTGGTGCCGCGCAGGCTGACACGGTCGGCTTCGTCGAAGCCGCCTTCATCGGCGCTGGAGGAGCTGATGTTGACGCCCGGCAGGCGCTGCAGGGTGTCGGCAACGTTGTGCGCCGGCAGCTTGCCCACGTCTTCGGCGGTGACCACTTCCACGCGCGCATTGGCTTCGCGCTTGGTGTCCAGCGATTTTTCCATCGAGCCACGGATGCCGGTAACGGTCACGGTGTCCAGGTCGGTGGCGGTCGGGGCAGCCTGCTGCGCGTGCGCACTGAAGGCGATGCAGCTGACGATGGCGGCCGAAAGCAGGGTCTTGCGGGTGTTCATGATGTCTCTCCTCATCACTCGATTGGATGCCGGCGGCGGTGTTCGATAACGGTTGCGATGACATGCGCGGGGCGGCGGCGAAGTCCCGTGCGTTGGCGTGCCACGTACTGCGTGCTGCGATTGCGTTGAAGCCTGTTGCGGTGTCAGGCCGCGGACTGCTGCAGGTACCAGCTGGCCGCGCCCACCACGCCCAGCTGGCCGTGCTCGACGACCTTCACCGGGATGCGTGCCAGCGCTTCGCCCATCGGTCCCTTCTGCAGGTAGCGCTCGACGAACGTGCTGGCATGCAGGTATTCGCGGATCTGCGGCAGGATGCCGCCGGCCAGGTAGACGCCCCCATGCGCGCCGTAGAACAGCGCCATGTCACCGATGGTGCTGCCGAGCAGGCCGCAGAACACATCCAGCGCCTGGCGCGCGTGCGCATCGGTATCGGCCATGGCCGCAGCGGTGACCGCATCGGGGCTGGCCAGCGTCGGCGCCTGCCCCTGCAGCGCGCAGACCGCGCGGTACAGGTTCATCAGGCCCGGGCCAGAGATCGCATGCTCGATCGACACATGGGCGCGATCACGCTGCATGTGGCGGACGATGGCCATTTCCAGTTCGGTGCTGGCCGCCAGGGTCGGCTGGCCGGCTTCGGTGGGCAGCACCACCGGGCCGTGCGCGGTGGGGATCCACAGCGCGGCGCCCAGGCCGGTGCCGGGGCCGACCACCAGGGTCGGGCCACGCGCGGCGGTGTCCGGGCCGCACAGGTGCAGCACGCCGCTGGCGTCGACCTGCGCGGCAGCGTAGGCCACCGCCTCGAAGTCGTTGACGATGTAGACCCGCTGCAGGCCCACATCGGCTTCCACCTGGCGCGCCGACAACGGCCACGGCAGGTTTGCGGTGATCACGGTGCCGTCCTCGCGGGCGTAGCCGGCGCTGGCGACCACGCAGTGCGTGGGGCGCGGGCCTTCGCCCAGGAAGTCGGACAGGATCGCGCTGAGACCGGCGTGGTCGGCGTTGCGGTACTTGCGGTATTCCAGCACCTGCACCGGATGGGCGGCATCGCCGCTGGCCTGGACCCGGGCCACGCGCACATGGGTGCCACCGACGTCGGCGGCCAGGAACGAGGGCGCGACGCGGGACAGGACATGGGCCGGGGCGGGGTGGCTGGCGGTCACGCGGGCTCCTGCTGCAGGTGGGGCCGGCCCAGGGATCGGGAGCGGCGATTGGGCCGGAGTCTGTAACCGCGCTGACAACGATGTCAACGAGTTCGTGACACTTTCGTTGCTGCGCCGCAACGAATGCGCCACGTGGTAAACGTTTACATGGCGTGAATGCGGGATTCACGCGTGAACCGTTGTGCCATGGGGCTCAAGCCGCGCGGCGCATTCAGCGGGATGCACGGCCACTCCCTTGCGCAGTGCAACATGGCGCGCAGGGGGCGTCGGATGGAAGTTGACAAACCGCCGTTGTCCATCGAAAGAATGTGACAACGTTGTTCCCAGCCACTCTCCGACGCCGCGTTCTGCGGCCGTCGCCGCAGGAGCCCTCCTGATGTCCGCCGTCCCCGCTGCAAGCGCGCGCCCGAACGTGGCCACCTCCATCGCCATCGTCGGCGTGCTGTTCTTCCTGATCGGCTTCTTCACCTGGCTCAACGGTCCGCTGATCACCTTCGTCAAGCTGGCCTTCGAACTCAGCGAGGTCGGCGCCTTCCTGGTGCTGATGGTGTTCTACCTGTCCTACTTCTTCCTGGCCCTGCCAGCGTCGTGGATCCTGCGCCGTACCGGCATGAAGAAGGGCCTGAGCCTGAGCCTGCTGGTGATGGCCGGGGGGGCCGCCCTGTTCGGCGAATTCGCCACCCAGCGCTGGTACCCGGGCGCGCTCGGCGGCCTGTTCGTGATCGGCAGCGGCCTGGCCCTGCTGCAGACCGCGATCAACCCCTACATTTCCATCCTCGGCCCGATCGAGACCGCAGCGCGCCGCATCGCGCTGATGGGCATCTGCAACAAGATCGCCGGCATGCTCGCCCCGGTGCTGATCGGCACGCTGGTGCTGCATGGCATCGGCGACCTTGATGCGCAGGTGCAGGCGGCTGATGCGGTCACCAAGGCCGCGCTGCTGAACGAGTTCGCGGCCAAGATCCACACCCCGTACCTGGCGATGGCCGCGCTGCTGGTGGTGCTGGCGGTGGCCGTGCTGTTCTCGCCGCTGCCGGAAATCAAGTCATCCGAAGCCAACGCCACGCCGGTCGCCGCCGGTGCCGCCGAACGGCGCAGCATCTTCCAGTTCCCGCACCTGTGGCTGGGCGTGTTGTGCCTGTTCGTCTACGTGGGCGTGGAGGTGATGGCCGGTGATGCGATCGGTACCTACGGCCATGGTTTCGACCTGCCGCTGGACCAGACCAAGATGTTCACCTCGCTGACCCTGGGCGCGATGCTGGTCGGCTATGTCGTCGGCCTGCTGCTGATCCCCAACGTGGTGTCGCAGTCGCGCTACCTGACCTTCTCGGCCGTGCTGGGCGTGGTGTTCTGCCTGGGCGCCTGGGCCACCCACGGCTACGTCTCGGTGGCCTTCGTGGCCCTGCTGGGCTTCGCCAACGCCATGATGTGGCCGGCGATCTTCCCGCTGGCGATCCGCGGCCTGGGCCGTTTCACCGAGACCGGCTCGGCGCTGCTGGTGATGGGCATTGCCGGCGGCGCGATCATTCCGCAGCTGTTCGCCGTGCTCAAGCAGCACATCGACTTCCAGCTGGTGTTCGTGCTGCTGATGGTGCCGTGCTACCTGTACATCCTGTTCTACTCGGTGATCGGCCATCGTGCCGGCCTGCCGCAGGACAAGGCCTGATCGGCGATGATGGACGGCAGCCAACCCCAGGGAAAACCCATGCGCAGAGCGACCATCAAGGACGTTGCGGAGAAGGCCAAGGTCTCGCTGAAGACGGTCTCGCGGGTGATCAACAACGAACCTTCGGTGATGCAGGCCACCCGTGCGCGGGTACTGCGTGCCATCGCCGAACTCGACTACGAGCCCGATCCGTCCGCACGCAACCTGCGCAGCGGCACCACCTTCGTGATCGGGCTGGTCTACGACAACCCGAACCCGTACCACATCATCGGCGTGCAGAACGGCGTGCTGGCCGCCTGCCGCGAGACCGGCTTCGGCCTGCAGATCCATCCCTGCGATTCCAGCTCGCCGCTGCTGGCCGATGAGCTGGCCGACTGGGTACAGCGTTCGCGCCTGGCCGGGCTGGTGCTGACCGCGCCGATGTCCGAGCGCCGCGACCTGATCCAGGCGCTGACTGCGCGTGGCATCAAGCTGGTGCGCATCATCGCCGCCACTGAAGACCCGGCCGACGGTGCCTGCGTGTTCGTCGACGACCGCGAGGCCGCCTACGAGATCACCGAACACCTGATCCAGCTGGGCCACCAGCGCATCGGCTTCCTGTGGGGGGGCAGCTCGCACCGCTCCTCGGGCGAACGCTATGCCGGTTACGAAGCCGCGCTGAAGGACTACGGCATGACCGTGGACAAGCACCTGGTGGTGCAGGGCGACTACACCTTCGACGACGGCTTCCGGGGTGCGCGCCGCCTGCTGGCGCTGCGCGAGCCGCCCACCGCCATCTTCGGTTCCAACGACGAAATCGCCGCCGGCGTGCTGGCCGCTGCCAAGTCGGCCGGCATGAACGTGCCCTACGACCTGTCCATCGCCGGGTTCGAGGACAGCCCGTTCTCGCGCCAGTCGTGGCCGCCGCTGACCACCGCCAAGCAGGCCACCGAGGACATCGCCCGCCACGCCGCGCGCCTGCTGATCGCGCAGCTGCGCAGCGATGCCTACGACGATGCGCCGGCGCCGCTGCACAACCAGGGCTTCGTGCCGCAGCTGGTGGTGCGCGGCTCGACCGCGCCGATGCGCCCGGCCGGCGCACGCCCCCTTCCTTCCGATCCTGCCTGAGCCCGCCATGTCGCTGTCAGATCCCACGTCCACCCTGATGTTCGCCGAGGCCGCCGAAGCGGCCGACGTGGTTGCCCGCCAGTTCTCGCGCAACCACGCCACCCTGGAAACGCTGGCTGCCAGCCTGCGCGCCGCGCCGCCGCCGTTCGTGGTCACCTGCGCACGTGGCAGCTCCGACCACGCCGCTACCTACGGCAAATACCTGCTGGAGACCCAACTGGGCCTGGTGGTCGCGTCGGCCTCGCCGTCGGTGGGTTCGGTCTACGCCGCGCCGCTGCAGCTGCGCGGTGCGTTGTTCATCGTCATTTCGCAGTCGGGCAAGAGCCCGGACCTGCTGCGCAACGCCGAGGCGGCCAAGGCCGCCGGCGCGGGCGTGATCGCGCTGGTCAACGTCGAGGATTCGCCGCTGGCGCAGCTGGCCGACACGGTCATTCCGCTGCACGCGGGCGCCGAAAAGAGCGTGGCGGCGACCAAGAGCTACCTGGCCTCGCTGGCCGCGTTGCTGCAGCTGGCCGCGTACTGGAAGCAGGACAGCAGCCTGCGTGCAGCGCTGGACCTGCTGCCCGATGCGCTGCGTGAGGCCTGGCAGTGCGACTGGAGCGCGGTGACCGAGGGCCTGGTCGACGCCACCAACCTGTTCGTGCTCGGCCGTGGCCTGGGCCTGGGTGCAGCGCAGGAAGCCGCGCTGAAGTTCAAGGAAACCTGCAGCCTGCACGCCGAGGCCTACAGCTCGGCCGAGGTCAAGCACGGCCCGATGGCGCTGGTCGACCGCGGCTTCCCGGTGCTGGCCTTCGCCCAGCCGGACGAAACCGGCGCCGGTACCCGTGCGGTGGTCGATGAGTTCACCGCACGCGGCGCGCAGGTGTGGCTGGCCGGTGCCGGTGGCAACCTGCCGGTGGCCGCCGCGCCGCATCCGTTGTGTGCACCGTTGCTGACCGTGCAGAGCTTCTACCGCGCGATCAACGCGCTGGCGCTGCGCCGTGGCTTCAACCCGGACCTGCCGCCGCATCTGAACAAGGTCACGGAGACGGTGTGATGGCAACCGTGCTGCGCAACGCCCGCATCCTGGCGGGCGATGAGTTCCGCGACGACCTGGCGGTGGTGATCGAAGACGGCCGCATCAGCGCGCTGCTGCCCGATGCCGCGCCGCAGCTTGGCCACGCGGCCGAACAGGTGGACCTGGGCGGCGGCTGGCTGCTGCCCGGCTTCATCGACGTGCAGGTCAATGGCGGCGGCGGCGCGCTGTTCAACAACACGCCGGACGTGGCGGCGCTGCGCACCATCGCGCAGGCCCATCGCCGTTTCGGTACCACCGCGATGCTGCCCACGCTGATCAGCGATGACGTGGCGGTGATGCGCGAAGCCATCGGTGCGATGCGCGAGGCCATCGCGCAGGGCGTGCCGGGGGTGATCGGCATCCACCTGGAAGGCCCGTACATCGCGCCGGCGCGCAAGGGCACGCACGATGCCAGCAAGTTCCGCGTGCCGGATGAAGAAGAGATCGCACTGGCCGCGTCGCTGGACAACGGCGTGACCCTGCTGACGCTGGCGCCGGAGCGCGTGCCGCTGGAGACCATCCGTGCACTGGTCGAGCGGGGCGTGATCGTTGCCGCCGGCCACACCGCAGGCACCTACGAAGAAATCCGCGCCGGCCTGGATGCGGGCGTGCGCGGTTTCACCCACCTGTACAACGCGATGTCGCCACTGCAGGGCCGCGAGCCCGGCGCAGTGGGCGCTGCGCTGGAAGACCGCGACAGCTGGATCGGCATCATCGTCGATGGCGTGCATGTGCACCCGGCCAGCCTGCGCGTGGCACTGGCGGCCAAGCCGCGTGGCCGCCTGCTGCTGGTAACCGATGCGATGCCGCCGGTCGGTGCCGACGATCCCAGCTATGTGCTGTACGGTGAAACCATCACCGCCATCGATGGCGTGGTGCGCAATGCCGCCGGTTCGCTGGCCGGTTCTGCGCTGGACATGGCCACCGCCGTGCGCAATACCGTGCAGCTGCTTGGCCAACCGCTGGCCGAAGCCGCACGCATGGCGTCGACCTATCCGGCGCAGTTCCTCAACGTCGACGACCGCCTGGGCCATATCGCCGAGGGCTACCAGGCCGACCTGGTGCTGCTGGACGACGCCCTGCAGGTGCGTGGTACCTGGATTGCCGGACAGTACGAGGCCGCCTGATGAACAGTACGCCGCCACGCCGCCTGGGCTCGATCGATGCCCTGCGCGGCATCACCGTGGCGGCGATGCTGCTGGTCAACAATCCGGGTGACTGGAGTGCGGTGTTTGCACCGCTGCGCCATTCGGAATGGCACGGCTGCACGCCCACCGACCTGGTGTTCCCGTTCTTCCTGTTCCTGGTGGGCGTGTCGATGGCCTTCAGCGTGGCACCGCGCGCGCAGGATACGGCGGCGCGACCGGCGTTGGCGCGCGGCGTACTGGAGCGCGCGCTGCGCATCCTGGCGGCCGGTGCGCTGCTGCACCTGCTGATCTGGTGGGCGCTGCATACCCATCACTTCCGCATCTGGGGCGTGCTGCAAAGGATCGCGGTGTGCGCAGCGTTGGTGGGTGTGCTGGCGGTGTATGCGCGGCCGCGCATGCAGGTGGGCGTGCTGGTCACGCTGCTGGTGGGGTACACGGTGCTGCTGCTGGGCATCGGTGAGCTGGCGCCGTGGACCAACCCGGCCAGCCGCCTGGACACCACGCTGTTCGCCCCCTGGATCTACCAGTGGCAGGCCGATACCGGACTGGGCCACGACCCGGAAGGGTTGCTGAGCACGCTGGGTGCGCTGGCCAGTACCGTACTTGGCCTGTTGGCCGGTGGCCTGCTGCGCAGCGGACGTGCCGCCGCGCTGGCGGGGCTGGGTGCGGTGACCGCCGTGCTGGGCCTGCTGCTGGCCGGGGTGCTGCCGTTGAACAAGCAGCTGTGGACGCCCAGCTACGTGCTGTGGACCGGTGGCCTGGCCGCGCTGGCACTGTGGTTGGGCCACGTGCTGATCGACCAGAAGGGATGGCCGGCGCTGGGCCGGCGCTTCGGCGTCAATGCGATCACCGCGTATCTGGGGGCCTCGGTGATGTCGGTGGCGTTGATGGCCAGCGGTGCCTGGAGCTGGATCTGGCAGCAACTGGCCGCCGCGATGCCGCAGGCGCTTGAGCTGGCATCGATGCTGCAGGCGCTGGCGTTCGTCGCGCTGTGGTGGGGCGTGGTGTGGTGGCTGGACCGGCGCAAGATCTATTTGAAGATCTGATGGCACGGAGTCGGATCCCTTTCCGCAGGCAAGGGCTCTGACCCTACCCGGGAGGGCACCTCATCCACGCATGGCGTGGATCTACCAGGTGCGCCA